>JAPYTO010000513.1 GCA_029941865.1 Fuerstiella sp. | reverse complement strand
TGAAGCCACTGGTGTCATGGGGTGCCGGCCCGCGAGCCGTGCAGTACCTGATTCTGGGAGCCAAATCGCGAGCCGCACTGACGGGAAGCTACATGGTGCGACTGGAAGACGTGTTGGAGGTCGCTCAGCCTGTCTTAACTCACCGAGTCCTGACGACGTTCAACGCAGAATCAGAAGGCATCACCAGCAGCGACATCGTGGACCGCCTGGTAACGGAGTTGAACGAACAGACATCTGGAAAGTGACTTGTCACTGACTACCCCCCGGATAAGCCATTGGTATCTACACAAATCCGGAGATTACGATCAGTGCGTCTGCCAGCAGTTCGGTTCACGTGTTTACTCTCCCGCTTGCGGGAGAGTCGGGCTATCAGGCCCGGAGAGGGTCTTTTATCGTCGACCATACATTTACGTTTCGACTGTCAATCGCCCTCCCCGGCCGCTACCGCGTCCGACCCTCCCGTAAAAACGGGAGGGTAAAGATGTGTAGATACCTATGCCGGATAAGCCGTGAAGTCTGAAGAAATTTTTCCTTCGGCAAAGTTCAATTCGCCGGGGCTCCCTGATCAGCCAGCTTGCGCAGGATCTCTGCGCCTTGCCGTAATTGATCATCGGCCGCAGCAAACGACAGTCGGAAGTGAGTGTCAGTGGGACTGAACACGTTTCCGGGAATGATCAGCAGGTTATTACGAATCGCTTCGGTCACAAACTCGGTCCCTGTTCCCCACGGAGTCTTCAGGAACAGATAGAACGCCCCCTGCCCTCCCTGAATCTCAAAGTGGTCCTTCAGTTCCGACACAATGAGATCGCGTTTGCGACCGTAGTCCGCAAAATTTTCGGACAGATCCAGATCCAGGGCAGTCAGTGCCGCCCACTGAACGGGGTGCGGCGCACAGACAAACGTAAACTGCTGCAGCTTCATCATCTGCTGAATCACGGCCGATGGCCCGTGAACATACCCCAGCCTCAGCCCCGTCATAGAGTGAGACTTGCTGAACCCGTCGATAACAATCGTGCTGTCATTCCATTCCGCCGGACTGCGGAATTCACTGTCGTAGCAGAACGACTTGTAGATCTCGTCACTGATCAAAGCGATATCGTTGTCAGCGGCAATCTGCGCCAAAGCTTTCACTTCTTCCGCAGAGGCCACAGCCCCCGTGGGATTGCTGGGACTGTTGAACAGAATCACTTTCGTACGGTCCGTAATGGCAGCCTGCACGGCTTCCGGCCGAATTCGAAAGTCCGGATAAGTCGACACCTGCACAACGTTGCCGCCGGCCAGCGTTACCAGATGTTTGTACATCACGAACCACGGATCAAAGACCAGCACTTCATCGCCGGGATTAACCAGCGTACACAACGCCAGCATCAGCGCACCGCTGGTGCCCGAAGAAATGAACACCTCACGGTCATCATGTTGATACGCAGAATCGACATCGTGCTGCAGTTGCTCCCGCAGTGGCGCAATCCCCTGCGTCTGACTGTAGGCGTTTTTGCCTTCCTGAACCGCCTGGCACAAGGCGTCTTTGACAGGTTGAGGCGTATCGAAGTGTGGTTGACCGATGCTTAAATTGATCGGATTCTGCATCGTGGCAGCCAGATCAAAAACCTTTCGGATCCCCGATGCATCGATCTGATGCATGCGATCTGCAATCCATTTCTCACTCATATTCATGTCGTCTTTTTTTGGACGGAAGTACTTACAGGACAGTCACTTGCGTGGATCCTACTACTTGCACACGGCCTCCACAATCGACTGGCAATCACATGAACGCATGACCGAACAAAGGCATTTCCCGGACTGATGCATCTGAGTAGTCAATGGTGAATGCTCGGCTTATGCTCTCGAATTCTTTCACTAAGACGGCAGCACACTGACACCGCAACTTCCATGAGGATCGGCGTGAACATGAGGAAAATCAAGATCACAAGCTGTGTGACATCGCCCGTCCTGCACGGCATCTGCTTCGCTCTGGCGAGTATCCTCGCTCCGGGTCATCTGTTCGGGGCCGACGATGCACGGCAGGCCGTTGACATTGGTTCGCAGCGTGAATTGTTTGTGGATCGGCACATCGTCGGCGAGTTGCAGGGAACTTCGCTGAAACTGCACACACCACAGCTCATGTCGCCCGTTTCGCCGCCGCGGCCTCACGGCCACTATGCCACCGTGCTGAGATCCGACGACGGGTTTCAGTTCTATTACCGTGGCGACACACAGCCCGGTAACCACTGGAAGAAGGGCTGGGAACAATACCACGAAGGCGAAGTGACGCTGTATGCGGAGAGCAGGAACGGGGTCGACTGGACATTGCCAAAACTCAACATCTACGACGACCATCCGACATTTCCAGACGGCAACGTCGTGCTGATGAATGAGTTCCTTGTGACCCACAACTTCACACCATTCATCGACACTAAACCAGGTGTGCCGACCGCCGAGAGATACAAGGCGCTGGGTGGACTGGCGTATCAGCCGCACAAAGAACATCTTGAGGTGCGGAAACGCCGCGGACCTGGCGGCTTGAAGGCGTACACATCGCCGGACGGAATTCACTGGAAGAGGTTGAGGGACGAGCCCGTCGTTCCGGAAGCATGGGGCAAGTACTTTGATTCGCAGAACTACGCTTTCTGGTCGGATTCAGAACAGGCCTACGTCTGTTACTTTCGCCGCTTCATCAACGGATATCGTGGCATCGCACGCACGACGTCACAGGACTTCATCAACTGGACACCGTTTGTCGAAATGAAAGCGAATCTTCCGAACGAGCATCTCTACACGCCCTGCACGCAACCCTACTACCGCGCACCGCATATTTACATCGCCCTGCCGACGCGATTTATGGCCAAACGCGGTTCGGCGACGGACATCCTGATGATGAGCACACGCGGCGGAGATCGATTCGACCGCGAATTCACTCAATCATTTATTCGGCCGGGAATCGGGGCCCAGGGTTGGGCGAACCGTGCAAACTACGCAGCAATCGGTATTCACCAGACAAGCCCCTCGCAAATGTCACTCTTCCTTACCGGAGGCAGACGGTATGCACTGCGAATCGATGGCTTCGTCTCGGTGAATGCGCCACTGGAAACCAGCGAGTTCATGACGCGACTGCTGAAATTCACTGGCTCGAAACTGGAAATCAATTATTCGACAAGTGCCGCGGGTCAAGTGCGAGTCGAGATTCGGGACGCTGATGGCAAGGCGATTTCGGGTTTCTCACTTGATGAATGTGAACCCATTTACGGCGACCACATCGAGAGAACGGTCGCATGGAAGAACGGTTCCGATGTCAGTGCATTGGCCGGCAAGCCAATTCAACTTCGCTTCGAAATGTCCGATGCCGATCTGTACTCGCTGAAATTCGATTAGAGTCACCGCCGAAGTCGGTAGCATGAGAAAGGCGCCGGGATACAAGCTCGAAGCGCCAGCGAGTGAGTTTTACAAGCGCATGAGACCCACTCGCTGGCGCTGCGAGCTTGGTGTGAATCGCAGGTGTTGTTGGCTGAGTCGTTGAAACGGTGAGA
>JAPYTO010000512.1 GCA_029941865.1 Fuerstiella sp. | reverse complement strand
GTAGAGGTCCGAACACCGTTGAAAAACGGTTTCACTGTCGCCGTCGCCGTTCAACCCCCTCTGAACGGTGACGGCGATTTGCATTTACGGCCAACGTTTTGCCTTCGGTGAATACACCACCGGGCTACCCATTTCGTGTGCGGCGACTGGGGTGCCCATCTGGGGCTGGACTGAGCCTGCGAAGGAAGCCCCGGAGATTTACTGGTACGTCATTCGGACATCTTCTCAAACTTCACATTCATGACTGCCCCCACGGACGTGCATGGAAGCCATTCCAGAACCGATCAATATGGCACGCCGCAAGAAACCACCGTCCGGAAGTCGATTTTCAGGCGAAACATTTCAGGACCCGGCCACCTGGTTGTCAGGGTTTCTGGCGTACCTGGACGCCGAATGCGGGATGTCGCCGAATACCCTTGCGGCCTATCGCCTCGACCTGCAAAAGTTCTTTCAATGGAACCGCGACAACAATCGTCGGACCGTCCATCAAATCGACATTCCGACGTTGACCGCATTTCTTGAAAACCTGCAACAACGCAACCTTGCCAGCACCAGCATCGCCCGCAACCTGGCCGCCATCCGCATGTTCTTTCGGTATCTGATGCTGGAATCGGTCGTGGCGGACAGTACCGTTGATCTCATCAGTTCACCGAAGCTCTGGCAGCGACTCCCAAAGGTGCTGAGTCCCGACGTCGTAAACGAGTTGCTGGATGCCCCCAGTGGATCACTTGACCGTTATGCACGGCGTGACAGAGCGATCCTTGCCGTCCTCTACGCCACCGGGTGCCGAGTCTCTGAAGTCACGGGGCTGAAACTTGCAGACGTCAATCTGGACGAACGTTTTGCTCGCTGTACCGGCAAGGGCAACAAGCAACGGTTGGTTTCGTTAACGCCAGTCGCGATCGACGCCGTCGTCAACTATCTCAATCTTGAACGTCCGAACATGGTTGAGAACGCCGTTGCCGATCAGGACTGGCTGTTCGTCACCCGCAGCGGCCGCAGGATCAACCGCGAAACCGTGTGGAAACTCATTCAGCGTTATGCGGCTCGCATCGGCTGCGGATCAGATATCGGTCCACATACGCTCCGCCACAGCTTTGCCACTCACCTGCTGGCAGGCGGAGCCGATATTCGGGCTCTGCAGGAAATGCTGGGCCATGCCAATATCCGGACGACTCAGGTGTACACTCACGTGGATCACACGCGTTTGAAAAGCGTCCATCAGAAGTGTCATCCGCGCGGGTAGCCGGCGACACGAGAGACAAGGGACCACCACCTTCCGAGCGTCAGCTCGCACCGGCTCGCGGGCCGCCCCGCGCTCGCATCGATTCGCGGGCCGTCCCCCATCAGGCGAGAATGTCGTGGATCACGTGACCGTGGACGTCGGTCAGTCGCATGTCGCGACCACTGAACCGATACGTCACTTTCTCGTGATCCATGCCAAACAGATGCAGCATCGTGGCATGCAGGTCGTGAATTTCGACTTTATTTTCGACGACTTTGTAACCAAATTCGTCGGTGGCACCGTAGATCGTTCCGCCCTTTACGCCGCCACCGGCCATCCACAGCGAAAATCCATACGGATTGTGATCACGTCCGTCGCTGCCCTGCGCGAATGGTGTGCGACCGAATTCGCCGGACCACACAACAAGCGTCGTTTCCAGCAGACCTCGCTCCTTCAAATCCGCCAGCAATGCACCGATCGGCTGATCGACGCTCTTGGCGTTCTTAGTGTGACCATCTTTGAGATTGGCGTGTTGGTCCCAGCGGTCACCATTTCCGCCCGGACACGTCAGTTGAATAAACCGAACACCGCGTTCGACTAACCGCCGAGCAACCAGACATTGCCGCCCAAACGTTGCCGTGTTCTTAAACTCGTCAAACATTCCGTACGCCTCCTGCGTCTGCCGAGTTTCCTCCACCAGGTCCATCAGTTCCGGTACCGCCAGTTGCATCCGAGCTGCCAGTTCGTAATTAGTAATCGCAGATTCAATCTGGTCATCGTGGTCGTAACGCTCCAGAGTCTGCTGATCCAGTCTACGAATCAAATCCAACTTTCGACGTTGAAGTTCCGCGGTGGCTTCACGACGTTTGATGTCGGCCACGGGTGGATCGCTGTTGGCGAAAACGGACCCCTGATAACTGGCTGGCAAAAACCCGCTGCCGAAGTTGTCCAGGCCACCGGGCGGAATCAGTCCGCCATTCAGAATCACATAGTGTGGCAGATCCTGGCATTCGGTCCCCAGTCCGTAACCGAACCAGGCACCCATTCCCGGTCGCCCCTGCTGACCATGGCCCGAGTGCAGAAAATAGTTGGCGTTCGTGTGTTCGGGAAAGTTGGACACCATGGACCGCACAACAGCCATGTCGTCCACGTGCTGCGCGGTATGAGGAAACAGGTCACTGACGGGAGTTCCGCATTCACCGTATTGTTTGAATTTCCACGGACTTGCCAGTGTATTACCGATGTTGTTGAACTGCGTCGGTTCAATTTTCGTCGGAAATGGTTTCCCGTTTTCCAAGTCCAGACGCGGTTTGGGGTCAAAGGAATCGACCTGTGAAACGCCTCCATCCATGTACAAAAAGATGATGCTGCGTGCTTGCGCATCGAAGTGAGTCTTCTTCGGTGCGAAGGGGTTCGTTTCAGATTCTGCAAAGCTTCGTTCAGACTCCCCCAGCAAACCGGCCAACGCGACAGCGCCGAAGCCAGTGGCAGACTTCCGAAGCATATCCCGCCGGGAACCATCGAGTGGCAAAAATCGTTGACAGTGATGAGTGGTCATAGGCAGAGCCGGATCCGGAATCTCATGGAAATCGAGACTGAGTATTGTACCACGGTCGCGAAGTCAGGAAAATGAAACACTTTGCCCCGACTCGACCGTTTTGACAGCCTGCGGATTGCAAACAGCAAGCGCGACAGACATCCTGTGCAGCCATGC
Organism: Fuerstiella sp.; assembly: GCA_029941865.1. Lineage (GTDB taxonomy): Bacteria > Planctomycetota > Planctomycetia > Planctomycetales > Planctomycetaceae > Fuerstiella. The sequence goes on along the minus strand of JAPYTO010000512.1, from coordinate 589 downwards.
AAACGGCTCCTGTCAAACCGCTGAAACCCTGGTTCCAGGTCATCGACGATGTCGGTGATTCCATCGTCTGGTCTGAATTCTTCGGCAACGAAAATCCTGTGGAACTGGATATCGGCTGTGGTCGAGGCCTGTTTTTGTTTACGGCAGCGCAGAAAAATCCGGACATCAACTACCTGGGACTGGAAATTGACTATCGCGAAGGTCGTCGCACGGCAGAACGCCTGAAGAAGCAGCAAATGCAGAACGCCCGCGTCATTGGTGGCGACTGCAACGTTGTGCTGACGAAGATGATCGAAAAACATTCCGTCAGTGCGGCGCATGTCTATTTTCCCGATCCGTGGTGGAAGAAACGTCATCACAAGCGCCGGTTGTTTACTCAGGAGTTCACAGGAATTCTGTCGGATGTTGTCCAGCCCAACGGACACGTGCATTCATGGAGCGACGTGGCCGAATACTTCGACATCATCAAGTCGTTGATGGACGGTCAGCCGGACTTCAACGCACTAACAGCAGCTCCCGAACGTGATCCGGTCGACGACATGGATTACCAGACCAGTTTCGAACGCAAAAAACGAAAGCTGGGGCTGCC
>JAPYTO010000511.1 GCA_029941865.1 Fuerstiella sp. | reverse complement strand
CGTTTTCCTCCACCCCGCTAAAAATCAACTGCGGATCACCGATCACACCCCGTTCGACACGGTTGGTTGCTCTGATCCTCGACTTAAACCGCCAGCTCTGAACGTGAGCGATCATGAGGCTATGCTGTTCTTGATACAGGCTCGCAAGTAAGTGAGGTTCTTAAACGTACGAGACTCACTCGCTGGCGCTTCGAGCTTGTATTGGTGGCGGTCCAGGTTACTCGCGAAAGAAACGGCGGCCTTTGAGTTCAAAACGTGGCAACTGTCCTGGTTCGGCGGTCCTGACTTCGCAGGCAAACCCCAGTCGCTTTCGCAGGGAATCGCCGACTGTTTTTGCGAGTTCCTCTGCACGATCAGCCGCAGCCGCAGCGGGTTCGACGGTGATGCAGAGTTCGTGCATGGAACGCACGGTTTTCACGTCAATGCGAAATTCCGCCACGTCATCAATTTCACGCAGCACGGCTTCGATGCTGGAGGGGAAGACGTTGTTGCCCCGGACGGTCACCATGTCGTCCGACCGCCCCAGAATTCCGCCTGGCAGCCAAAGCAGTTCTCGCTCGTCCGGACCTTTGTCGGTGCCCGCCTGCACCAGGTCTCGGGTGCGGTAACGAATGAGGGGGGAACCGATTCGACCGAGGTTCGTAATCAGCAGCTCACCAACTTCGCCCGCCGCGACGGGTTCCAGTGTTTCCGGATCGACGATTTCGGCGATGACTTCCGTTTCCAGCAGGTACATGCCGCCGGGGCGGTCTTCACTTTCGACACCCAGTGACGCAATTTCCGTCATGCCCCAGTGATCGATGACTCGCGCATCCCACGCAGATTCGATACGGCTGCGAGTTGCCGGGATGGCTCCGCCAGGTTCACCAGCGACGATCAGCATGCGGACGCTGGATTCCTGCAGATTGACACCTTCTTCGGCCGCGACTTCCGCCATTCGCAGAGCATAGGTCGGCGTACAGCAGACAACAGTTGCTTCGTTTTCGATCATCGCCTGCAGACGAATCGAAGTCGACATGCCTCCGCCAGCGATGACGAAGTTTTCCAGCCGTGACGCTCCTTCGAACGCTGCCCAGAATCCGATGAATGGCCCGAACGAAAACGGAAAAAACAGGCGGTCATCTTTGGTCAGCCCGGCCAGCAAATAGATCTGCCGCCAACATTCCATGATCCAGTCCCAGCTGTCGGTCGTGTCCAGCCATCGCATCGGTCGACCGGTGGTTCCGGACGTTTGATGCAATCTTGTGTAGGCGGTCGATGGAAATGACAGATTCGCGCCATACGGCGGCTGCTGTGCCTGAGAATCCACGAGTTCCTGCTTCGTGGTCACGGGCAACGCACGCAGGTCCTCCAGAGTGTGGATGTCGTCAATGTCAATGCCCGCAGCTGCGTACTTCGTTGTATAGAACCGATTGCGAGGAATGATCGCTTCCAGCATTTCGGTCAGTCGACGAGTCTGAATCTGTTCGATCAGATCGCGGTTCTTCCAGATGTCTTCGATCGATTGTTCCAACCCTCTGCTCCGATTCCTGTGATGTTCTTGAAACTCAAATGAAAGCCGTGGGTCCGCATGTCGAATGTGGTTGGCGGACGCTTCGGGTTAAAAAGAAGAAAGTTGCGTTCTCCACGTAGTGCGTGGTCAAGTCTATGGACTGGGGTTGTTCCGTAGCCGAACTCGCCCGAGTTTGGAGGTTTTTCTCTATGTCGTCCAGACTTTCGGCGTTGCCCCTCGTTTGCCGAAACTCTTGGCGAGTTCCGCTACTAGTAAATTTAACATGGACAGACCACTAGTAGCCGCTCGCGGCACCCGTTGATTCGACCTCAATCGGATCCAGTCCAAGTCGTTCACGACACACGTCCAGAATAGCCTTTGTCGCACTGGCACCTATTCGGCTGACATCAATCGCACGCACCTCCATCAGTTTGTCGAAGTCCCGCACTCCGCCAGCGGCTTTGACCTGTACAGAATCCGCTGCATGTTTTCTCATCAACGTCAGGTCTTCCATCGTTGCGCCACCCGTGCCGTAACCGGTGGATGTTTTGACCCAATCGGCCTTCAGTTCGCTGCAGATTTCACACAGCTTGATTTTGTGGTCGTCGGTCAGGTAGCAGTTTTCAAAGATGACTTTCACCTTTTGACCGGCTGCATGGGCCACGTCGATTACCGCTTTGATGTCCGCAGTGACGTAATCCCAGTCGCCGCTGAGCACTTTGGAAATGTTGACGACCATGTCCAGTTCTTCGCAGCCATCGGCGACTGCCTGTTTTGCTTCCGCCTGCTTAATGGCCGTTGTGTGGCCGCCGTGAGGAAAACCAATTGTTGTTGATGTCTTAACCGCGCTGCCCGCCAGCATCTCGGCACACCGTTTGACATAATAGGGCAGTATGCAGACGCTCCCGGCGTCGTAGGCACGTGCCAGTCGAATGCCGGACTCCAGATCGTCCTGTGTCAGCATGGGTTGCAGAAGCGAGTGGTCGATCATCCTGGAGATGTCGGTGTACGTGTAGTCCATGGAGTTTCCTGGGTGATGTGTGGAGTTAAAAAAAGGGTCAGGCACCAATAGTGCGAAGCACCCGAAGGGCCGTTCCGGCTATTGGTGCCTGACCCCTTTTCTAACTTTATTAACCGGGAATGAAGTTCCGCAGGTATGTATGGCTTTGCACGAGGGCCAGTTTTCGTGATTCCAGCGAATCTTCGTAAGCGCGGTCCTCAACTTCAACGCAGACGGGCCCGTTGTAGCCCGTGTCTGTCAGGACTGAGAAGAATTTCCCCCAGTCAACGTCCCCCATGCCTGGCAGTTTGGGAGTGTGATACAGCGACGGGTGAGCAAGAATTCCCTGTTCGTCCAGCAGGTGCTGGTCGACTCGTACATCTTTGGCGTGAACGTGGAACAGTTTTTCTGAAAAATTCCGCATTGGCTTCAGATAGTCCATTTGCAGCCAAACCGGATGCGACGGATCGTAGTTCAAACCGAAGTGATCACTCGGAATGGCCTCAAACATGCGTCTCCAGATGGCGGGGCTGTGTGCCAGGTTCTTGCCACCTGGCCATTCATCGTCGGAGAATAACATCGGGCAGTTTTCTATGCCGACTCGAACGCCCTGCTCTTCCGCAAATGCGATGATGGGCTTCCAGACCTGTTCAAACAGCGGAAAGTTGTCGTCCACCGACTTCGTCCAGTCGCGACCGATGAATGTGTTCATCGTGTTGGTACCCAATTTTGCCGCGGCCGCGATCACTCGACGAATCTGTTCGATCGCGGTGTCGGCTTCGTCAGCATTCGGCGACAGGGCATTCGGGTAGTAGCCGAGTCCGCTGACAGACACGCCGTACTTCGTCGTAAGATCATGAGCCTGTGCGGCGGCTGCGTCATCGAAGTCGGCGACGTCAATATGAGTGACGCCTGCGTAACGTCGACTGGCTTTGCCAACCGGCCAGCACATGACTTCAACGCAGTCGTAGCCGATGTCCGCGGCGGTGGAAAGGACTTCTTCGAAACTGAGTTCCGGGAGAATGGCGGTGACGAATCCAAGTTGCAT
>JAPYTO010000510.1 GCA_029941865.1 Fuerstiella sp. | reverse complement strand
TTTTCACTGGCAGTATTTTCACCCGCGGCTAGCGCCTTGCCGCTCACTGTTTCAGGTATCGGGACAGCCACCTGATGCGATCTACCACAACCTGATCTTAATGCTTCCTGCAGGACTTAGATTCCGGAGACAGGTTGACCGTCATCTCGCGCGGTCAGCCGCCCGAAAATGTCAATCGAGATTTCCACATTGACGGACCGCACAGCTCCGTCACCAAACAGGAAATTGCAGTAGCCCTGATGGTAGCTGCCGAAATTATTGTTGAAGGCATCCGTCGGGGATTTGGCCATTGGATAACCCGGCCCACCACAGCGAGAGAAGCTGCCAGGATGGTCTCCGTTGTAGATCGCCCCGTCCTCCTGAGCAATTCCGAAGCGGGACGGGCGTACGTGTTTTTCACCGACCAGAATCGTGTTCGACGCCCCATCCTTCAGATTGCGAATTGCCGTTCGACCTCGATAGCTGACAAGCCTGGCATCGGGAGGGGCATAACTTCCTTCCGGAATGGTCGGTGGTTCGGTCTTGCCTTTTCCGATAATCATCGCGCCGTTCGACTTAATCCAGTTCCAGACGCCCGGAGGTCCGTAGCCAGCCGAACAGGCGTAGTCACTGAGTGTACCGGGAACGTGGGCACCGGATTCGTGTGGTGAGTAGATGTCGTCGTTTTGCGTACTCGCCATCGGACCGCTGCGGCGGGACGGGCACATGTAGAGTGGTATGTGCGTCAGTCGTGCTTCATCCGACTGGTAATAATATTTGAGCTCCGGGTCCCATGTGTCGAAAAGGTTGACCTGTTCCACGTGCGGCAGAATGAGAAATGCCCAACTGGTGTAATGGTCGTAGTTTCTGGACGGCGGCAGAAATTTGAACGTCTCATGGAAACCGTGAATGGCAATCCCGATCTGCTTCAGGTTGTTCTTACACTGAGTTCGACGAGCGGCTTCCCGTGACTGCTGGACCGCCGGAACCGTGAGCGCCACCAATATGGAAATCACAGCCATCACGACCAGGAGTTCGAGAATGGTAAAGCCACGGCATTTCTTCCGCCAATTCAAGTGTCCGTCATGACTGAACCGCTGCATGTCACTGTCTTCAACTTCAGATGATCAGCGCCACCAACAGCCATTTACGCCGCATCAGCCTGGTGGTCTGTCCATGCTGAGTTTACTGGTAGCGGAACTCGCCAGGAGTTTCGGCAAACGAGGGGAAATGCAAAAAGGCCTGGCGACTTCCGCTACCGTCAGCATTAGTAAACTAAATATGGATGCAGCACCTTACACGGATCGCGATCGTTTTTCGAATACATTCATGGGCGAAGGTGAATCGGGCGGAACATCAGACGACCATCGTGCACACTCTCCAGCGCAGGAACAGTTTTGTCGTTTGATCCGTCATCAACAACGATAAGTTCCAGGTCCACGGAAGTCTGCTGCAGCATCAAGTCGACCGCGCAAGCGATCGTCGTCTCCGCGCTAAGAACAGGCATCATGACGGAGACTTCGGGCATGGCACGGGAATTGTCAGCAGCTGATTGAAACTCGCGGCCATATAGCAGAAGAGCGTCCATTCTCCGCACGCATCATCGGATCGACAGCGCCAGATCGCGTGAACGGTCCAGTCGGTTACAGCCGATCGTTAAAACTGCCACGCAATCGGACTTCCCGAGCTGACGTGCATGTTTCTCATGGCCGCCCGAAATGGCTCGGCAATAATACTATCAGCGTCCCGTCTGTTGCTCGTGGAAGAAGGTATTGCCTGATGTCTAAGTTGCTGATTCGCATTGTCCTCGTGTGCTGTGTGCTCGCAACGTCGGACTTCTGCAGCAAAGCCTGCTGTCAGGACTTTCGCGAACCAGGTTTCGGTCGTCGGTCCCGCGTGAACGTTGTCATTCCCGGCCCCATGACATCCTCGCAACGGATCGGTGTTCCAGTCTATTCGAACAGCCAATACAGCGTTTCGCAAATTGATGCGTCGGGGCATGCAATGGTGCGTACATACTCGTCCCGGCCGCAAGGAGCACAGTATTCCATGCAGCCCGTTGACAACTATGGCAGTCATCATTACGGCAACAGTCACTTGGGGACGCACCAATACAATCCGCCGGGAACGCAATATCCCGGCCATGTCCGTCCCCCCACTCTGATTCACATTTATGGTCGTCCGCCCATTCCAATATCCCCTGGCTTTGGGCATGGATATAGCGGGAGCATTGCTCCACGGCCTGGGCTGCCATACGGAAGCCCAGGCGGAGTAACCGCCGCCGTTCCGGCACTTCCATCGTATCCAGCTGTTCCGCTGATGCCCGAAAACGGAGCGGCTCGGTCGCCTGTCAGGTCATTGGATGAAAGGCCGATTGTTGGCGAATTCCCCATCAATACTCCTGCAGGCGAGCAGCCACCCACCCGCGCCATCGATCTGATCCGCAGCCTGAGACACCAAACCTCGGGTGACATCGCTTTCCGTCGCCAGGACTACGCTTCAGCTGAGGTCTTCTTTGAAACGGCGACAGAGACTGCACCTTCCCGACGCGCGCCGTGGCTTCGGTTAGCCTGGACACAGCTTGCCCGGCAGCGATTTTCAGACGCAGCTGCCAATCTGAAAACGGCTCTGCAGCTGAATGACGAACCAACGACTTCCTGGGTTTCCGGAGGTCTGCTGTTTGGAGACAGTCTTCATACGAGTGCGAATCTTGAAAACGAGCAGCTCTGGAACTGGCTCCAGGAACGTCCCGGATCCACGGATCGGCTGTTGCTGACAGCTGCATTCCAACACCTGCGCGGAGATAGCGGCATCGCCCGGGAGTTGCTGGCGGTTGCTTCGCAGAATGGCCTGCCGGATACGCTCCACCGTGCAATGCAGGAGATCGTAAATAACATTCACCATAATGCGGAACGTGATCACCAGCCACCTTTTGCCACGCCACCGACCACAATCGACAGCACGCCCAACACGTACGTCCCCCGCCTCGATTCTGGTGAAGACAGCATTCCGTTCCAGCAACGCCACATCGCTCCCGTGAATCCTGACGCTCTGAGTTTGCCTGACGCTGGTGGAGCGGAAGCATTAGAGGCAATCGACCTCGATCGACCCGCTGTTCCCCCGATCCCGCAGAACACGAAACCGGCTCCGGAAAGATCGGGCTCCCTTCCTGCGGATCTCCCGGGTCTCTCGCGGAAGTCTCCCATTTCCGTTTGAACGTGGCTGCGGATCTGATACGCAGCACGGACAGCACGGTCGTCGGGGAAATCCCGGTGACGCGACGGGCACGCATAACGGCTGGAACAGGTGTGACGGTTGAAGCACACTCGGCGGCGGCCGGTCGGCACATTCTGCTGGAAAGAGCTTGCCTGCCTGACTCCTGTCGTTCGATAGAAGCTGAAGGGCTAATCGGCATTTCCTGCCGGCAACCAATAGCCGCCCTGTGTTCTCGAATGGAGCGAGAACCAGTCTCAAGCCGAAATTCTTCGGCCACTGTTACCTGTCATACCGACGATATGCGGACGGAGCCGTGCCTCAGGATGTTCACTTTCCCATGGAGAGTACGTTGATG
>JAPYTO010000509.1 GCA_029941865.1 Fuerstiella sp. | reverse complement strand
CGCGTCTTCTGCGCGTCTTCTGCGCGTTTTCCGGCAGCTTTCAGGACTCGTACCGCCTCATCGATTCGCGGCTGTATGCCACCCTTAAGGAAGCGGTCATCGATGCTGCCGATTCGCACATTGACCACGGGCGAACCAATGGTTGTGGCAACGCGAATTCCGGTTGCCAGCATTGACTCGGCATTGCCCCACTTGTCAGAGAACTTTGCACCGTTTTCACAAATGCCGCCGGCACCCATGTAGATTCGCAGGTTGTGCCCGTCCGCCAATTGCTTCAGCTTAAGCAAGTGCGATTCTTCCAGACTCTCGAAGTAGTTCAGGCTGTTCAACAGCACTGCGTCGAGGCGCTGTTCCGCGGCAAATTCGATCAGCTGCGTCGCCTTCCACTTCATGCCTCGCATGGAATGAGCGTCAAGTCCTAACGGTATGCGAGTAGAGTCGCCGGAGTTGGCGGCCAGCAAACGGTTAGGCGCGGCAGCTGCTGCAACAAGGGCAGAAGTGCGATACAGGAAGTCACGACGTCTCATACGATGGTGTCCGTTTCAGGTTGTGGAAAAAGTACTGTCACCATCTAAATAGCCGAAAGTGCTACTTGGTAACGACAATTCCCGGCCACTGAGGCAAATGCTGGCAGAATCCCCGTTGTTTTCGGCGGAAGCCAGTGGCGATCGTGCCACGACAACTCACCTGATGGTTAGAGGCAGTCGCCAGGAGTGCGTTCGTCGTGTTTGCAAGATGAGAACTCCTGTCGTTGCCGATTCTCCAATTTGGCAGGCATGCCGGAAAACCACTACCGCACATTGCGAGCCGCCTCAGCGACAACGTCGCTCATTTCAGAATACGACGTCTCTGCTTTTATGTTCAACGGACATGCCAGTCGCGTATTCAGCGCAAAGTGTGATGTCATGGTGTTGACACTTCGTCCTGAACCACACGTGTTGCGGCGCTATTCAGCTGGTTTACGTCGATCCACTACCGTTGATAGATCGGCAACAGCTGGTAGGCGGGAGTGAGCGCCAGCACGGCCAGCGAAGTGGTATACCCCTTGCCGAACTTCTTTTCAGTGCCCGATCCGAGTGGCCAGGCACCTTCGTCGGTTTGTTCCTCAAGCAGGTTGCCGGCGATCTGCGGATAGATTTCGTTCCATGCATCGCCGCCCACCTGGGCCATCGCCTGGCTGCTATAGTAGGAGGCCAGATAGAAGTAGCTGTTTTGCCACGGACGCGGATAGTTGCGAGCTCGAAACCATCGTACTCCGTCTTTGACAGAGGTCAGTTCGTGACGTCCACCCAGGATCAGCGTCAACATGGCGGACGCAGTATTGGCGAGTGAGATCTGTGGATTTCCTTTGGGATCGGACGCCAGCGGACGATAACGAAAAACGCCCTTTTCCTGTGCGGCGGGGTCATCCACATAACAACGCTCGACAAAGTCCAGTCCTTCGTCGAAGTAGTTTTTTTGCACGTTGAATTCCGCGTTCCGTGCTGATCGTAAGAACATCAGCGCCCAGCCGGTCACGGACATGTCGGACGAGGCCTTCGGGCTTTCGGGATAGCCATAGCGCCAGCCGCCGAAGTCACTGGGCATCACTTTTTGCCGTGACTGGACCTGGCGATGAAAAAACAGGGCACTCTTCAGCGACGTTTCAATTCTTGCCGACAACTCACCGGATGTCATGCCGTAAACTTCACCCAGCATCAGACCGGCGATGGCATGGTTGTACGTGACAGTCTGCGATGGCGACAGATGTTGAGCCGGTGGAGTGACCGGCAGCAGCGAAAAGTAGCCGCGTCGTCAGCACGAATTCGATGGCCTTTGTCAGCTGTCTGCCATATCGACCCTGATCCGGGATGTGACCGCGCGACAGAAAGGCCATGATCGCCAGCGACGTGACAGCGGGCTGAGCTGCGTCAGCGTCAGACGGGAATCGGCCGTCTTTCTCCTGCTGGCTGGAGAGCCATGCAAGTCCGCGGTCAACCGCGCCCTCGACGCGCGACCATTCCCCGGCCGCCATGGCAGAACTGAGATTCGACGACGGGGCAATCAGGGGTCCATCGTCCTGTAGGATCGCGTTTGCTGCCACCAGGGCCTGCTGCGATGCCGTCAACGTCAGCAGCTCTGTTTTCTGAGGTGCAGGCTGAGCACTGATGAAACCGGAACAAATGCACACGACACTGAACAGCAGGGTCATGCGGTATCGCGCCGACCGCAAGCCGCCGGCTCGGCGCGACGCCGTTTGTCGTTCATTTTGATTCACGTTTCTGTACCTCAGCTGGACACCGCCGGAATTGAAGGTTGTTCCGTAGCCGAACTCGCCAGAGTTTGGAAGTTTTTCTATATGTCGTCCAAAGTCTGGCGACTTCGGCTACCCCAAAATAAAGGTTTGACGACGCACTAGTTGCTGCCACTATGGTAGCTACTCCAACTCGCTGTCAGCCAGGTTCAGGACACGACGAATCGTGTCCTGATATTGTTCGATGGCTTTCCGATGATCTTCGGGCGGTGTGCGACCGCCAACCTGCCACAGACCGTTATCGAGCGACGACTGCAACTTGTTCCATTGTTCATCGGGAATCAGTTGCCCGGCGGCCAGCGCCTTCATCGCAGCTCGTGTCTGTTCTGACTGAACCATTTTCTCCCATGCTTCGGACGGATTTCCACTGTTGCCGGATTCTTCAAGCATCCGTTGCATGTTTTGCGCCATGCGTTCCAGCTTGCTCTTTTCTTCAGCTGACATTTTGGGATCCTTCATCTGCTCCTGCACCGACTTGAGTGCTTCCTCGAGCATCTCCTGCATGTCCCTGGCCATGGCGGCCTGCTGCCGCTGCTCCTCATCGGTCATCTCACGATTTTCCGGCTTTTCGCGTCCCTTGCCTTCGGCCTGCAGTTTCTGTCGCATTCTCCGATTTGCTCGCTGCCTTGCCCGTTCTCCTGAATCTCCCAGATCTCCGACCTGACTCTGCTGATTCATCATCATTTCCGTGATCCTGCGAATATTCCTCGGGCGAGCGGGAATACCAAGACGGGCTTCGATATTAGGTTCCTGTTCCAGACGACGGAGAAACTCATCCAGCGTCGGATCTCTCAGGTCTGCCACGGTTGGGTTACGAACCTCCAGCTCATCGAGCACCTCAATTGTCATTCTGCGGATTCTGTCGAACAGCTCTTCTGCGTGTTCAAAACCAGCAAGACTGCGAGCCTGCTGCAGCGCCGCATCACCGATACGATCCTCTGACAGGGCATACGTCGCTGCTGCCTGATTGAACGTGATGGCTTCCATTGTTTCGTGACACTCACGAATCAGATTCAGCCGCTCCGCCGGCAAGCGGTCTTCGCCACCCTGTTGCTGAAACGATGCCTGCAGCGTGTCTTTCATGTCCAGCATGTCAACACTCAGAAGTTCGGTGGCGATCGCCACTCGCTGCTGATCGGATTCGGCAAGTCCGTGGTACCGCTGATGACTGATGTGTTCTGCGGATTCCGTCCACGAATCCGCCTGATCAGCCAGAGTGCGGATCCCCCGATGGCAGCATCTACTTACCGCACGTTCCTGAGCTGTGCGGCCAA
>JAPYTO010000508.1 GCA_029941865.1 Fuerstiella sp. | reverse complement strand
TGATTGTCGCGCAGTCGGTAGTCTACGCGCATGAGCATTCAACCGGTGATCACGCCTGCGGGGCATCTGATTATTGAGTCCGTGTCAGACGACGACTCACACCTGAATTTCGATCCTGTGGTGGCGGAAAAACTTCGCGACACGTTTTCCGAATCCGCGGCCGCAGGACTCGTTCGATTGGCGTCAGGAAACCTGCCAAGCGAACTGCCTGTGGAATTCGTGTTCTGGCGTGAATTTGCTCAGCTTTTTTTCCATGAACTGTGCGCGTTGGGTGAGGAAGCATTAAATCGGGCCGTGTCCGGAAAAGGCAAAGCATCGACCAGTATCGATCCGCCGCAGGAAATGGCTCTGATCGAGCTGATTGAAAACGCTCCGCCGATGCGGGGATTGGAATATCTCACGCCGGAAGTTCTGCGCACTTTCTGGAGCGAAATGCGGACTGTTGCGTTGCAGCAGTGTGCCGGTCACTCGGACGGGCCAGCCGCCTGGCTGCACAGTGTCAACCCGGTGTGGAATCTGCTGGGTCGAGTGACGTTTCATCTGGCAGAGAATAAGCGGGATCCCAATCGCCCGTTCGCGTTTATGGCGACGTATGCGCATCGCGTGTCGGCACAGGCAAAGCTTCAGCACCTGCCGCTGGGCGAAGCATTGAAACAGTACGCTGGCGCAAAGAATCAGGCCAAGCTGGTCGCGCTGCTGGAGCCGGTACAGAGGGCCGCTCAGGAAGGCTCGTTGGTGCGGCAGATGCTGGATTCGCGCCAACTGTTCCAGCCGCAGGCGCTGACGATCGACCAGGCTCATCGTTTCCTGACCAGCGTTCCGCAGATGGAGGACGCCGGATTAGTCGTCCGTGTGCCCGACTGGTGGAAATCAAGGCAGTCGTCGCGACCGGAAGTGCGGGTGACGATCGGGCAGGAAAAATCGAGCCACGTCGGCATGGACAGTCTGATGGACTTTTCGATCGACCTCGCGCTGGACGGAACATCCCTCACACCGGAAGAACGTGATCAGATCCTGCAGGCGACGGACGGGCTGGCATTGCTGCGAGGTCAGTGGGTTGAGGTTGATCAGGACAAACTGCAGCAGGCCCTCGATCACTGGCATCAGGTCGAGCAGCAGTACGCAGACGGAGTCGACTTCATTCAGGGCATGCGGATGCTGGCGGGCACGCAGTTTGGCAAAGACGAAGTCGATGCAGAAACAGCGGGCTGGACTCGAGTTACGACCGGCGATTGGCTGAGCGAAACACTGCAGCACCTGCGAGATCCGTCCGGCATCGTGGACTGCGAACCGGGACAGGATCTCGATGCCACATTGCGGCCTTATCAGATCGACGGCGTTCGCTGGCTGTGGTTCATGACGCGGCTGGGGCTGGGAGCCTGCCTGGCCGATGACATGGGACTCGGAAAAACAATTCAGGTGATCGACCTGCTGCTGCTGCTGAAGCGTGAAGACAGCCAGCGTAAACAAAGGGCCAAACAGAAAAAGACGACCAGCCTGCTGGTCGTCCCGGCATCGCTGGTTGGAAACTGGAAGAGCGAATTTGAGCGATTCGCTCCTTCGCTGCGAATTCTCTACGCCCATCGGTCGGAATGCGACGCGCAGACTTTGCAGGCCGTGGCGAAGTCTCCCGGGAAAATAGTCGACGAATTTGATGCAGTCGTGACGACGTATGGCCTGGCTCGACGGTTCGATTGGCTGTCAACGCTCGATTGGCGACTGATCGTTTTGGACGAAGCTCAGGCGATTAAGAATGCATCATCGGCTCAGGCCAAAGCCGTTCGAAAGCTCCGGTCGTCCGGTCGGATCGCGCTGTCAGGGACACCGATTGAAAACCACCTTGGGGAATTGTGGTCGTTGTTCGACTTCTGTTGCCCAGGCCTGCTGGGGAACTCATCCCAGTTCAGGAAATTCGTCAAGGAACTCAGTAAACAGCAGGACGCGGCGGCTTATGGAGCATTACGCAAGCTGGTTCGGCCGTACATCCTGCGGCGACTGAAAACCGATCCCGGGATTGTCCCCGATTTGCCGGATAAAACCGAAATGCGGGCCGAGTGTGGACTGTCGAAGAAACAGGCCACTCTGTACCAGAACACGTTGAAGGATCTGGAAAAACGACTGCAAACACTGGACGGAATTGAGCGGCGAGGTCTGGTGCTGACAACGCTGATGCAGCTCAAACAGATCTGTAACCACGCCTCGCAATTTCTGAAGCAGGACGACTACGTAGAACGAGACAGCGGCAAGTTTCAGCGTCTGAAGCAGATTTGTCAGCCAATCATGGAGCGTCAGGAACGCATGCTGGTGTTCACGCAGTTTCAGGCGATGACCGGTCCGCTGGCCGAATTCCTGACAGGTATCTTCGGTCGCAGCGGAGTCGTTCTGCATGGCGGTGTACCGGTGAAGAAACGCAAGCACCTGGTGGCCGAGTTCCAGGCCGACGACGGGCCGCCTTTTTTTGTGATCTCGGTGAAAGCCGGAGGCACAGGGTTAAATCTGACGGCTGCGTCGCATGTCGTTCACTTCGATCGCTGGTGGAACCCGGCGGTGGAGAATCAGGCGACCGACCGGGCGTTTCGCATTGGCCAGAAACGTAATGTTCTGGTCCACAAGTTCGTTTGTCGCGGTACGGTTGAAGAACGAATCGATCAGATGATTCGCAGTAAACAGGATCTGGCTGACGAGATTCTCAGCGGCGGGGCCGAAGCACAACTGACGGAAATGAGTGACGCAGAACTGCTTGACTTTGTCGCGATCGATCTTTCACGTGCTGCGAACGATGACAATTAGAGTTCGAAAGACTATTCTTCGTTGCGGACAGCAGCAGGCAACTAACGGTCTTCCGCGACTTTATAGCGCCGAACGGGAATCGACCAGCGCGTTCCGAGCCGTCGTTTGATCAGACCGTCGAAGACGGTTGCGGCCATGCTGCATCAGGGAGGTTCACCATGCCATGGGGTTATGACCACGAATATCGCGAGTATGTGCCCGTCGCTCAAAGAATAGCGCAGGCCCGTAAGTTCGCCGCTGCACGGGCCAAGAAACAGAAACGCAAAACTCAACCGGTGATGATCGAAGGCCAGAAGATCGCGAAGACTTTCTGGGGGCAGGCGTGGTGCGATCACCTGGAAAGTTACAGCGACTATGCAAACCGTCTTCCACGCGGCCGAACGTATGCCCGCAACGGTTCGGTGGTTGATCTGCAGATATCCTCTGGTCGTCTGGAAGCAATCGTTGGTGGTTCCGATGTCTATGAAATCAAGGTGAACATAGACCAGCTGAAACCGGCGAAATGGAAAAGGATCCGTAACGACTGCGCTGCATCAATTGACTCGCTGCTGGATCTGCTGGGCGGACGTTTATCGGATGGCGTGATGCAGCGGCTGACCAGTCGGCCAGACGGTCTGTTTCCGGCTCCTGAAGAAATCAACATGCAATGTGACTGTCCGGACTGGGCCGGGCTGTGCAAACATCTGGCAGCGGTGCTGTATGGTGTCGGTGCTCATCTGGACAAACACCCGGAATTGCTGTTCCTGTTGCGGGGTGTCGATCACACTGAGTTGGTCAGCGAAGC
>JAPYTO010000507.1 GCA_029941865.1 Fuerstiella sp. | reverse complement strand
GAGCCGTCGCCCAGTGCAAAGTTTGCTCCGCCCGTATGTTGACTGCTGAATCCTCCGGTAGACGTGTCATTGGGAGCTGTGGCCGGCGTTTTCGGTGCTCCATCTGTTCGTGAGAAATAGTTCACCACATCCCAGCCGGCGTTGATCGTCACACCGGTGTGACGCAGCGTGGCTGAGGTTCCTGACATCCAGCCGAGATCCACCGTTTCCCGAGGATTCAGTTTTTCACCGATCATGATGGTATTGGACGCTCCGTCGCGAATCTCGCGAAACCGCATGCTGCTGTTGAGAAACATCACACCATTGTTGTCCAAATCAATAGGCACGTCGTCGCCACCAAAACAGGCCGCGTAACTGCTGGCGATCACTCCGCCCAGCAAATCGACCTGATATCGAAAATTGTAGTCCGAAGCACATGAGAACGTCGCAATCTGAACCTGTCTGGCCGGGGCATTACTGCCGCCATAGGCGCCTTCGTCCATGCTGATGCTCTTGAATACAGAACGTTGTTCGAGCATGGGCAACTGCTGCACAATCCAGCTCATGTGATAGCCCTCAGCCAGGTTACGGATCGGACCCACCGGATTCACAGTCCCGGGCGGCAGCATTTCGAACGACATGTCGTAGTTGTGCAGTGCCAGACTGATCTGCATCATGTTGTTTTTGCATTGTGTTCGTCGGGCCGCCTCGCGTGCCTGCTGAACGGCAGGCAGCAGCAGCGCGATCAGAATTGCGATAATGGCAATAACGACCAGCAGTTCGATCAGGGTGAAGCCACTGGACATACGACGGTGCATGCGCCTCAGGAAGGAGTCCGGGGACTGACGCCCACGATTATTTGCTGGCGCGGTTTCACCGCTGTGTTTCACGGTTGAATTCATGGAGAAAGCCTTACTATTCGTGTGACCTTGAAAGGGAGGTCGGCATTGGCCGGATATCGGGCGGTCAGGGTGGCGCTGCGGTCGTCCGTCGAAGGGTCTGTTACAGAGATCACTACTGACCCTGTATTTGTCTGATGAAGAATCCCAGCCGGATGATCCCATGTCTCGCCTTTGTAATTGGTGTCGGCAGCCAGTCTTTTGGCAAGCAGCTGTTCTGCAGCCAGGGTCAGCTGAATTGCCTGCTGATGCTGAATTTCGTTGCGAGTCTGACGTCGGTCGGCCATCGCTCGGCGAAAAAACTGAGCGACTAATCCGGACATCAACATCAGGATCAGCAGAACCATGACGATCACGGCGGCGTGGCGACGGTTGCGGGATTTGGGTCTGGAACACGGGGTCAGGTACCAAAAATGCGAAGCACCCTTCGGGCCGTTCCGATTCCTGGTACGTGCCTCTGTTTTCCAACGACGATGACAATGCATCAGTTCGCTCCTTCTGATTTGGCGGCCGCTTCGTCCCCCGAATCATTTGCAGGCCCCGGCTGCGGCGACACCACAAGGGAACCCACCGGACGGACAATCAGCAGGATTTCGACATAAAACGAGTTCTCCGCGATCGCCGTCTCATCTGTGCCGGAGTGTCCCGGTCGGGGCGGATCGGTGACTCTTAAGCGGACTTCCGTTTCGCTTTCTGCTGTAAAACCAAGCGATGTTCCTTTGCGAAACACAAAACGATCGGACGTCATCAACCCGTTTTCGTTGTGTTTCTCGCGAGTCAGCACATTGTCGCGGGCAACCCAACGGACGTTGTTGCCCGCCTGCGGCAGATGAAACGTCAATTCGGTCGCCGTGGAGACAACGTCCACCGCGTCCCGCTCGTCAGCACGCAGATCACCTTCCATCCGCAGCAGCGTCTTCAAATATCGGGATGCCTGATTGTCCAGCCGGTCAGCTTTGAGCACGGTATGCAGACACAATCCTGTCATCGTCAACAGCACACTGGTCATAAACAGATACGATAAATAGTAGTGAAACAACGTGCCGGCGCGGCGTTGCCACCGCGGTGGGGTTCGCATGATTCGTCTCATTCCTGCACCTCCCGGGCGTCGACCCACGCAACCATGCTATGCCGCACGTCCGGGCTGCCATCGCCAGCGGAACGTATGATCGTAAACCGCACCGCTCGCAGTGGCACGTCGATCGCGGCAGCGGCCACTTCCTCAACTTCCAGAGTTGCATCGACATAGCGTTTGGCGAACCATTCCGACAGTTTCAGTGAGTCGCCATCCGCTGCGGCATCGCTGCGGGTCACAGCACTCAGATTATTCAATTCAATCAGCGACAGGGTATCGAAGCGGGTTGCCTGACGTTGTTGGTGAATGGCATAAATTCCGGGAACAAGAATCGCCGCAACTGTGGACAACATGATTGAGGCCACAACCATCTCCACCATCAACGAACCGCGGCGGTGGCGAAGTGCTGTTGCGGGCCCGCCGCCTGACGGAGGCTGCTGTATAGACGACCGAATTCCGCCCATCGCTGGGCGCCATTCTTCCGGCAGGTTTTCAGTAAAATGTGAATTCATTGCTACCACTTCATTTACTTCGCTACGAAAGGTCGTTCAGCAATTTGATCAGGGGGATAAACAGGGCCACGCAGACAAACGCTACAACCAGGCCCACGACAAGAACAACCAGTGGTTGAACAAACGTGGCCAGCCTCTGGATCCATCGGTCACGACGACGGTCAATCGTGCGAGCCAGATGAATCAGCCCCCAGTCAAGATGATGTGTTTTGGCGGCGGATTCCAGAAAGGCCACTTCCCGCCATCTTAGAAAACCACTGTTGTACAATGATTTCCAGCAGTCGTTACCAGCATTGAGCTCCTGTCGTACAGCGCTCAGGCGGCCACTCGCCTGTCCCGGACGCAGCTGCGTATGAATAGCATGCACGGCGTCCGTCAGCGATTCGCCGGCAGCCACGGTAATGCTCAGCAATCGCAAAATGATGGGTGTCCAGAACCGTGGGACATGTTCCGAGAACACGATTCGTCCGGACGTCAGCCGCTGCAGCTGCGCCCAGACCAGGTACGCACTCGCAGCCAGCAGACAACTCATCATCGGAAGAACGGTCACGGGCCAGTATCCGGCGCCCCAATCGGACACACCGATGAGCATTTCTGTCAACGCGGGCAAGTCGGTACCAAAGTCGGAAAAGATCTTCTTGTACTTCGGCACAATAAAAATCATGATGAAGGAAACGAGCGACAGCGCGATCATGCCGACGACGAGCATCCACGCCATTGTCGTGGAAAACATCGGTTGAGCCGGACTGGCAGCTGCCGATTGATTCATCAACTGGCGAGCTTCGTTGGCCAGCACCTGCCTGAGCGTTCCGGTCTGTTCGCCAACACGAATTGCCAGCAGTGTCGCGTCCGGAACCAGTCCGGTCGCGGTGGACAGGGCTTCGGACAACGTCTGTCCCTGTTCGATCAGCAATCGCAGTTGAGTAATTTTGTCGCTCCATGGCGAAGCGGATTCCATCGCGAGCGACTTCAGGCCACTCAGCAATGAGTTGGAATCGCCCAGACCGGTCGCCAGAACCATCAGCAGCGATGACTGCCGAATGGGTTCCGGTCGGTTCAGAAGAAACAGCAAAGCCTGGAGGTTACCACCGGACATTGTTCAGGAGAGATCGTTCAGGAGAGATCGTTCAGGAG
>JAPYTO010000506.1 GCA_029941865.1 Fuerstiella sp. | reverse complement strand
ATTCGCTTGCTAACACCTGATTGCCAAACAGTTTTTCTGGCGTCGGAGTTTTTTGACCCTACGGGGTAAATCAACCCGCGCAACTTTGGATTTCGCCGGCCGAAATGTTCGTTTCAATATTTTGACCCCACGGGCATCGATCGGCAGGGACTCTCTTCGAAGTCTGGACAAAGCCGTCAACGGCCTGTCGTGGTCGTCTCTGATCGCAGTTCGAGCGAAATCCCGGCTCAATAAGAGAAAAACAGAAATCCCCTGCACGAAAGTTTCCCCACCCTGCACTCATCTGATGAAACCGGTTTAAAACTCTATTCGCTGCGGCAGTTGACATTTCACCAATTTAATTTCAAGAATGAGGTTAGTCATGAGCCGACTGAAAACGATTACTAGTGTGTGTGCTGTTGTCCTTGGAACCGCGTTGAACGCTCAGGCCCACGTCAATCCGCAGGATGCGGCGGAAAGGTGTGTGAAGCATGTAGACAGCGTGGCGGAGCGTGCCCAGACTGTCATTGCCGATGATACGCGAGCGTGTGCCGACAGAATTCGTCGTTTGATCCGTGCGGGGCGGGTTGAGGCGGCGCACGCGGTCGCTCGCAAGTGTGTTAAGGACGCACGGGATGTCGTCAGACTGGCGACCGTCGAGATCACGACAACCTGCGATGAGTGTGTTCGCTATCTGGACAGTGTCGGTGCCTTTGAGCTGGCTCGGCGCGTTATTAACTACTGTAAAGATACTGTTGCGAGTTTTGACGAACTGCTTGCTCGCCAGCGGGAGATTCTCGCCGACGCCTTGAGGGGGTAATCGCTCTGCCCAGGAACCTTCATCTTAAGCGACATTCGTCACGGCCGGACAATGGTCCGGCCGTGACTGAGCCGCCGCACCAGAGCGATCCAATCCGTGAGGATCTGGCTCTGGTGCAGCGGCTTCTCGCGCGTGATGAAGCTGCCTGGATCGATTTTCTGTCCCGCTACGATCGGCTGGTGCAGTCACGGATCGCGACAGCCTGTCGGGAAGTGGGTCGCACAAACGGATTGATCGAACTGATCGATGAGATCAGTGCTGAGGTCTACGCGGCACTGGCCGAACTCGACATGAAGATACTGCGAAGTTTTGCTGGAGGGAGTCGGCTGTCGACATGGCTCTCGGTGATCGTCCGTCGCTTTGCTCTGCGGCAAATCTCCCGACTGAATCGTCTGCCCGTCAATGTCGAGCCGGAGCTGTTTCAGCAGTTGCAGGTGACCGATGGGAATGAGTCGGCGCATCAGGAACGTCTGCAGCACATCGCTCAGGCCCGGATACGGTTATCGCCGAACGATCAACTTGTTCTGCGTTTGTTTTATGACGAATCGCGATCTTACGAAGAAATCGCCGGACTGCTGAAGATCAGCGTCAACGCCGTTGGCCCAAAGCTCGACCGTGCGAGGCGTCGGTTGAAAGCAGTCCTGGAACGCCCCCCCGACGACTGATGTTGTCGTGGCTCGTGACGTTTCTTCCCAACTAATTTCTTTCCAACCACTTCTATCCTTCGTGCAACCATGTCCGTCGCTTCATCCAACCTGATCAGTCTCTTGCGTCTGCTGGACAATGATTTGTCAGCAGACACGGCGATCAGGCTGCGTCAGCGGCTGGAGAACGATTCTCAGTTTGCGGACCAGTACCGCCAGCTGGTGAGGGTGGTACAGGCCGCTGCAACGCCGGAAGAACTGCTTGAACACGTCGACGACACGGATCCCTTTGACGTCGCCCGGTTCGTCGAGGGCAGTCTGCCGGATAAAGAACTGTCGAATTTCGAGCAGCGATGCTGGAAGTCGGAGAGTCTGCTGAGGGAAGTCGTCTCGGCGTGGAAAGCGGCCCGAGACGTAAGCCTGCTGGAGACTGTGGCCGGGAGTGAGGCTCGAGCCCGTTCGATCGTTTCCGGGTTAGCGGGTATATCGGAGTCAACCGGGCGGTCGACGGTGAAAGAGGCAGCCGACAATTCGTCTGCCGGGTCAGGCAGTTCACACCCGGTAACAAATCCAGTCGAAGTACCCCTGACGGAATCGGAAGTCGGCGATCTTCCACACCTGTTCGTGGATCCCGCGCCCGTGGTCCTCCAGGGGTCTCGTCGTGATTCCCGTCTGGTTGTTGTTGCTGCAACGGCCGTCCTTGCGGCGCTCATTGCTGTGTTTTGGTACTGGCGACCAGTTACTCAGGAGTTTGTCCAGTCTGAAGAGGAGACTCCACGTATCGAGTCTCCACAGATGAAGAAACCACGCGACCAGCATCAGAACATCGCTCAGGATGACTCGAGTGGTTCGCAAACGCCGAACGACTCAGTTCGACAGTCACCGCAGGATTCTCCACCGCTCGATCAGCCGGGACCAAGGATCGTTGAGGATACCCGTCCGGGCATGAATCCGGGACCGTCGCCCCCGAAGCCGCCTGTCCCGGATGACCCTGCCACGATGCCGTTGGAAGAACAGGCAGTGGTCGTCGTCAACTGGTCGAAAACTGAAGGTGTGGCCGCCGCAAGATCAGCACCAACAGATATCTGGAGCGGTATCCAGAGCCGATCGGCCTCTGGGCTGTGGACGTCGAATGATCGGTCGCAGTTACTGACCCTGTCATACAGCCGTGTTTCGGGAGAGCTTTCGGGTGGCGCGACAATGATCGCCGATGCGAATTCATTGATCGAAATCACTGCTCAAACTACGGACAGCTCGGACGTTGAATCCGCCGATGATTCATTACTCACTCCACTACTGACGGTTCATCGCGGCCGGCTGGCAATCGAAGGGTTGAAAGCCGGACAACGGCTGCTCGTTCAGGTGGTCGGTCGGATACTTGATGTCGAAGCCACTCAGAACAACACCACGATCGCTCTGGAGCGTGATGCCGGCGAAACCGTGCTGGCTGCCTACCGCGGCGCAGTGCGGGCTGACGGTCGCAGATTCACACGCCGTTCATGGGGCCGATTCAGTTTCTCGGGTGAGGTCACAGTGTTTCGCCCGGAAAGTCCTACCGACTGGTATCGACCCGCTCGAGACCCCGTGGTGCCAGCGGCGGCAATCTGTGTGGCGTTCAACACGGCTGCTGACTTTGCACAGGTGGCGGCTCAGTTTGAAACATCCGCCGATGTTGTTACTGGCACTATTGCTTCCCAGGCGGCTCTGACCTGTGCAGTTGGTGCAGCGCAGACGATCCCCACAGCCCTGGCCGGACGGCTGGCTGGTTCAGCAAACGAGGCGCATCGGAATGCGCTGATTCAGTGGCTGGTCAGCCGTTTCCGTGAAAACGCAGTCGTCGGTGAATCAGACCTGCGATTAATCTGCCGTATTCAAAAGGCTAACCAGACCACTACGGCAGCGATGCTGAGCTGGTTCCGTTCGGCAATGCTCAGCCAGCCTCCAACAACAGTCCAGTTATCCGAACTGGTAATTGCACTGCGTGATACTTCGCCTTTGTTTACCCGACAATGCGCCAAGACGTTTCTGCAGCAGATCCTCAACGATCCGTTATCTGAATATTCGGCGTCGACTCCAATGAATCGTGCCGCCCTGACCAGCATCATCGGCAAAGTCAGAACATGGCAGCAGTCGCATAAGTAGCAATGTATACGGCGGTC
>JAPYTO010000505.1 GCA_029941865.1 Fuerstiella sp. | reverse complement strand
ACAACCTGGGTTACGGTGACATCGAACCATTTGGCTCAACGGTACACCGCACTCCGCACCTGAATCGCATGGCACGCGAGGGGTGCCGGTTCACTCATTTCTGCGTGACCGCAGGTGTGTGCACGCCTTCCCGATCATCAATCATGACCGGGTGCTATTCGCAGCGACTTGGAATGCACAACAACCCGCGAGACGGTCAGGTGCTGCGGCCGGTGTCGCCCTATGGTCTGAACCCGGATGAGATCACGATTGCGGAGGTCTTGCACCGGAAAGGATATGCGACAGGAATTTTCGGCAAGTGGCATCTGGGCGACCAGCCCGCATTTCTGCCGACTCGACAGGGCTTCGACGAATTCTACGGCATTCCCTACAGCGACGACATGACTCGGGAGGTCGGTCAGCGAATTGGCGATCGACTGCAGGGCCATTCGTGGCCGGAACTGCCACTGATGAAGAACGAAAAGGTTGTGGACGCTCCGGTTGATCGAGACATGCTCACAAAACAATGCACGGAAGAGGTCCTGTCATTTATCGAACGGAAAAAGGACGAACCGTTCTTCGTGTACTTTCCTCAACCAATGCCGGGAAGCACGGCGGCACCGTTTGCCAGTCCGGCATTCAAAGGGAAAAGTCGGAACGGTCCATGGGGCGACTCCATCGAGGAAATTGACTGGTCCACTGGAGAAATCCTGAACAAGCTGGTCGAACTGGGCATCGACAAACGGACGCTCGTGATCTGGCTGTCGGACAACGGTGCACCGATGTCCCGGACCGATATGAGCAGTCCGGCGCGGGGCACAAATCGACCGCTGCATGGTCGCGGTTACACGACGTCTGAAGGTGCGTTTCGTTCTCCGACCATCATGTGGTGGCCGGGACGTGTCCAGGCCGGAACAACGTGCATGGAACTCGCAACCACAATGGACCTGTTGCCGACGCTGGCCGCGTTGGCAGAAGTCCAGGTCGATCATCCAGTCGATGGACATGATGTGCGTCCGCTCATCTTTGGCCAACCAGACGCACGGTCACCCTACGATGCGTTCTACTACTATTACCGTGATCAATTGCAGGCTGTTCGCAGCGGCCCGTGGAAGCTGTTTCTGCCACTGGAGCGGTTTACGCGTCATCCTCATTTCAAGGCCGGTGAAAAGGCTGGCACGCTGTTATTCAACGTCGTGACGGATATTGCCAGCACAACGAATGTCGCCGCCCAACACCCTGACGTCGTGCGGCGGTTGACGAAGCTCGCGAATGCGGCGCGCGTTGAACTGGGAGACGCCGGACAGCAAGGATCCGGACAGAGGCAGGCGGGAAAGATCGATGGTCAACCCCAGGCTCTTGTGTTGCAGTGAGCCGAGCTGTCGTGAACGCCCGTCCGGGAAAACAATCAAGCCTGTCCAGAGCAACGAGCACACCACCACCATGCGGCCAACACCCCGATCCACTGCTGAACTTGACCGCCTGATTTCCGAACCCAGCCAGGAAGTCATGCGGGCTGTCGAACAGTGTCCGGGCACTTTTGCTGTCCTCGGAGCTGGCGGGAAAATGGGCTTCCATGCGAGTCTGATGCTGCAGCGTGCACTGCGCAAGCTGGGCCGCAATGATGCTGTGATGACGGTTTCCCGCTTCAGTTCGCCAGCCACGCGACAGCAGTTTGACGATGCCGGTTTTCGCGTTATTGCGGCGGACCTCAGCGATCCGCAGTCCGTAGCGGATTTGCCGTTGGCCGAAAACATCCTTTTTCTGGCGGGCGTTAAGTTTGGCACCAGTAATCAGCCGGACATGCTGCAGCGCATGAACGTGGATATGCCGAAACTGGTCGCAGAACATTATCGAACGGCAAGAATCGTGGCCTTGTCGACAGGCTGCGTCTACTCCTTTACCACACCGGAATCAGGCGGCGCGACAGAAGACAGTGAAGTGGATCCGCCCGGTGATTATGCCAGATCATGCCGGGGGCGAGAAGCAGCGTTTGAAGCTGCAGCGGACACGTGCGGGACACGCTCCTCACTGATCCGCCTGAACTATTCCATCGATCTGCGCTACGGTGTGCTGGTTGACATCGCTCAGAAGGTTCGTGCCTGCCAACCGGTGAACGTGGAAATGGGCTACGCCAACGTCATCTGGCAGGGCGACGCGATCGCTCAGACGATACAATCACTGCCTCACGCCAGTGCGCCCCCCTTTGTTGTGAATATCACAGGACCGAACGTACTACGCATTCGTGTTATCGCGAATATGTTTGCCGACCGCTTCGGGTGCCAGCCGATCATTGAAGGCGACGAACAGGCCACAGCATGGCTTAGCAGCGCTGCGAAAGCGCAAGCGATGTTTGGTGAGCCTGGTGTTTCGTTGACGCAGATGGTTCACTGGATCGCTGATTGGCTGGAACAGGGCGGCGAGACTCTGGGAAAACCGACTCATTTTGAAGTTCGTAGCGGAAGTTATTAAGACATGACAACGTGGAGAGATTCTCTGAATGCGGGTGTGGTGATTCCCGCCTGCCCGCTGGCACTGAATGACGACGGTTCCTGGTCCGAACGATATCAGCGGGCATTGCTGCGTTACTACGTGGCCGCCGGCGCTGGTGGACTGGCGATCGGCGTGCATACGACGCAGTTCAGGATCCGTGATCCAAAGCACGGACTTTATGAGCCGGTTCTGCGATCTGCTGCCCAGGTCCTGGACGATGCACCGCCCGATCGGCCGTTCACTCGCGTCGCCGGTATCTGTGGCCGGACACCGCAGGCTGTCGCTGAAGCTCAGACGGCCGCCGACCTGGGGTATCACTGCGGCCTGCTGAACCTCAGTGCGCTGCCGGATGACGATGACGACGCGCTGATTGCGCACTGCAAATCGGTTGGTGATGCGATTCCGATCTTCGGCTTTTATCTGCATCCGGGCGCTGGCGGGCGTGTGCTGAATTACCAGTTCTGGCGACGTTTATCCGAGCTGCCGACGCTGATCGCCATCAAAGTTGCAGCGTTCAATCGTTATCAGACATGGGATGTCATGCGCGCGGTGATTGAATCGGGACGACACGATGTGGCCATGTATACCGGCAACGATGACAACATTATTGCCGACCTGCTGACGCCGTTCGAGTATCAGGGAGTCACTCGCCGATTTGTCGGCGGTCTGCTGGGACAGTGGGCCGTCTGGACAAAGGCCGCTGTGGAAATGATGGACGAAATCAAAGCGATCCGTGAGCAATCGTCCATTCCGACGGATTGGCTTTCAAAGAACATGGCGCTGACCGACGCCAACGCCGTGATCTTTGACGCC
Source organism: Fuerstiella sp. (assembly GCA_029941865.1). Lineage (GTDB taxonomy): Bacteria > Planctomycetota > Planctomycetia > Planctomycetales > Planctomycetaceae > Fuerstiella. The sequence continues at coordinate 345 of JAPYTO010000505.1, read as the reverse complement.
GAAAACAACTTCGCAGGCTGTATTCCCGGCGTTAATGAATTGCTCCGTCGGCAGGGCCTGTTGCCGTCAACGAGGTGTCTTGATCCGGCCGAGGTACTTTCGCCCGGACAGGCCGAAGAACTCGACCGCGTGTGCGGCGCCTATCCGTTTCTGAGGGACGAGGATTTCGTCGCGCAGCATGTTGCAGAGTGGTTGTCGTAAGCACGGGACATAAGAACGGCGATTCAGAACCGTCGGCAGAGCCCGTTCGAATGAGAAAGGCTCCTTTACAGACCGTCCCGTTATAAGCGACTAAGCATCGGCCAGGAAATTACTGTCGCGAGTTATTGGCGAATTGTCTATCGT
>JAPYTO010000504.1 GCA_029941865.1 Fuerstiella sp. | reverse complement strand
TTCGCTCGGTCCGTCTACTTTCTGGCAGTGTAATTCAAGGCAATCAACATGGACCGTTTTTCCTCCGAAGGCGTTGGGCCCCGGCTCGGCGTGTCCTCCGCACAAACTCCGCCCCGCCGCGCTCGCAAGTTGTTGTTCAGCGCAGTCATGATGGTGGCAGTGCTGCTGTTGCTTGAAACCGGTGCCCGTGTAGTCAGTCCCGGGGCGCAGAGTCAGCGGTTTCAACAAATCAATCAAATCGTGATGTTCCTGGGAACGCAGCCGTCCGACCTGATGCTGGATTTCGATTCAGAACGTTTCTGGAGATTGAAACCGGACATCACGATCAATGATCCGGACAACACCTTCTGGCAAGGAACCGTTTCGAATTCTCTGGGCTTTCGCTGTCCGGAATTCACCCTTAAAAAACGACCGGGCACGCTTCGTGTCGTGTGCTTCGGAGACAGCAGCACGTTTGGCATCGGTGCTCGCATGCAGGACACCTGGCCAGCCCAGCTGCAGGATATGCTGGCAGAAGATGGGAACCGTGGAACTCCCGCGTCACCCGAAGTATCAGGTGCGCGGCGAGTGGAAGTGATCAACGCGGGTGTCCCCGGCTACACATCGTATCAGGGGCTGCAGCACATGCGGCAGAAACTGGATCTGCTTGATCCGGACATCGTCATGGCGTCGTATGCCAACAATGATTTTTGGCATTGGGACGATCAAACGGATGCACAACAGGCAGAACGACTGACTAAAAACAACAATCTTCGCGGCATGCTGATGCACAGTCGCTTCCTGCAGGTGATTGATGCCGCATTTTCCCAACTGCAGAATCACGTCACAACAGAAACAGCTGCGACTGCATCTCCGAACCAGCACTGGGCCGAAGCCGCATCCTTCAACTACATCGATCCGGTCGAAGAATGGACACGCCGAGTTCCCCTGGAATCGTTTAAAGACAACGTAAATCAGATGGCCGACATGTGCGAACAGCGGCGTCTGCCATTGATTCTTGTGAAGTGGCCCGATCAGCCTCAGGCCGCCGGACAATGGAGTCCGCGTATCGCTTATCAGGACGTGCTGGAAGACATCGCGGCCGAACGCACGTTGCAGATCGCTGACGTCGTGAGGCTGTTTCAGGATAATCGAGGCTGGTCAGTGGGCACATACGTTCCGAACGACATTGTCCACGTGAATCGAAACGGCAACAGCCTTGCGGCCACCGCCGCCCGGGATGCCATTCAACGCCTGCAATCGCAATTCGATTATGTGACGAATTAATGCAGTTCGCCTTTTCCCGCATCCGAATCAGGGGACTGACGTCCCCCGCTCGCCGGGATACCGGCGAGCCCGGCACGTGAGTGCCAGGATTGTGACGGCCTGCCGGTTCACCTGGACTCGACGTCTACCACGACGCGACCTTTCGTACGTCCGTCGAGCATTTCTGTGGCCATGGGAATGACATCGTCCAGTGGGATGTGGGATGTCGTGTGGCGAAGGGTTTGCGGAGAAACTTCTGTCGCCAATCGTTGCCACGCTTTGTTCCGCAGAGCAGCGGGACACAGCACGGAATCGATGCCGACCAACCGAACGCCACGCAGAATAAACGGGGCCACGCTGGTGGGCAGGTCCATGCCGTGAGCTAACCCGCAGGCGGCAACGACGCCGCCGTAATTCATCTGCGATAATACGTTGGCCAGCGTCACAGACCCCGCGACGTCGATTGCAGCAGCCCAGCGAGAACGAGCCAGTGGTCGCGGTGATTCGGAAAATTCAGAACGGTCAATAACGTCGGCGGCCCCTGATTCCCGCAGCAACGGCGCTTCTTCAATTCGCCCGGTACAGGCTGTCACCGAGTACCCTGCCCCGCTAAGCAGCGCGACGGCGATGCTGCCGACGCCACCTGTCGCTCCCGTCACCAGAACATCACCGGAATCGGGACGCACACCGTTTTCTTCCAACGCCAGCACGCACAGCATTGCGGTAAAACCTGCCGTGCCGATCGACATGGCCGTCGCGACCGTCATGCCATCGGGCAGCGGAACAAGCCATTCGCTCTTCACCCGAGCGTATTCCGCAAAGCCACCATCGTGACTCTCACCAACGCCCCAGCCCGTCAGGATAACATCGTCTCCCACAGCAAACGAGGCGGCGTCTGTTTCCACAATCGTGCCCACCAGGTCAATTCCCGGCACCAGCGGAGATCGCCGAATGACAGGCGCGCGGCCGGTGATGGCCAGCGCATCCTTGTAGTTCAAACTGGAATGCTTCACCTTCACGACAACATCGCCCGGCATCAAATCGTCGAGCGATAATGTCGCCATCTCGGCGTGATGCTCGTCGTTCTCGGCAGTCACCCGGATCGCGCGGAATCGTGAAATAGACGACATAGTTGTCTTCTCAGTTGAACAGAAAGTGACAGATATCTCCGTCCTGCATGACGTATTCTTTGCCTTCCACGCGCAACTTTCCGGCACTGCGGATGTCTTTTTCCGTCTTGTATTCGATCAGATCGTCCAGCGAATAAATCTCGCAGCGAATGAAGCCTTTTTCGAAGTCCGTGTGAATCACACCTGCTCCCTGAGGTGCTGTTGCGCCAACAGGAACAGTCCACGCTCGAACTTCTTTTTCGCCGGCCGTGAAGTAACTTTGTAATCCGAGAGTCCTGTATGTCGCGCGCGCTACGCTGCCGAGTGCAGGTTCTTCCAATCCCACGGATTCCAGCATTTCGGCCCGGTCAGCTTCGTCCAGTTCCGCAAGTTCCGCTTCGAACTTCGCACAGACCGGAACGACTTCGGCACCGACCCTGGCGACGTGCTCTCGAACTTTCTGCACGTGGACACTTTCGCCGGACACGTCGTCTTCATCAACGTTGGCGATGTACAAAATGGGTTTGGCGGTCATCAGCCCAAGGCCACGAACAATTTTGGCTTCGTCCTCCGTGAAGTCCAGCGTGCGCAGTGGGTGCTCTTCGTTCGCATGAGCACTGCAACGTTTGATAACGTCGACTCGCAGCTGTGCTTCTTTATCCCCACCGCGAGCCGCTCGTTCGGACTTGGGCAGTGCGTTGCTGAGTGTTTCAAGATCGGCCAGCAGCAGCTCTGTTTCGACGACTTCAATGTCAGAGATCGGATTCACGTCGCCGGTCACGTGAGTCACGTCTTCGTCTTCAAAACATCGCACAACCTGCAGAATCGCATCGACTTCTCGAATGTGACTCAGGAACTTGTTGCCCAGTCCCTCTCCCTTGCTGGCTCCTTCCACGATGCCGGCAATGTCCACCAGCTTCAGGAAGGCCGGGATGACCTTTTGAGGCGGAATGTACTTCGTGATCGTTTCCAGGCGGCTGTCCGGAACACTGACAATGCCTTCGTTCGGCTCGATCGTGCAGAACGGGTAATTCGCGCTCTGAGCTGCTTCTGAGCAGGTCAGCGCGTTAAACAAAGTGCTTTTCCCAACGTTCGGGAGACCAACAATCCCCGCTTCCATTACTGTGCTTTCGCAAACGATGTCCGGATAGGTGCCCGGACTAACAACAGTCGCGGGGCGGGAATTCTACAACGTATTACGCTGACTTGTGGCCGCGGCGAACGTTTTTCTGCTTACGAGAGTCACTTTCCCACGAGCCACACGACCACATCTTTTT
>JAPYTO010000503.1 GCA_029941865.1 Fuerstiella sp. | reverse complement strand
CGGAAAAAGCGTATAGTTTCCTTTCGCCGATTGCGAACGGACGCTTCAAGAGCATTATTGGAGACGGCGACTTTGTGAATTTGCCGTTGCAACAGGGACCATTATGGCTCTATTTGAAATCGAAACGGAATCGCACATCATGGTGGGCTGGGCCAGCAGCTCCGAACAGGCAGAGCACATTGCACTGCAACATTATCCCGATGAGAAAATCGTCCGTATTACTCAGCGCCCGCGAGATCTGTGGGTGATCAGTAAACGGTTGCTGGGACTGTCTGGCAAAGCGGAACCGTGCGATGTGGCTCGTGGCTGTCTGGACAGAGCGTCGGGCGACAAGCTGCATGCGATTCGGCTGTACATGATCGACACGGGAGTCGATCTGCACGAAGCGCAGCGTGTCATTGAGACGAACATGGCGATGGGTTGGTGAACGCGGCGGCTTCGTGGCAGGCAGTCGGAAATCAACGCAGCGTTACCTGGGCCGCTGTAGAAAAGCGCTCAGCGTTTCGAGATTGCGGCTGAACACTGCACTGGCCAAATACTTTGTGCCTACCGGTAACTTCAATTGTCCGACATGCAGGCCCCCTTGGAATGTGCTGACCCAGCGGCCCTCATCGTCAAGCTCCGATATGATCTGGCGAACGTCAGTGGCGGTTGGCGTTAATGATGTTGGGGCGGATGTTGTTCGTCCCGATTTTCGGTCTTTGTACTTTTGCGTCAGTTCGTCCAGACGCGATTCCGTCTTCCAGGCATAATGACCAGGCAGCCGTGCATCGTCGTACGTCAACGAATACGCATTGCCCTGTCGTTCCATGTAAAGTGGCCGGTTTGTCCTGAGTTCGTAGTAGCGGGCCAGGCGACCGTCGGTCAGTCGTGAACGTCGCAGGTATGCCAGTGCTCGCGGAATGGGTTCCAGGTACCTGCGGTCTGTAGTGACGGATGAAATACGTATCAGCGTCTCAATGGCTTCCTGCGACTCGTCACCGGACACTCCCGGCGGTTCGAATTTTCGCGCCCAGATCGGTTGCATGTCGTAGTTGTATTGCTGCGCCCAGCCCGACTGTGGGGCGGGCATCTGTGCCAGCAGCAAAAAATCACCCAGTCGTTTCACCGCATCAAGGTACTTGTCATCTTTGTAGACCTCATGAGCGGCGATCAGCGTTTCGGTGATGTATCCCGCGATGTTGTCGTTGAGCGTGTACATGTGCCAGTACTCCTTGATCCGCCCCTCGGTACGCCAATCGTATTCGGGGTAGCTGGCTTTGACTGGCGGGGGATCAGGAGTTGCATCATCGTCCCATACTTGTGGAAACGCCCCATTGGGGAACTGAGCATTCAGCACTGCTGCGAGCCCGGACTGTGCAGCGTCGTGGATCTGAGCATGTTGAAAATCGAGTGCCTTGTCGACTCTGATCAGCAGCAACAATGCCGAAGCCGTCTGTCCGTCATCGAATGATGAAATGTTTCGTCCGCGCCCGTTTCCGTTGCGATACTGTGCAACTCGCTCACCGCGAGGATTGAAGTCGATGCAGTTCGTCCAGCCGCCTGATTTCATCTGTCCGTAGACCAGCGCTTCCGCTGCTTCACGTGCAGCGTCGAGATACCGTTCTTCACCGGTCGCATCCCAGACTTTCAGGAAAGCCAGTCCAACCGTTGGCGTGCCTGGAGGCTGCACCCAGATTTGATCCTTTGTCGCCTCGCCTTCGCCCCAACGGCGCGACAGGTCCAGCGAGTAGTGATAAACGTAGCCACCATGTGAAGCGACCTTTGTGCGAAAGAAAGCTGTGGCTCGTCGCACCGCACTTGCAGCTTCTGTTTTGAGCGCAGCATCTTTGGACTGTGCCCTGGCGGTGGGCGCGATCAAAGCAAGCAGTATCAGAAAGCAAAGGCGAAAAGCGTGCTGAAGTCTGTATGGGCAAGTCGTGAGCGACGGACCGTTGGGCCGGCGGCCAGGTTCAATGAGCTTCATCCACATGATCCCGATTCTAAAATATCTGGCGGCCACACCTATTAATTACCTGAGCCAGTTTTCCGGCAGAATTGCTGACTGATTGCACCCCAAGAATACATTGTTCACGGCGATACTTCACGGTTGGGAACAATTCCCCAGCGGCGGCCTGGCTTCGTTTGCGGCGATACCACATCAGCGAGATACGGCGTGCGCCTCCAAAATTGTGACAGGAAGATCCGTATCTCGTTGTCATGCCTGTGCTTAGGATGGCACGGAGCGCCAAATCGAGGGTATTCGTGACGCTCTTCTGTGGCTAAACTGCTGCTGAGTTCCTGTGTTGAGCAATCGCACGGACGAACACCGTAACATTTGACAACATCTGCTGCGAACGGCATGGTGTGCGGGTAGTTATACCGGTTTTTCCGTGTTTTTGATGGTTGCCAGGGCTGCGCCGGAAAAAAGGCTGACGAGTGGGTTAGACACTCTGCAGCATCGCGTCTGTACCCTTCAGATGCGTCATGAACCCGGTCTATTGGACGCATTCGAGGGCAAAACCCACGGTTTTTGTCGGTGAAGAACTGGAACTTGAGAATGACCGAAGAGCCGTCGATCGAGACGGATTACCTGGATGCAGTTTATCGGGAAAATTCCCGTGAATTGTGGGCGATCTTTTATTCGCAATGCAGCGACCCGGAACGAGCCTATGATGCCGTTCAGGAATCGTTTTTGAAACTGCATGCGTATACAGGAGAGCCGATTCGGGATCCTCGAGCATGGTTGTTGAGAGTCGGACAGAATTGGCTGCGAGATGTCGCAAGACGCAAAAGCAGCAGCTGCAAACTCACATCAACACTGGATGAAATGTCAAACGAGCGCTTTGCGCCCGAACAGATACTGGCCTCTGATGAGAATCGCGATGCGGTTCGAGGGGCCTTACAACAGATGTTGGAAGACGATCGCAGAGTGCTGGTGATGAAGTATGCACTGGACTGGTCGTCGGCACAGATGGCAAAGGTGATGGCCTGCACAGCGGCCGCCGTTGATATGCGGTTGTCTCGTGCTCGTCGTCGTCTGGCAGAGTTACTTGAAGAACAGGGTTATTCCCATGACTGACCAACCCAACAACGCACCGCAGTTTTCAGATGATCAGATGGACCAGCTGCTGAGCACGTTTTACCGAATGGAAATGCCAGCGGAACTGGACCAGCTACCGTCGTCCTGGCCAGCAGTCACTGGTGAATCCGCAGCTAAGGCGCGGCAACAGGAATCGGTCTCCTTGGCACAGCCGGAATCGCAACCCGCGCACCGGGCCACTTCTGCCGGACGTGGACTGGCCGTTGCCGGTGCAACTCTGGCGGCTTGCCTGATGGTGATTGTCCTGAGTACGACTGGCGGCAACCTGGACAACACGGAAACTGCAGGGACGAAGGACAACACGCCCGTTGTTGGTGACACGGATACTATGATGGACGTCCACAAAGGGAATAGTGGCAGCGGTGTCGTCGACGACGTGAATACAACGTTGGACGAAATCGACGGCGTTGATCTGGCTCCCGAGCAGAAGCCTGAGGAAGAGTCCAAAGATTCCTCTGAACAGAAGTAGTCAGCCCAGCCGTGTATGCTGACGCGGCGCAGGGTGACCAATGTGTAAGCGACAAAGAAGCCCGGTATCCTTGAGATACCGGGCTTCTTTGCGTTG
>JAPYTO010000502.1:1712-3663 GCA_029941865.1 Fuerstiella sp. | reverse complement strand
ATCGTGCCACCGGCTCCGGGACGATTGATGACAACAAGCCGCTGCTCCAGCAGCCCTTCGCTCTGCACAACTGCCTGAACAATGCGAACAAACGTGTCACTGCCGCCGCCAGGGGCAAACGGGACGACAACCTTGACTGGTTTTTCCGGGTAGTCGGCGGCCCGTACCGGAACGGTCGAAATGAGAACAGCCAGGACACCGAAGCACGCGCCACTAACGCACAATCGTCCGCCGTGGTGTTTCTTCTTACTTTCTACGAACCCGTCGGAAAGAAAGTGCGTCTCTGGCATCACACAACCTCCGGCCGTGATGGACGTCGCTCAAATTCGGTGCCCCTCATACAGGGGCAGCACTATCGAGAAAAAAGGGCTGGCGTCTTTGTGGACGCCAGCCCCTGCAAACTTCGTGTCAGTCCAGCTGATCCTACAGAACCTTGGTAACTCCAGGCATTGGGATGTTGTAGGTCATGTCTTCGTTTGGCAGTACCGGCGGTGTGTCAGTCATGCCCGTGAACTGGTCGATCGGCGAAATCACGACCTCCGAGTTGATGGCTTCGTCCCAGGTGATCTCCTTGCCGCTGTAAGTACACATACGGCCGAAGATTGACGTCATCGTGCTATGCGCACCATATTCGCCTTCGTTAGGCCGCTTGCCGGCACGCAGGTCTGCGAACAGGTCATGGTGTTCCTGTTGGTGTCCGCCGCGACCACCGCGACCGAAGGCCCACGTTTCGTTGCCGTCCTTGTCGAAGATTTTAGCACCTCCGATGTGGCACGAACCGTTGCTGCCATGAGCAAATTCGTCCACCTTGTTCCAGCAATTCTTAATGTGACGACACTGACTGAGCATCAGGGTGTCGTTTCCGTACGGCGTGTCACCGTACGTGAATTCGACACTGTGGTGGTCGTAAATTTCACCATGCTCTTTGCTGGTTCGGACCTGGCGGCCTCCCTGTCCCTGCCCTTTTACAGGGTGACCATCCATCAACCAGTTCATGACGTCCAGGTTGTGGATGTGCTGCTCTGTAATATGGTCACCGCACAGCCAGTTAAAGTAGTACCAGTTTCGCATCTGGTACTCCATTTCCGTTTGACCTTCTTTGCGAGGGCGAGTCCACACGCCGCCACCGTTCCAATAGGCACGGGCAGCTACGATGTCACCGATCGCACCATCCTGCAAACGCTTGATGGTTTCCATGTAAGCGGGCTCGTGTCGACGCTGCAGGCCGATCTGAACAAGCAGGTTCTTTTCTTTGGAAACGCGTGTGGCCTCCAGAAAACGACGGACACCTGCGGGATCCACAGCCACAGGCTTTTCAGCGAAGATGTGTTTTCCGGCGTTCACAGCCGCTTCAAAATGAACAGGGCGAAATCCCGGAGGAGTCGCGATTAACACCAGGTCAATGTCGGTATCCAGCAGCTTCTTATAGCCGTCGAAGCCGACAAACTGTCGTTCCTGCGGCACGTCTACCTTATCGGTGTGCTTGCGACTAAGAGTCTTCAGGCTGCCCTGCAGGCGATCGTCAAAGGCATCGCACATAGCGATCAGCTTTGTCGGCCCCTCTGTGTTCATGGCCTGCTCGGCCGCACCCGTACAGCGCCCGCCACACCCGATCATCCCGATACGAACGGTTTCGTCGTAGCTGGTATGAGCCGCCTGCACAGCGTTCAGGCTGCTGAGGACGCTACCGGCAGCAGCGGCCGTTGTGGATGTTTTCAAAAAATCTCGACGGGAGGCATTCTTCTTTTTGGTCGCCATGAGTGCACAATCTCCGGAACAAGGTAGGACATTTAGAAAGCCGAAACGGTCAGGACCGTTGGTCAAATTCACGTTCGCAGGCAGAAACACGGCCATATTTGAGCCGTTTCACTCAGCCCGAACCGCGCATCCTACGGCCAGCGAACCGCGATCGCAATTCTACGGGCCAAAATGCGGGGTAAACGGGCGGGGT
>JAPYTO010000502.1:0-1612 GCA_029941865.1 Fuerstiella sp. | reverse complement strand
GCGGGGTAAACGGGCGGGGTCCCGGGGGGCCACGGCAAAAAATTAACGAGCATCGAGAATCAACAATATCAACGAAATCGCGGGTTTCGTGGAGCCAGGTATCTGCCTAGAATCTGCCACTTCGGAAGCCCGGCTGACACCTGTCCCCATGCTTTCCAACAGTTTCCCATCCCTCTTCGCAGCGACCAACGGGAGCGAGCCATCAGCTTCCGAGCATTCGTTCGAATCGGCTGGCGGGCCGCCCCGCCTATTTTCAAATGCCCAGCAAGCCCGACATCCGTGAACTTCTGGAAGAACGCATCCTCGTAATTGACGGGTCAATGGGTGCGCTGATCATGTCGCACGAACCCGACGAAGCATTCTATCGCGGCGACCGGCTCAAAGACCATCACATCGACGTCAAGAATGCCACGGACCTGCTGGTCCTGACGCAGCCGCAGCTGATTGCCGACATTCATCAGCAATACATTGATGCCGGCGCGGACATCATCGAGACGGACACCTTCAACGCGAATATTGTCTCGCTGGAAGAATTCGGGGTCTCGGAACTGACGTATGAAATCAACAAGGTCGGCTCGGAGCTGGCCCGAGCTGTCACTGACAAAGCCTTCGCGGCAGATTCCAGGAAACCACGCTACGTCGCCGGCAGTATCGGACCGACAAAGATTCAGCTGTCGATGAACGCCGACAAACCTGGCACTCGACCGGTCGCCTTTGATCAAATGGTGGCGTCGTACGCCGAGCAGATCCGTGGTCTGATGGACGGCGGCTGCGATCTGCTGCTGCCGGAAACCAGCTTCGACACGCTTAACATGAAATCGTGCCTGTTCGCGATTGCCCAGGTCTTTGAAGAAAAGGGCCGCGAGATCCCGGTCATGATTTCCGGTACGGTCTTCACCGGTGGTCGCACATTGCTGGGCCAGGCGGTCGAGGCGTTCTACACGTCCGTCGAACACTTTCCGTCACTCAGTGTCGGCTTCAACTGTGCACTGGGACCGACTCAGATGAAGCCGTACCTGGAAACGTTGTCTGAAATGGCAACACGGTATGTCACCTGCTATCCGAACGCGGGCATGCCGGACGGCATGGGTGGCTTTGACAGCAACGCCAGCGAATTCACGGAGGCGTTACACACGGCCGCCACGGCCGGCCTGGTTAATGTGGTGGGTGGCTGCTGCGGGACGACCCCTGATTACATAAGCAAAGTTGCCCAGGCTGTCGCGAACGTGCCGCCGCGAAAGATTCCGCAGGGCAACGGCTGGTCCACCTATTCCGGCTTCGACTACCTCGCTCTGCGGCCCGAAACGAACTTCTTAAACGTCGGTGAACGCACCAACGTGACCGGCTCACGCAAGTTCGCTCGCCTGATCCGTGAAGAAAAATACGACGAAGCTCTAAGCGTCGCTGCCAATCAGGTAGAAGGCGGCGCGAACGTGATTGACGTCAACATGGACGAGGGCCTGCTGGACGGCCCACGTTGCATGGAGAAATTTCTGTGGCTGCTGCACGACGACGACCTGCGCGTGCCGATCATGATCGACAGTTCGGACTGGAACGTCATCGAAGCGGGACTGAAATGCTGTCAGGGCAAGAGCATCGTCAACAGCATCAG
>JAPYTO010000501.1 GCA_029941865.1 Fuerstiella sp. | reverse complement strand
CATCTTCGGTTTTCGGTTGGTTCGTGAGTTGGATTAGTTCCGTAGTCATCCTCTAACCGACCAGTAGCATGATCTGCTGCTGGATCTCTTTGCTCAGCGTCGGCCAGCTCAGGATCAGCTCGACGAGCTCCAGCACCCTAATCATGAATATCATCCTGTTCGAAAATCATGAAGTTGATGCGCCGTTTCGTCGAGATGACCGCCGAGTAATACACATCTTGAACGTGCTGCACCGGGAGGTTGGTGATTCAACCGACGTGGGCCTTGTTAACGGACCTCGTGGAAAAGCGATCCTTAGGTCATTGAATGAACATGAAGTAGTTTTTGACTTCACTTGGGGCGAAGAACCACCTGCTCTGTTACCAATCGATTTGATCATTGGGCTGTCTAGGCCTCAGACCAGCCGAAAAATTTTGCAGGAAGCCACTAGCCTTGGCGTTCGCAGTATTTATTTTGCTGCTACACAGCGAGCGGAGCCTTCGTATACTTCCTCCAAGTTGTGGACGACCGATGAATGGGAACGACTCGTTCGCGCGGGAATCGAGCAGGCGTTTTCGACCCGCTTCCCCACTGTAAAATTCGGAGTCAGCATAAGCGACTGTATCGAATCAACGAATTCGGCTGCCCACAGAATTTGCTTGGACAACTACGAAGCGACAACAGACTTGTGGGAGGCCTCCAGCCAAAAGCAATCGGTTGTGCTGGCCGTTGGTTCCGAGCGAGGTTGGACAGAAAATGAACGAGAGCTGTTTCGTCAAAACGGTTTTGCATTAGCTCATCTGGGCGACCGCCCACTTAGAACAGAAACCGCCGCGATTGCTTCCATTAGTATTGTCAGTGCTCAGATGCGAGCAGTGTGATTTGGAAGATCGCGAAACCCATCAAAGGTTCCTGCGTTGCGAAAAGGTTCGTGGAAGTTCACTGTCGTCGATCGGGATGGGTTCCTCAGCCACTTTAACGGGCAGCAGCGTCTTAACGGACGTCAGGGCGCTCAGAGCCTTCATGTGACGCCGGCAAATGAGACTCAACACGCATTACCACCTCCATATCATCAGGATGGCGGTGTTATGATGGGAAGCTTGGGAAATCGCAATAGAAGGCGCGCTGATTCAAACTGGAATCCGTATAAGTAGTCTGTCTCTCACATCAGAACGAAATCAACATGCACAACTCCCATACGATCTCACGACGCAGCGTTCTGCAGAGTATCGGAGGTCTCACCGCAGCAGCCCTTGTTCCGGGTTCCGGATTCGCGAATGAGGAGCAATCTGCCGGCGACAAACGGATGCCGCTGTATGTGTTCTGCGGTACCGGTGATCACCTGTGGGGTTCGTATCTGGATCCGGTGGACAGCCCCGCCACGATCGAAGCCATGTTCGAATGGATGTCGGATACGTACGGTATCTCTCGAGTGTACTGGCGCGGCGGTCAGACGATGATGTGGGACCGCCACTACAATTTCATCACGCACAATCTGCAATCGGCGGATTGGACGCAATGGAAACGTCATCTGTACCGAGACCTGAAGATCAACGAAGCCGCAGTAAAAGCGGCGCACGACCGTGGCATGGAAGCTTTCATCTACACGGGTTTGTTCGAATTCGGTGTGCAGCCTGATGTCGGAGTGATTGGCCCTTACCCCTTCGAAGACGAAGTTCGAGTCGCTCATCCGGAATGGTGTCCGGTCGATCGCTGGGGACAACGTCGCTGCCCGGGCCCGATTTCGTTCTGCTACCCGGAAGCCAGAAAGCTGATCATCGATCGGTACATCAGCCACATCGACGAATTCGGCTACGACGGAATCAACTTCTACACCTACGTCGAAAATTGCGGCATTCGCTACGAAGACGAATTCGGGTTCAACCAGCCCATTATTGATGAATTCAACAAACGGTATCCGGACGTCGATCTGTGCCGTGACAAACTCACCGAAGAACACAAGCACCATTGGTACGCGTGTCGTGGAAAATTCGTGACGGATTTCCTGCGGGAACTGCAGGCTGAGCTTTCGAAGCGTGGCAAGACGCTTTCGGTCATCATCGATTCTAAGAATCCGGACTATGCGCAACCCTGGTGGAGCCAGAAAGTTGCGGGCACCGGCATTATCAAAATGGACTGGCAGACGTGGGTGCGGGAAGGCATCGTACAGGAATTGTGGGTGCAGCTGGGGCCATCAAAAAACCAATGCGAAACGCTCGACACACTGGAAGATGAATGCCGGCAACATAATGTGAAGCTTACCGTTCGTACCATTGATCCGTTCGAAAACACCTGGAGGCCGTACGTCGAGAAAGGTGTGACGCCTGTTGCCGTAATCACCTGGCAAAGAAATGGTATTGAACGAATCACCCACCGCCCCACCGACGCCGGTTCATTCAGCGACACCGATTGGAAACTTCGGCTGCAGGCATTAAAGGATGTGGAATCCGGGACTCTAGAGATGCCGGCGGAAACAGTCGCCAGCCTGACCACCGACCCACACGTCCTGGTACGTCGTCGGACGATGCACGCGTTAAAAGCAATGAAGGCAAAATCACAGGTCGCTGCGATTGAAGGTCGACTATTTGACGAAGAATCCAGTGTACGAATCGCGGCAGCAAATGTACTGGCCACGGTCAACAGCTCAAACACTGCACAACGTATCGTCGAAGCTCTCCAAAAAAACGATGGATTTCAATTCAAGCTGGGCTGCGTTGAAGCTCTCACGGCCATCGGCGAATCTGGGCTGGCAATTATTCTGAAAGGTACAGAACACACGAACTACGCTGTACGAGAAACCTGCATACGAAGTCTTGCGAAGATCTGCGCCGGTGGACTGGTTGACAAGACGTTTCCAGTGCTGTCAGAAATCGCAGGCGACAACGACGAAGACGAGAAGATACGTTGCTACGCGCTTGAAGGTGATGTTAATTCCCGGCTGAAACTAAACCGCGACCAGCAATCGAAATTGATCCGTCAGCTGATCAATCTTACAGACAACGAGAATACAACATTGGTGCAACTTCGTGCGACGTGGGGACTCGGTCACGTCCACGGAATATGCGATCAACCAACGCGAGAAGAAGTGGTCAGCTGTCTTGCCAGAGGGTTCCGTAAATACGGCGATGGCTGTCAGCGCGACGACGCGGCCTACGGCTGGCGTCTATTCGGCAATGCGTTGCTTAACCAACATTCCCGGGGACGAAACGTTCTGGAATCGTTCCGCAAACAGACAGACGACAAATGGCTGGCATGGCTGGCCTACGAAGTGGTCTATCTACCACATCGTTTTATGAAGATTGAGCTCATCGAAGAAGAAACGGCAATTGAACAACACAAGCAATTTGCTCCCGCGTTCCCCGGTTATCGCAGCTGACGCCAGTCAGAGTTGCATACGGTGCCGAAGTGCTTTCGCCCCGGCATTCAATATATTGCCTCACTATCCGCGTAGCGGCCGCAGGCCGAAACATCATGCTCGGTTTCCAACCGGAAGGCATCTCACCGTCGTTTCGTTGTGATGACTTCGCAAACGCGGAGACGATGGCAGAAACTGGCTTCGAATCGAACGAATAACACGCTGGTGGATCGTCCGTTTCAGCCACGACGCTAATATCTCGCTCGAGTAGCCTGCTCAGGTCAAATTGATTGGCAGACGCTACCGCACAGAATCACCAGTCCTGTGAGCACGGGATGATGGGGC
>JAPYTO010000500.1 GCA_029941865.1 Fuerstiella sp. | reverse complement strand
CTGCCTTTTTCGTGCCAATATCAAGTCTGAAAATGTGCAAAACCGGAACTAAGCACTAGCGCCGTGCCGCTCACAAAACAGACGTGTCCTATCGCACCGTGTCCAGAGCTTTCAGAGGAAAGATCTCTGACGGCACGTGTTGCTCAGCCATCATGGATTCCAGCTTTGCGACAATATCCGGATGGTTCGCAGCGACATCGTGTTTCTCGCTGATATCTGATGCGATGTTATACAGTTCCGTCTTAATTTTGCCTTTCCCCAGGTTCTGTCGCACGGCCTTCCAATCGCCCATGCGAATGGTTTGTTGTCCGCCGTAACCGGTGAATTCGCGGTACAGAAACGGTCGCGCGGCCTGATCCTGACCAAGCAGTGTGGGCAACAGGCTGATGCCGTCGGTCTCTGCGGGAGCTTTTGTTCTTGCGTTGATCGCTTCCAGTACAGTGGGCATCCAGTCTTCGAATCCGCTGACGTGATCGTTTTCAGACCCAGCTTTCACCTTGCCCGGCCACCGCACAACCGTTGGAACTCGCACTCCGCCTTCGTACAGAGAACCTTTCAAGCCACGCAGTTCTCCGACGCTGTCGAAGAATTCGTAGTCGACTTCCTTATCAAGATGAGTCGTTCCGTTATCAGAACTGAAGATGACCAGTGTGTTGTCGCTGAGACCCAGGTCGTCAAGCAGATTCAAAACGTTGCCGACATAGCGGTCCATGCGGGTAATCATGGCAGAATAAGCAGCACGCGGAGTGAAGTGAGGCGTGTATCCATATCCGCCGTCGCGAGTGAACGGAGGATCCTTCCAGCCGAGTTCAAGGTAGGGCTTCAATTCCTCGTCCGGCACATGCAGCGCGACGTGAGGAATTACGGTGGGGTAGTAGCAGAAGAACGGCTTGCTTTTGTTAGACCTGATGAATTCCAGGACCTGTTCGTTGATGCGATCCGGAGCGTAGTCAGTTCCCTTGAACGGATCGTAACTTTTCGGATCGGATTTATTCGCGCCCTTCGCCAGGCTGGCGTGCCCGGGGATCGGTGGATTGTTGTCCAGTTCGATCGTGCCCATGTCGCTGCGAAGGTAGGACGGGTAGTAGCTATGAGCATGACTTTGACACAGATAACCAAAGAAACGGTTAAAGCCCTGGCCCAGCGGCTGACCACAGGAATCCGGTCCGCCAAGTCCCCATTTCCCGAATGCTCCCGTCACGTACCCTTCCTGCTGCATCAATTCTCCCCAAGTCACTTCCGCATCGGGAATGGGCCACTGGCCTTCCGGCGGTGTGCTTTTGTTGCTGCGGATATATGCATGCCCTGGATGCTTGGCCGTCATCAAAACACACCGCGACGGCGCACATACGGCGTTGCCGCAATAGTGCTGAGTCAGTCTCATGCCCTGTTCCGCAAGTCGATCCAGATTAGGCGTCCGGATCAGTTTCTGGCCAAAGCTGCCCAGTTCGCGGTACCCCAGATCGTCTGCCAGGATAAAGATCACGTTGGGCCGGTCAGCGGCGGAGCAGACGCGGCACGAAGGTAGAAGAGTAGCGGCCAACAGAAGAGCGGGCAGTGAAAGGCGGCGAGCGACAGCAAACATGATGACCTCCGGACAGCGATCGGGAACAGGCGGGAAGTCAGTCCCAGGACCAACTTCGTTTGATAATAGCGACGGAGGCGACGCGCTGGTATCGAGCAGGGGGAATCCGCCGGTTGCGTTTGTTAATTCTCGACCGTAAATGACCAGCGCTGCTGGCGAACAGAGATGAGGCTCTGCCGTTCATGATACAAGCACGCAGCGCAAGCAAGTTTGTTTCACGAGCGCACGAAACCCACTCGCTGGCGCTTATCGCTCGTATTGTGTCAACGAAGCATTGGTGTCGTCACCAGTCCTGCCATGGTCGTGCTCCCAAATGGTGAAAGCAACCACGGTAGCCATGCCAACAAAATCATTCAGGCACGCTTGCCGGAAGGACACGTCACCCTCCCTCCGGGAGGGTCGCGAGGAACGAGCGGGGAGGGCACTGGCTGGAATCTCGCGACAACAAGTAGACGAAATCGTCCAGTAAACCCTCCCCTCGCTTTGGCTCGACCCTCCCGGACGGACGGTGAAGTTTATTATCGCGGTTTTTGTAGATGCCAGTGCGATAGGCACCAAAAAACATTCTCGACGTTAACCCTCCGGCTCTGCCGGTGGTTCTGATGCCCCACGCAGCCTCTGGGTTCGTCAGCAAATCAAGACGCTCAGTTGCGCGTGATGGCTTCATCCAGATTCAGGATCGCCCGGGCTACTGCCGTCCACGAGGCAAGTTCCACAGATGCGATATCGCTGGCCTGCGCGGAAAGCCCAACGGCCACAGCCTTTTCTGCCTCCGCTGGATTCTTCTGGTAATAGCCGATTGAACTCTGCAGCAGTTGCTGCAGAGCCGCGACTTCCTGACCGTCCGGACGACGCGACACAGCAAGTTGCATGGCGTAGCCCAGTCGAATCTCATCAGACGTGCCCGGAGCCTCCGTGATGATTCTGGCGGCAAACGCGCGGGCCGCCTCAACGAATGTCGGATCATTCAGTAACGTCAACGCTGCCAGCGGAGTGTTACTGCGCGGGCGCTGAGCCGTACATTCTTCCCGGCTGGGAGCGTCAAAAGCCTTTAGCATGGGGTGCAGAAACTGCCGTTGCCAGTGAACGTAGAGTCCTCGTCGCCATTGTCGATCGTCCTCATGGTGCGAGTATTTACGGACGGGAAAGTTCAGGTGACGATAGTAGCCTGCCGGCTGATAGGGCTTGACGCTGGGACCGCCGACTTTGTGAACCAGTAGTCCGGCAATTTCCAGCGCGTTGTCGCGGACCATCTCCGCAGGCAGCCGAAACGTCGACTGACGGGCGTACAATACATTGTTCGGATCCTTTTCTCGTAACTCCTGGCTCCACGCCGACGACTGCCGGTACGTGCGGCTCATCACGATCAGCTTCAGCATGTGGCGGACGTTCCACTTTTGCTGCACGAATTCCAAAGCCAGCTGATCCAGCAACTCGGGGTGTTCCGGCGAAAAGCCCTGACCACCGAAGTCGTCCAGCACAGGAGCAATTCCGTTGCCGAAGAGTAGGTACCAGAAGCGATTGACAAATACCCGAGCAGTCAGCAGTCCGGCCCCGTTTTTGACGTCACAGAACCAGTTGGCCAGATTAAGTCGTGTGGCTCGACTGCCGGAAGCCATCGGCGTGTCGCCCATGAATTCCGGAACGGCCGGCTGCACGATCGGACCACTGTCGTCCAGCCAGTTGCCGCGAGGCAGGATGCGCATGACTCGCGGTTCCTTTGTGGCGCTGATCATGGTTAGTCTTGCGGCCGCTTCCAGATCGTCGATGGCGAACGACAATTGCCGTTTCTGCTCCGTCAGATCCTTGTTCTGCGGAGTTGCTGTCAGCTGCTGTTCCACGAGAGCCATCTGCTGCCGGAGCGTGGCTAACTGCTCCCGTTCGCGGCGTGTGTGTACCTTCAGTTCCGGCGCACGTTTTGTGGGCAGCCCGTTGCTGCCGTCCTTGAAATGCTGATCTTCGTCAAGGTCTGCGAAAAACGCAGCCAGCGAATAAAAGTCCTTCGAAGTGTAAGGATCAAATTTGTGATCATGGCACTGAGCACATCCGACGGTGGCTCCCATCCACACCGCGGAAACGTTGCGGACGCGGTCTGCCGC
>JAPYTO010000499.1:2029-3734 GCA_029941865.1 Fuerstiella sp. | reverse complement strand
GCTACTTCTTCTATCCAGTCAATTTACAACTCCCAGATAACGGGACAGTCTGTGCAGGGGGCGGTCCGTCCCGGTTGACAACGTACAAATGCCGGTCGTTATTGATTTTCAGACTCTTAACCAGGGGGTGTTGTAAACTCCCTCTTAATTCAGTTTTACAAATAGCAGTATATCCACAGAATTATGGAGATCCCGGACTGCGAAACAGAGTGACCTGTTCTGCCAGTCGTTTTCAGGATAGGCGCTGAAATCAGGAGCCACACGTCGTGGAATTGTGCCCAATCCGTGTTAACTCAAACCGATCATCGTCAACACTTCACTTCATCGAGGTGGGCGACAGAGTATGGCCAGTCCGGGAGCGTGAAAGAGGCTTTGCCGTAGCCCTTCACTTTGCTATCTGTGGAGCTGACATTCGTCTCGGACGTAGGCATACCTCACGAGTGTTCCCGAACGTCGTGGCGGTTCGTTCGAAGACGATTCTGCGCCGGATCAAAAGTTTCACATCCCCCCGCACAGGGACGGCTTTTCGGGGTGTTGGTTGTGTCAGACAGTCGAATATTGGGGTCATGAACGTGTGAAGTCCGTTCTTTGTTCCGTCCGAAGGGGATGTCCGATGAATTTGAGTCGTGTATGCCTGACCGTGTGCTGTTCTTCTCTGATCACCTTCTGCGCAACGTCTTACCGCCAGGCCCCTGAACCGGGTACCGGTACAGCCTCGTTGGGCAGCACTGGCGTGACGTTTGACGTGCTTCACACCACGGACCTTTCCACCGAGATGAAGACCGACAAACACGAGTTCTACAGTGACGGATACGAATGTTTTGTAGATCTCGAATACAGTGGTGGCAGTGCGCCGTCCGTCACGGACTTTGGCAAAACACCCGGGCAAACAGGGATACATCTGACAACGTTGTCGTTCACCGATGCAGTCGTCGAGGACGTAGACACGACGGTATACCACGAGATTCAACAGACGGGTGCTCAGGGGCAGATGGGGCCGGTGGACATCAATGCACTTCAGGTTGGCGACGTTGTCGAGATCCACGAAAAGGTGTCTTATTTTTTTTCGATCAAATGTAGTTTTTGAACAAACCGTGACGATATGGGGCCGGTCGTTGTTACCAATACCTATGAGTGGTTCATTCCTTATCAATTGACGGCGACGAAAACGATCTACCTGATCAGGGTCACGGGTATCTCCGGCCCATCCGCTGGTACCGGAACGTATCCACCACCGTTGCCTTTGCCGCCAAACCCGACATGTCCGCCCATCACGCCGTAACTAGACGGCAGGGTGGCTTCTATGGACGCTGGCTGACCAACGTCGGTACGTTTCGAGTTTACCTGCAAAACTACCTGCGGCAGCATCCGGACATTCACCCGGATCTCACCTGTCTGGTGCGTCAGTTGCAGCCAACTCGAGAGGGGCTGCCTCTGGAGATTTATGTTTTCACAAAGGAAACTGACTGGGGCGCGTATGAGAAGGTTCAGGCAGATATCTTCGATCATATCATTTCCATATTTCCGGAGTTCGAGCTGCGTCTGTTTCAGGACCCGTCGGAATTCGATTACCACCAGGCGGATGAAGTGTTTTCCCATCGCATTGATCATCAGGCCACACTGGGGCTCGTCGTCGGCGTGGCAAGTGATGAGTTGACATTGCTTTCGAACATGGTGGACGAACAGAACGAGTACCTTGCGAGCC
>JAPYTO010000499.1:0-1929 GCA_029941865.1 Fuerstiella sp. | reverse complement strand
CGAGCCCGTGTGGAGACCGCTGCCGCAAAGGTCGATAAGGAAATCGAAGAAAAGAATCTGTCACATCGGGTGAATGCCGTAGTCGAGGATCGGGAGATCATTCTGAGACAGATCTGAGTGCCCGTTGATCGCGCCGGCTAAAGGCCGCGATACCAGCTCGCAGTGCAGATGAGCGAATATGGGAAGACCGGAACCACGGAGGCACGGAGCATGCAACAGGCTCCGCGTGCTCGGTGGCTCCGTGTTAAAGTTTTCCCTCGCACCTGGACGTGCTCCGCAATCTCCGGAACGCAAATGGGCGACGTTGACTCCTTGCGTACAGCAGTTCCCTCGGTAAGCCCGGTCGCAAATGAGTGGTCGTTTTGCGTCAACTTCCGATACGGGGCAGCGAAGTCAGGCGGCTTCATGTAAACTGAATTCCTGAAGGTTCCTGCCGCAGCTTCTTGCGAGCAATACGGCGGTTGTGGATTTTCTGACTAAAACACTGTGCCAGCCAGTAGAAACCTTATGACAGAACTGTCGACCACCGAAGAACTGTGTTCCACTAGATGCGTGCCTTGTGAAGGCGGCGTCCCCAAACTGACGTCGGAAGAAGCACAGCGGCAGCTGCAGGAAGTCGACGGTTGGGAACTGCGTAAAGAGCCCGATCGCATCACTCGTTCATGGACGGTAAAGAACTTCATGGCCGGACTAGCGTTCTTCGAAAAAGTTGCAGCCCTGGCAGAGGACGAGGGTCATCATCCGGATCTGCATCTGGTCGGTTATCGCAACGTCACCATCGACATCTGGACTCACGCCATTGGTGGTCTTTCGCTGAACGACTTCATTCTGGCGGCCAAGATCGACCGCCTGCCCGTTGACAAAAAATAGGCGTCGATTCTTCTCGGACACCTTCGCACATGAAAGCCGTCGTTGTGCCTCGTTTTCCACAAATGTGTGATGTTCATCAGCGGTTTGATTCGCCCAAAGTGGCCGATATCGCAACCACCGTTCATGAGCAGATGGTTCGCCTGAATCTGACGGAACGTATCCACGCGGGGCAGTCAGTCGCTGTCACTGCGGGCAGTCGCGGCATCGCAAATATTGCCTTGATTCTGCGTGAGACGCTGCGACACCTGAAGTCCATTGGTGCAGAGCCATTCGTGGTGCCGGCCATGGGCAGTCACGGGGGCGGGACAGTTGAGGGGCAGCTGGAGGTTCTGCGTGGCCTGGGCGTGACCGAAGATTCGGTGGACGCTCCTGTGCGAGCAACGATGGAGACCGTGATTGTCGCCGAAACGGACAGCGGGATTCCCGTCCATTTTGACCGTTTCGCGCACGAAGCAGATCACGTGCTGATTGTCGGGCGAGTTAAACCGCACACACGTTTTGTGGGGCCGATTGAATCCGGGCTGCACAAAATGATGTTGATCGGACTGGGGAAACACGAAGGTGCGAAGATTTACCACCAGGCCATTTTGTCGGCCAGCTTTCCGGAAATCATTCAGGCGGTGGCCACGACGGTGTTGCAGAAATGCAGCGTGATTGGCGGACTGGCAATTCTGGAAAACGCCATTGACGAAACGGCGCTGATTGAGGGCGTTCTTCCGCAGGACTTCGGGACGCGCGAACCAGAACTGCTGAAACAGGCGGTCAAGTGGTTGCCCACGCTGCCGTTTGATCAAACGGATCTTCTGATCATTGATCGCATCGGCAAGAATATCAGCGGTGCAGGGATGGACGCAAATATCGTCGGTCGCAAATTCAACGACCATATTGCCGGCGACGGAGACGTCGCGGACTGCCACCGCATCATGATCCGTTCATTGACCAAAGAAACTCACGGCAACGGCACCGGCATCGGAATGGCTGAGTTCACAACAGAACGCTGCGTCGAACAGCTCGACATGGTGAAGACACGCGTCAATTGTATTACCGCCATTCATCCGG
>JAPYTO010000498.1 GCA_029941865.1 Fuerstiella sp. | reverse complement strand
AGCACGCACAAGAGCACAATCATCGTCAGTGCGTTGGTTGTCGACCGGCAAGAGTGCAGTCACGGAATGTTGTGAAACCGGAAGGGTGGTTGGAGCGAGGAACGAGTGAAACCCCGGGGCCGGCAGCGCCGGTTCGATTCTCCTTCGCAGGCTCAGTCCACCCACCAGTCGATACCACAATCCATGACTACCCCGACCACCAGTCAGGCGGCATTCGTTGCGAGCGGCGTATCCACTATCGTGCCGTCAACAAGGCTGAGCGACCGGTGCGCGTGCTGTGCGGCAAACTGGTCATGGGTAACCATGACGACTGAGCGGCCCTCGCTGTGGAATTCGGACAGCAGGTTCATGACCTGTTCGCGGGATTCCGGATCAAGATTTCCGGTTGGTTCATCGGCCAGGATAATCCGCGGGTCGTTGGCCAGTGTTCGTGCCAGAGCAACTCGTTGCTGCTGGCCCTGGCTGAGCTCTGAGGGCAGGTGGTTCAGACGGTCCGACAGCCCGACTCGGCTCAACAGTTCGCTGGCTCGTTCCTGTTGGGCGGAAGCGGATTCACCGGCAAGACTCAGCGGCACCTGAACATTTTCTATGGCCGATAACCACGACACCAAATTGAACGACTGGAATACGAAGCCAAGACTTCTTAACCGCAGCTTTGTACGTTCGACCAAAGACATATCGTAAAGCGATTCGCCATGAAACAGGACCTCGCCCGATGTCGGGGCCATCATGCCTCCCAGCAGCGACAACATGGTTGTTTTGCCGCTGCCGCTGGGACCGACGACAGCAATAAATTCGTTGTCGCCGATGGACAGGGACGTTTTGTTTAAAGCGTTCACCGTTTGGCCCCGACATTCGTAGGCCTTAGTGACGTTGTTAAGTTGAAACACGACGTTATTCCTTTGTTGATGCGGCCTGTCTGCTGTTCAGGTGACAGTCAGGAGTGCTGGTCCTGCACTGGCACATCGGAAGCATGGTCCTTTACCCGTCATTGAAGCACAGACACGGGTCAAGTGCTGCGGCTCGGCGTGCTGGCAGGTAGCTGGCGGCCACGGCGATCAATGTGGCGGTGGCGATGCCGACTCCACACAAAGAGGGCATGGGCAGAACACTCACCCCGACAAGCTGTGGCCCCAGCACCATCGCCAGAATAGTGCCGGCGACAAAGCCGAGACCTCCGCCCGCGATTCCCAGGATCGTCGCCTTGCCGAGAAACATCTTTGTTACGTAACCGGGCGTGGCCCCCAGTGCCATCAACGTGCCGATTTCACGTCGCCGTTCAGCAACGTTGGCGTACATTACGCTGGCGATACTCGCACCAGCCACCAGCAGCAGAATGCCAAAGAAAACCCATGACAGACGAGACATTAAACCATTAACTGCGATCTGAGCTTCCACAACCTGAGCGATCGTGATGATTCGGGTGTTCGGCAGCTCCCTGGACAGATCCGTGATCAACCCCCCGGCCGCATCTTCGCAGCACGCCATGATCTCAATCACGTTTACGACCGGCCCTGAATTGCTGAGACGCTGAACGCTGTGCAGGTGAGCGAACAACCGGCCATCGTCGATAGTTCCCGTGGGCGGTAACACAGTCAGTACATGAAACGTATCACCAAGAAGTGTGAGCTCATCGCCCACGGCGGCACCCAGTTGAACGGCAATGTCGGCACCCAGAATCAATTCGTCTTTACCAAGATCCTGCACCGTTCGTTGCGTTGCCAGAGATGTGGGATCGCTTTCTCCGCTGGTGTCTGTCACCGGCTTCGCGCAGCAGCCTCGGTCGGTGCCCACGGGGTTTGACAGGAAGCTCATCCCCTGCCACGCCGTCTTCGCTTCGAATTCCGAGCGGGGAAGAATTCCCGTCAGCGTCACGGAGATGGAATCAACCTCCGCGGCAACACAGAGTTTCGGAGCCAGGTTTTCGACGCCCGACATTCGAGCAAGTGCCAGCTGTGTGACGTATTCTTCGGGCATTGTCTGCCCGTGCATGTCAGCAGAGTAGTAGTCCTGCAAAGTCACACCGGGTGGCAGCACCAGCACGTTGGCCCCTAGCGACCGCATGTCGCCGGCAATTTTCTCTTCAGAGAACACCGTAATGCTTTGAATGGCCACCAGAGCGGTAACGCCCAGAGCAACGGCGGCCAGACTGGTCAACAGCGACGTGGGCCGCTGCCAGAGTTCTTTCCAGATGAGATTGCCAAGCTGCATGAAGTCCATTCCTTTTCAAGAGAGGCAATGCCCGCGGCGACAGAACGCGCGAGTGCCATTGATGAGCAAGACACGTGCCCGAGCCAGGAGCCGCGAAACAATCGGCCGACAGTCACGACGCAGGCGCCATTAACGGCGAGTTGTCGGTTTCGCTGCGGTTGCTGCCTTGCGATGATTGCAATTCGGGTCTGCACAACACTGCCCGGCCGCGGCCAGTTTGCTCATCAGAATCGTCGACGTTACTTTGTCGTTGAATGTGCCAAGCAGAACTCCGGGAGGAGCCATAAATGCGGTGACAGCGCTTTGAGTGTCCGCACGCACTTTCAGCTGCTGCAGGAACTTTGCCTCAGCAGGATCACCCGCCTGGATGCTGACAAGGTGCGTGCGATTAGCATTCAGCGTGTTGGCTCTGAACTGCTGAACACCGACCGGAATCTGCGGGACTCCGTTCGGTTGAATACACAGCAAAACCAGCTTCTTATCCTGCAGAGCTCGCATGCACTGCGTCTGGCCGGGCGTCACAATGGCCATTTCGACATGTGCCGGCAACAGCCTCTGCGCGAAAACACCGGTGACAGCACCGTTGGGTGCGATCGCCATCACCGCAGGCATCGGCGTGCGGCTGGCATCGTACTGCTCCACAATTGCCCGTTCCTGCGGATTGGTGATATCAATCGGAACAAGCGCCGTGTTGTTGCGGCGTCCGAGCTCCGCGTTCAGCACTTTGTACATCGCCTGAGTCGCCACATTATTCGTTCGATAGAACAAAATGAATGCGAACTTCTGTTGGCTGGCGGCGGTGGCCAGAGAACTTTGACCGGCTGATTCTGCCAGTACTGCTGAGGGCTGTAAAAAGCACACGGCAGCAATGAGCATCGTGGCCCAGCCACGTCGACGAGTAAGAGTCATTGCGGGAAATCCTTTTCCTGAGGTCACTCGTGTCCGGTTGAAACTGTTGGGAAAAATGCGCCGTATGGCGCTGCGTCCATTCGGCAACACATGCGACTACCGCGTATTACGCTGACCTATGGCGGCGAAAGACGTGCTCCAGCCTGAGAAAATGGCTTGCCCACGAGCCAGAACGGTTCACGAGAATGAATTTGCTGATCTAGCGGCAGCAGCTGTGCGGTCGCTTACCTGCTGTTTTTCTTAGTGTTTGTCGTGATCATGACCTTCGTGGTCATGGTCGTGCTTGATTTCGCCGCGATATGACTTGCCGTTGATCTTCACGACCATTCGTGGACTGGTGCCTTCTTCGTCCAGATGTTCGGCCAGCTCTTTGTCGTCGGAAACAAACCGGGAAGACTTCCCATCCTCATCACCTTCGTCAGGTTTGGCCGTCAAAATAAACTGTTCCGGCTGACCATCGTGAGAAATATTGATGGTCAGTTCGGTCGTGTCGATGGCGACCTGTTTAGTGGCACTTCCGTCCAGAATATAGATTTCAAGGCTGCCGCCTTCTTCATCGTGAACCACTTCGGCGTGGTACTCTTCGTTGCCCAATTCGACAAGGTCGCCGTGATGCGG
>JAPYTO010000497.1 GCA_029941865.1 Fuerstiella sp. | reverse complement strand
GGCAGTCCGAAGAAGACGTTCGTCTGGAAGAAGCCACGGAGTGGGCTCGCCACTTCAAAGAACTGGAAGCCGATCTGGATCAACTGCTGGTCAAATTGTTTCCCGTCGACGCAGCCATGCTGCAGAAGTGGACTCGCCCCGGCCGCTTCGTGACCGGTCGAGAGCTTGCCGCAGCGAAACTCGCCGTCCTGTTTGACCCGTTCACGGAGGACAAACCGTGGCAGACGATCCGCACGGCCTGAGTGTCGTCCTATGGGCCACGCCCGTGCCGTCCGGAGTAAACCCGTCTGCAGAATCGTGTTTACGTTCAGGTGGCTTCTCCGTTAGCAGCGGAGTTTGCGGGCTCCCCGCAGCATCCTCATGCAACTCGTGCCGAAACGAGGATTTGGGCCGCGAAAAGGCTGTTGAGTCAATCTATTCAACGATAGACTCCCGCTTCGGTACACCAAATTCGCCCGGCGGCGACACTCTCTCATTCGATCCGTTGCTGCCGGCGAGCCGTACGTATGAATTCTCGCAAAAGGCCCCTGGGAACTGCCACTGATGTCCGCTGATACTACCACGCTTTCAACGTCCGCCACATGGGCCGACATGGCCGATTCTGTTCTGCGCGGGGAAGTGCTTTCCCAGGAGGCCGCGTTGAGCCTGCTGGAGGCCGATGACGATCAGTTACTGCCGATTCTGGAGGCGGCTTTTCGCGTCCGACAGACGTATTTCAGCAACAGCGTGCAGCTGTATTATCTGAAAAATGCCAAGAGCGGCTTATGTCCGGAAGACTGCGGTTATTGTTCGCAGGCCAAGGGGTCCGAAGCGCCCATCGAAAAGTACGCTATGCTGAACGCAGAACGGCTGATGGACGGTGCTCGGAAGGCCTTCGAAAGCAAAGCTCGTACTTATTGCATCGTCGCCAGCGGACGTGGCCCGACCGATCGCGAAGTTGATCACGTCTGCAACGTTGTCCGGCAGGTCAAAAGCGAATACGGACTGCACATCTGCTGCTGCCTTGGACTGCTGAAGCCGGAACAGGCCGTCAAGCTGAAAGAAGCGGGCGTTGACCGAGTGAACCACAACCTCAATACCAGTGAACGATTTCACGACCAGATCGTGTCCACCCACACTTTCAAGGACCGCCTGGAAACACTGGATCACTGTCGTGACGTGGGACTGGAATTGTGTGCCGGCATGATTGTCGGCATGGGTGAAACCAGGGAAGATGTCGTCGATGTTGCATTGAAGCTGGCAGAACTGGAGGTCGCTTCGATCCCGGTTAACTTTCTGATCCCCATCGAAGGGGCCCAACTGGGCAGACCCGTCGATCTGGATCCACGTTATTGCCTGAAGGTGCTGGCTATGTTTCGTCTGACCAACCCGAAGACAGAACTGCGAATTGCGGGCGGTCGCGAGGTCAATCTTCGCAGCATGCAGGCCATGGGGCTGTACGCGGCAAATTCCATGTTTGTGAGCGACTATCTGACAACGCCTGGTCAACAGGCGATTGACGACTTCAACATGATCAGCGACATGGGGTTTGACATTACCGCTGGCGACTACGAGTCGGCTGAGTTGTTGCAGCAACTTGGCCAGACGCACAAGGTCAGCCAGTGCGCGACCGAAGGCAAGTCTTCCTGTTGCGGTTGATTCTGTATGACTGCAGCGACTATTGTCTCGGGGATGAATTCTGCGGAGATCCCTGACTCCGGCACAGAAGACGCCGGCCACGCGTACATTCGATCGAATCCCGTTGGAATCATCACAAAATCCCGCATTGCCGGGAAAAATCCGTCGAAGCAATTCGTCTTTCGACGTTTACTGTGCAATGGGGACACTGTCGTTGGTGTCTTCTGACCGTCTGTTCATGGCATCACAATGGACGAATCCCGTTCCATAACTGAAGCTGAAGCCATCGATAACAGCGCTACCGGCGTTGACGGCCAGGATACGTCCGGAACGAATTCACCACCGGTACAAACGCCGTCTGTGCTGCAGCAGGTGCAGCAAAAAACGCAACGCAAACGACGTCGCGGACAACCACCCGGCTGGACGATCTGGCTTGCCGGACAGGCGGCCCGCAGTCGAGGCGCGGTGACTCACACACTACCCATCTGGTTGATGGGCCACCGTCAGCAGGTCCTGACGGTGGCGATCAGCCTGGCCGTCCATCTGGCCGTGGCGTTCGTGATGGCGTTATGGGCATTGCCGCCGGACACAGCCGAGCGTCTGTTCGGTCTGATCGTTACCCGTGTTGATTCGGATACCGAAGACCTGCTGCAGGTCATCGACATCGAAGAAATTCTGCAGCCGGATTCGATTCAGGATCTCGACACGAACAGCAATATGAAACAGTTGGTTTCCGACCTTGAGGAGAATCTGACAAGCGATCTGACGATCGACACACAGGACCGCGACTTTACTCTCGAACTTGAGCCCACAGATGCCGAGATGAAGGTGCTTTACAAACAGGGTGAATTTGGTGGCCGGTCCGAAGCTGGTAAACAGGCGGCGTTAAAAAAGTACGGCGGTACGGCCGACAGCGAGAAGTCCGTTGTCTCAGGTCTGAAGTGGTTGAAGACGATTCAGCAGAAGAACGGATCGTGGAGTTTTGCGAAGCAGGGACGGGGCGCTATCCCCGGTCGATATCGAAAGACCGAGGTCGGTGCAACATCGCTGGCGTTACTTTGTTTTCTGGGCGCGGGCCACACTCATGTGAAGGAAGGACCGTATCGAGAGACCGTTGAACACGGCCTGGCATTCATCGGTGAAAGTGCGACGGTGACGCAGGGGACTGCTGACCTGCGAGGTGACGCTGAGGGAAATTCCGGGATGTATGTGCAGGGCCTGGCCACGATCTGTTTAAGTGAAGCGCACGCGCTGGAACACCGTGATAAGAAACTGACAAAGCTGACCGAGATGGCCGTCAGGTTCATTGAGCGGGCTCAGAATCCCGTCACCGGTGGCTGGCGTTACGAACCACGTGATGACACCAGTGATACCTCGGTCGTCGGCTGGGAAGTGATGGCACTGCAGAGTGCCAAGTCGGGGCGCATTCGCGTTTCCAGCAAATCAATGCGATTGACCCGCGACTTTCTACGCACTGTTCAGTCCGATGACGGTGCGCAATATTCGTACATACCGGACCGAGGCGCAAAACTATCAATGACGGCCGTCGGCCTGCTGTGCCGCATGTATCTTGGCTGGCGCAACGACAATCCATCGCTGCAAAAAGGCGTGAAGTTCCTGGCTGGCCGTGGCCCCCACCCGAATGACATTTACTACAACTATTATGCCACTCAGGTACTGCACCATTGGGGAGGAGACCTGTGGAAGAGGTGGAACCAGGAACTTCGTGAACAGCTGGTCCGAAGTCAGATCACCGAAGGTCCGGCGGCTGGTAGCTGGCGACCGACCGGACCACACTCTGACGTCGGCGGGCAGTTGTACCAGACGACGTTGTCGATTCTGACGTTGGAGGTTTATTACCGACATCTTCCGATTTATCAGCGTTTGGAGCGAGGTCCGACCGATCCCACCGCCACGGAGTAGTGGGCACGCGGTATGTCGCCGACGCAACGAGAGCGACATGGTGCAGACTGGCCCGCTTACACCCGTTATCGCACCCGGTCCAGGCAGCCAATTCACGGACGCTGCCAAAAAAAACGCCTGTCCGCCGGGCAAATCGTAGGGCACGAGCATTTCCTTAGTGAAAATTTGCCGAAAATGACATCAGGGACTTAACCAGACGGTGATCC
>JAPYTO010000496.1 GCA_029941865.1 Fuerstiella sp. | reverse complement strand
CTTGCGAATCGGATTCTCTTCCCCATGAACAGGGCGAGGTCGCTGACAAGCAGCGTTCGTGTTCAATATCGTCGACCGCTGTGCGATCGAAGTGTCTGGTCTGCGGAGCAGACCGCGACTGTTCTAAAGACCAGCGATTTTCTTGATCAGGTCGATGGTGCGGCTTGAGTAGCCAAATTCGTTGTCGTACCAGCCGATCAATTTGACCATGTTTCCACCAACGACGCAGGTGAATGACCCGTCAAAGATGCAGCTATGCGTGTTGCCAATGATATCGCTGGAAACGATTGGGTCTTCGGTGTACTCCATGATTCCCTTCAACTCACCATCAGCTGCAGCCTTCATGGCGGCGTTGACGTCGTCAGCCGTGACGTCCTTACCAAGAACGGCCGTCAGGTCAGTGACACTGCCTGTTGCGACCGGTACTCGAAGAGCGTAGCCCGTCAGCTTGCCGGCGACTTCCGGAAGAACCAGGCCGACAGCTTTGGCTGCACCAGTGGACGTGGGAATGATGTTGATCGCTGCGGCACGCGAACGACGAGGATCGCTGTGCAGCTGATCGGCAACTTTCTGGTCGTTCGTGTATGCATGAACTGTGGTCATCAGAGCGTGTTGCAGACCGAATTTATCATTCAGGATTTTGACCATCGGGGCCAGGCAGTTTGTGGTGCAGCTGGCGTTTGAAATGCACTTGTGATCCGCAGTCAACTGGTTGTCGTTGACGCCCAGTACGACCGTCAGGTCCGGCTCTTTGGCTGGTGCAGAAATGACAACCTTGCGGGCACCGGCGGTCAGGTGCGAATCGAAGCCCGGCTTGCCGTCGGACGCCCGACCAGTGAAGAAGCCAGTTGATTCCAAAGCCACATCCACGCCAAGTTCATTCCATGGCAGATCGCCAGGATTTCGTTCGGCACAGACCTTGATGGTTTTTCCGTTGACAATCAGATTTGAACCATCGGTTTCAACGGTGCCGTTGAAGCGACCGTGAACACTGTCGTATTTCAGCAGATTGGCCAAATCTGCAGGATTGCCAAGGTCATTGATGCCGACCACTTCAAACTCGTCAGCTCGAGCAGCAAGAGCTCGAAAAGTGATGCGTCCAATACGACCGAAACCGTTAATACCAACCTTAACTGACATGCTGAATGACTCCGACGAATGTTTTGTTTTGACTGCGCGCTGAGACGGGGGAACGGCACTAAACCGCTCATGCAACTTCCGGCCGTCCTGCAAAAAGGGACGATGGCGGCGCGCAAACTGAACGCAGAAGTTGTCCAAGAGCCGCAGACTTTAGCGTGCGGGACGTGCAATGCAAGCGTATCAAGTGGCCCAGTCTGAATCCGGGGGGGGCCAGTGGGGACTCAGGTCAAACGCGGGGTGCTGCGAAAACACTGGGAATGCCTACGCTGTGCAAGGTGCCGGGGCGGCGTCCCAATTCCAATCCCGGGAGGTGACTAATCCTGAAACCCGGATTCCATGATTTGCCAATGCTGAGTCAAGCATCGATCAGTCCTTCACGGATCGCCCAGCGGCACAGGCCAACCCGGTCGGTTGCGCCCACCGTCTTCATGATCCGGTACTTGTGGCTTTCCACCGCCTTTGACGAGATTTCCAACTCGTCTGCGACCTCCGACACGCGCCGACCTTGCGCGATCCGCAGCAGAACGTCCCATTGCCGATCGGTGAGTTTTCTCAGATGAACACTGGCAACGCACTTGAAGTCACCGTTGCGACCCAGTTCCACTCGGTCGGACAGGTGTGGCGACAGGACGTTGGTGCCGGATGTGATTCGCACCAGCTGTTCATTCAGCGTCCCGATGTTGTCCTTGCGGGACAGCAGCCCCGCGATTCGATTGTTGGCCACAAGATCCAGTTGTCGGTCGGTCAGCGAGTCAGCGAACACAGCCACGCGAGTTTCACCCATTTTCACCGCAAGTTCGCCCAGTACTTCTCGAAAGCCCTCGGTGACAATCTTCTCACCAAGCACAACGATACGCGGCTGCTGCGTTCTGATCGCCTCCAACAGTTCTTTGACGGAGTCAACGGACTGCACATCCCGAAAACTGCCATACCCTGCCAGGCACCACGCAATCGATTCTGCGCCCATGCGATAGGCTGTCGCCAGCACGATCCTGGGTGAGGGGGCGACGGAATCCGTGGATGTCGCTACGGCTGCCTGGGGGTTGTTGATCGACTGGTGTGTGAGTGTCATGCGTCGCTCCTCCATGAAAAACTGCAGACAGAAAAACATCACTTAACGTGCGACAATTACCCCTCACAGAAAGGGAAAACTCTCAACACAGTGGGCGTTCTATGACAAATCGAGGAGGTGCAGTAGACGGTATTCCCTATTTCGTCTGCCAGATGGCGGCGTGAATCTGCGTGTGCCCGAGTAAATCAGCAATTATGCCCCTGGCAGGAGCGTATGCCCGCCGGTTCATGTTTCTGCTGGCGAAAATTGCCGTATCTTCGCGATCACTCCGGCACTTGAGTTTACAGCGTATTCCGGCATCGTGCCGCATTGTCGATTCTTCAAGACAACGAGCGTGTGCATCGTTTGATTTGACGGCTGCAAGGTGTCATCGCAACAAGAGGTAAACGGCGTCATTTTCGTTACTTTTGTGATTTCGCTGAGAAATCGTTGGCTGAGCCCCACTTTTTCGTTGGTGCCTGCTTCGCTCAATCCGCTGTACGACTTATGATTGGCGGTGACGGTCTGACAAATTGAATTCGTGCTTTCCACGGTTGGCTGTCGTTCTAATCCTATCTTTGACTTTCAAGCAATTGATCCACGTGTCCAATAACAACAATGCCGCCGAATTGACCCAGGCTGACCGTGAACAAGTCCTGCTGACGTGCGAAGAACGAATTGGTTACGATTTTCGTGACAGAAGTCTGTTGCGACGGGCGCTGACCCATAGTTCCTGTGCTGTGACTCGTCTCGATTGCAACGAGCGAATGGAATTTCTGGGCGACGCTGTGCTGGGAATGGTCATCTGTGATTACCTTTATCAGCACTTTCCCGATCGGCGTGAAGGCCAGTTGACGCAGCAAAAGTCACACCTTGTCAGTCGGGCGGTCTGTGCCCAGGTGGCTTCACGGCTTGAATTGGAACACATGATCTTTGTCGGCAGGGGGCTTCAGGCGATCCCAGATTCGTTAAAAGCGGCTGTGGTGGAATCCCTGATTGCGGCTGTGTATCTGGACGGCGGAGACCAGGCCGCTGGCGATTTCATTCTGCGGGCATTCGCGCCAGAGCTCGAAAACTGCTCGGAAGGTGACGCCGAGAATTACAAGAGTCTGCTGCAGGAAGAAATTCAGCGCGATGGCAGTCTTGTTCCGCAGTACGTGATCGTCGAAGAACGAGGTCCCGATCACGCTCGCGAGTTTCACATGGCCGTGCAGATTGGCGATCAGCGATTCGGCGGCGCATGGGGACGCAGTAAAAAAGAGGCCGAACAAAAAGCCGCCATGAATGCGCTGGACACCATGCACGCGGACTGATTGGGCGACGAACCGGATCCGCATACCTGCCCGAAGGTCAGTCTTCCCCGGGTTGCCCTGTTGCTGGCAACAAGGGTTGCGCAGCAATAAGAGGTCTGTAGTGCTCTGCAGCGGCGGATTGTCAGAGGACCGTTCCATCACAGCTTCCTGTGCCTGCGGCACCCAAAGGTTGCGAGCAACCTGGGCTACCCGCTGTGCCCCAGTATGACGTGGCGTGGTTGCGAATCAATTCCTGTGCTTCTTTTGC
>JAPYTO010000495.1 GCA_029941865.1 Fuerstiella sp. | reverse complement strand
TGCGACGTCAGGAATGGCTGGAATTGCCGGAAACCAGAAACGGGGCGGTCAGGCTATTGGCTGTTGCCGCAATGACACCGGGAGCCCCCTGTGCCACGACGGATCCGCCAGCCAGAGCACTTTCGGGGCCGATATCGATAATCCAGTCGCTTGCTTCCATCACGTCGATGTTGTGCTCGACAACGACGACGCTATGTCCGGCAGCCACCAGACTACGCAGCAGAGTGTTGAGATACAGGACGTCCTGGGGGTGCAGTCCGCTGGTCGGTTCGTCCAGAATATAGAGCGTTTTCTCCGGACGATCGGCCGCTAGTGCCGTGGCCAGACACACTCGCTGGGCTTCCCCACCGGAAAATGTGGCTGACGGCTGTCCCAGGGTCAGATATCCCAGACCCACGGTCTGAAACGTTTCCAGCAATTTCCGGAGCACTGCGAATTCGCTGAAAAACTCACAGGCCTCGTCGACTCTCATCGCCAGGATATCGGCCACATTCCTATCTGCAAATCGAATCAACAGGGTGGCTCGATTGAATCGGCGGCCACCGCATTCCGGGCAGCTGACGACCGCGTCCGGCAGAAGACTCATCTGCAAATCACGCACTCCCGTGCCCTTGCAGGCCGCGCAACGTCCGTCGCCGGAATTAAAACTGAATCGTCCCGCCGCATATCCTCGAGCTCGTGCTTCGCGGGTCTTGGCGAATATCTTTCTGACGTCGTTCCACAGTTTGCTGTACGTGGCGATGCAGGACCGACGGGTGCCGGACAACGGACGGTTGTCGACGGCTACAACTCGCTGCACGTGTTCCATCCCGTCAACGCCATCACAATCTGCGTCAGCCGCGGCCAGCGAGCTGTCACGGTTCTTATTCAGGTGAGCGGACACGACCGGCAGCAGCGTGTCCATGATCAATGAACTTTTCCCGGAGCCGCTGACTCCCGTGACGCACACCAGTGTATTAAGCGGAATATTGACGGTTACATTCTTCAGGTTGTTGCAGCGGGCGTTGCGGACGGTGAGTTCTGCGGGAGGGCATGTGTCTTCTATTGGAAAGAGTTGGCCTTGTGCCGCCGAGGCAGCGGGAACGGTCGGCCGTTTGCTGCCCCGAGTTCCGTGCCGCTCTGTTGGCTCGCCAGCATGATCGGCGGACGCAGAGACTCCGGCGCTGATGTCGCCTCGAAGATAGCGACCGGTGGGTGTGTCGGATGTTTTGGCGGCTTCTGTCGGGCTGCCGGCGAAAAGCAATCGGCCGCCTTCGACGCCGGCTCCCGGGCCAAGGTCGACCAGAAAATCTGCCGCCCGCATGATCAGGCCATCGTGTTCCACAACGACCACCGTCGCTCCGGCATCCCGAATATCAAACAGCGTTTGCAGCAGGTTCTGAGTATCACGGGGATGCAGACCGGACGTCGGTTCGTCCAGGACGAAGCAGGCCCCATGGAGTCCCGTGCCCAGACACGCGGCCAGTCGTGCCCGTTGAAATTCGCCGCCGGAAAGAGTTCGGGTGGGGCGATTGAGCGTAAGATAGCCGATGCCCGCCTGCTGCAGACATTTGAGCCGCCGCTCAATGTCGGGAAGTGTTTTGGCTGCGACGAGGGCAACTTCGTTCGAAATTTTTGGTGCCCCATCGCCAGCCACAGCGTCAACGGCTGATTGTCCACTCGGCAGAAACGTTGCCCACGATCGCAGGCGTGCCAGGGCATCTTCGACACTCAGCGATGTGAAGTCGGCGATCGATGCCCCCAGAAACGTGACGCCCCGTGCGAACGGCTGCAGCCGCGAACCGTCACACGCAGGACACGGAGCCTTGCGGAACACGGTGATGTCGGCGATTTCGTCAACGACCCCCGTCACTCCAAAGCCCTCGCAGTCAGGACAGGCTCCGTTTACGCTGTTAAAGCTGAATGTCCGCGGCTCCGGCGCAGGAAAGCTGAGATTGCAATCGGGGCAACTGAACTTCGTGCTGAAAAAGCGGTCGCGCCATCGTCCGTCGATCTGCTCGCAGACAACACACGTGCCATCGCTTTCCCGGACGGCCAATTGAACGGATTCACGCAGCCGCTGGTCGATCCCGTCCTTCACAATGATGCGATCAATCACCGCATCGACGTTGTGCTCCTTGCCTGGGGGCAGGTCGGGCACGTCGGCGATATCCAGCAGTTCACCATCGACTCGAACGCGGACGAAACCGTTACGGCTGATACGTTCGAAGACGTCCTTATGGCCGCCACGGCGGGCACGCACCATCGGCGACAGCACCATCAGCTTTGTTCGTTCCGGCAATCGCAGCAATCGTTCCACGATCTGATCAACGGACTGACTTTCCACCGGTTTACGGCACTCGGTGCAGTGCGCTGTCCCGGCTCGAGCGTACAGCAGGCGCAGGTAGTCGTAGATGTCCGTCGTGATGGCCAGAGTGCTGCGAGCAGGAGCGGTGGTGACTCGCTGGTCAACGCACACAGTCGGCGGCAGTCCGCTGACTTCGTCCACCTCCGGTCGCGGCAACTGTTTCAGCAGAGTTCGCGTGTGGACGGACACGCTTTCCAGATATCGCCTCTGACCTTCGGCGAACAGCGTATCAAAAGCCAGCGAACTTTTACCGGAGCCGCTGACACCGGTCATCACGATCAGCTTACCGAGCGGCAGATCGATGCTGACATTCTGCAGGTTGTGCGTTCTGGCGCCGCGAATCCGTATGGATGCTGACGTCTCACCGCTGGTCATGGTTGAGCCTCTTTTGCCGGCACCGTAACGAAGTGGTCGGCCGTTAGCGACTGTTCTCCGTCAAAGCGGTAGGCACACAGGAATCCACGTTTTGCGACGCTGTAGTCGAGACACGCAATGTTTGGCTTAAGCGGTGCGGGAGTGGCATGCGGCAACCAATAATGACCAAAGAAGACCGGCGATTCCCTTGCGGCGTAGGGCACGGCCGGTGCATTCGCGGGAATCGGTTCGTCGGAAAGATGAGGCTTCGCAGGCAGACTGTAGGACGCCCACGTCTCGTCCGTCGGTTCATCAAACCAGCGAATGCGAATGCGACGTCGCATGTTTCCTTCCTTGTCTGTTACCGTCACTCCGTCGGGCAGTGTGAGTTCCGGGCCTTTCATTACACATTCCACGGCCTCAAACAGCGGATCGTCGGGTGTGGTGGCGTGTTTCAGAAACGCTGCCGTAAAACCGCCATCGCGCCTGACAGCCGTGTTGATCGTCTCAATGCCGGCGGCATCCCAGCACGCATGAACAACTCGCAGAGTCCCGAGATCCAGAGCCGGTGGCAGAGTCCGAAACCATGCCAGGGCGGTGGCGAGGTCTTCGTCGCTGAACTGCCGCAGCGTCTGCAGGTGCTGGTGTTCATTCTTTTTTGAATGAGGACGCAGAAACTGATTCGGCGCTGCGGGATCAGGCGTGTGGTAGGCCAGAGCGTTAAATTCGTGGTTGCCCATGACGGCCAGTGCGGTGCCGCCTTCCACCATCGACCTGGCGATATGCACGACGTCCGGAATGTTCGGACCACGGTCGACAAAATCGCCGCAGAAAATGACACGTCGGGTGGGATGACGAAAACAATCGGACTGTTTCGAGTAGCCCATGTTCGTCAGCAGTTCGATCAGTTCGTCAGCGTGACCGTGAATGTCTCCAATGATGTCGTACATGTTGATGTCGTGATTTGTCACGTCCTGGTGTTGGGGTAGCCGAAGTCGCCGGACTTTGGACGACATACAGAAAAACCTCCAAACTCTGGCGAGTTCGGCTACG
>JAPYTO010000494.1 GCA_029941865.1 Fuerstiella sp. | reverse complement strand
GCGCGATACTGTCCGTGCTTGTGGTTGTCATGACCTCATGCACCGCCACTGCTGCCGAGATCAGTTTCAACCGTGACATTCGGCCGATTCTTTCTGACGTTTGTTTCAAGTGTCACGGTCCGGATGAACAACAGCGGGTCAGCGACTTTCGGCTGGACACAAAAACGGGGGCGTTCGGAAGTGTGGATGGAGGTCACGCTGTTGTGCCGCATGACGTCGCGGGCAGTCTGCTGTTCCAGAAGATCACATCCGATGACCCGGATGTCCAAATGCCACCGTCGGATTCCGGACGAATATTGACCGCGCAGCAGGTTGAATTGCTGAGGCAGTGGATTGCAGACGGCGCCTCATGGCAGGAACACTGGGCCTTTATTCCACCGCAGCAACCGGACTTGCCAGCTACCCGGGGGACGGACTGGTGCCGCAACGGGATCGATCATTTTGTTCTGGCGAAGCTGGAACAAAAGGGCCTGCAACCATCAGTGCAAGCCGATCGCCGCACGCTGATTCGTCGAACAACCCTGGACCTGAATGGACTGCCACCGACGCCCGCAGAAATCGACGCATTTGCGGCGGACGAATCATCTGACGCATGGGACCGCGTGGTCGATCGATTGCTGCAGTCACCACGCTATGGAGAAACCATGGCCATCAGCTGGCTTGATGCGGCTCGCTATGCCGACACCAGCGGCTACCAAAACGACGGTCCTCGTGACATGTGGCGTTGGCGGGACTGGGTGATCGACGCCTTCAACAGCAACATGCCGTTTGACCGGTTCACTGTCGAACAACTGGCCGGTGACCTGCTGCCGCATGCAACGCTCAGCCAGCGGATCGCGACCGGGTTCAACCGCAATCACCGAGGCAATGCGGAAGGCGGAATCATCCCGGAAGAATACCAGGTCGAATATGTCGTGGATCGCGTCGACACCACAGCGACCGTCTGGCTGGGAATGACCATGGGTTGCGCTCGCTGCCACGATCACAAGTACGATCCGGTGACTCAGAAGAACTTTTATCAGGTCTACGCCTTCTTCAACAACATTCCGGAAAACGGTCGCGCGATCAAGGAGGGCAACTCTCCACCGTACATCAAGGCGCCGACTGCCGAACATCAGGCGGCAATGCAGAAACTGGATGACCGGGTCGCCGCCTCCAAACTACGTGTGCAGGAACTTGAAGCCGTATTACAGAAACAACTCACGGTCTGGCAGCAATCCTTCGTTGGCACAGAGCCCATCGACTGGACGATCACCGACGGACTCGCGAACCGTTTTGAACTGGATGGCAACATCCACGATTCCGCGCAGAAGCCGGATGAGACCGCCGATGACGTATCTGCTGTGCAGTTCGGTCCGGGACAGCACGAACAGGCTGCCAGCTTTGACGGAGAGAACCACGCCGATGCGGGCGACGTCGCCAACTTCGGTTACTTTGACAAGTTCTCCATCTCGACGTGGATCCGGCCAACGCGGCCAAACGGCACGATTGTGTCGCGGATGATTCCCGTGGCCCAGGGCAGCGGTTACTACGTTCATCTGAACGACGGCCGACTGCAGGTGAATCTGGTGAAACGCTGGCTGGATGATTCCATCCGAGTCGAAAGCCGTGACGAATTACCACTGAACGAATGGCAACACATCACGGTGACCTATGACGGTTCGCGAGTTGCCAGCGGTATCCGCGCTTATCGGAATGGCGATCCCCTGGAATTGGTGGTTCGTTACGACGGGATCAATCAGTCGTTTGCTGCTGACGAACCGTTCCGCATCGGCGGAGGTCACAGCAATTTTTCGGGTGATATCGACGATGTGCAAATCTACGACCGGGCGTTGTCGGCAGAAGAAGCTGCACAGGTCGCGGTTCCGGAGTCTATCAACCAGATCGTTGCGATCGAACTCGGACGCCGCAGCGACGCACAGACTGGAAAGCTGACTCAATACTTCGTCCAGCATCATGCGTCTGATGAAGTCCGCGAGGCGCATCGGGAAACCGTTGACGCCAGACGCGAGCGAGTGAAGTTCTTTGAATCTATTCCCACCGTCATGGTGATGCAGGAAATGGAATCCCCACGATCAACCCACATTCTGACGCGAGGCCAGTACGATGCACCCGCGCAAGAAGTCACGGCCGGTGTTCCGGATGTTCTGCCATCATTGCCTGACGGTGCGCCCAACAATCGGCTTGGTTTCGCACAGTGGCTGGTCGCTCCCAATCACCCGCTCACGGCTCGAGTTGCTGTGAACAGAGTCTGGCAGATGTACTTTGGCACCGGATTGGTCAAAACAACGGAAGACTTTGGGGCACAGGGAGACATGCCCAGCCATCCGGACCTGCTGGACTGGCTGGCCACGGAATTCATTCGCAGCCATTGGGACGTTAAGGCACTGCACAAACTGATCGTCACCAGCGCGACGTACCAGCAGTCTTCCACCGCTTCAGCAGAAATGCG
Organism: Fuerstiella sp.; assembly: GCA_029941865.1. Lineage (GTDB taxonomy): Bacteria > Planctomycetota > Planctomycetia > Planctomycetales > Planctomycetaceae > Fuerstiella. The sequence continues at coordinate 1,317 of JAPYTO010000494.1, read as the reverse complement.
TAACAGAGATCCGGAAAACCGACTGCTGGCACGCGGTCCACGGTTTCGACTTCCCGCCGAAACCGTGCGGGACCAGGCACTATTTATCAGCGGACTTCTGGCCGAGCGTGTTGGTGGCCCGTCCGTGCGGCCGTATCAGCCGGATGGGCTTTGGAAAGAGATCGCATCGACCACGAATTATGAACAGTCCCACGGTGAAGATCTGTATCGCCGCAGTCTGTACACCTACTGGAAACGCACCGTTGCGCCACCCACCATGGTCACTCTGGACGCGACGTCCCGTGAATCATGTATCGTCAAACGTTCGCGTACAAATACGCCGCTGCAGGCATTGGCGCTGATGAACGAAGTCACGTTCGTGGAAGCGGCACGCACTCTGGCACAGCGCATAATGCACGACTCAGAACACACGACTGAACAGCGAATCGATCAGGCATTCAACCGTGTCACCAGCCGACTGCCGACGGTCAGGGAGCGTGACGTATTGTCGCAGGCGTATGATCGTTACCTCAAATCATTTGAAGACGATCCGCAGGCTGCAGAAAAGTTGCTGTCTGTCGGCGAATCATCGCGCGACACGAATCTGCATGCGACCGAATTAGCGGCGTGGACCACATTGATGAGTGTGATTCTGAATCTGGATGAAGTTGTGACGAAAGAGTAGCTCGGGAGCAAAACAATGCTTGATCCACTCAACAACACCCGGCGTCAATTTTTCAGCCGGTCGGCTGGTGGCCTTGGCACCGCTGCCCTTGCGTCGCTGCTGCACAGCGATGGTGCTGCCGCTGCGCAACGCAACTCCGTCGACGATTTCCAGACGCACACGCCCACCGCAAAACGCGTCATCTATCTGTTTCAGTCGGGTGCGCCGTCGCAGTTGGATCTGTTCGACCATAAACCCAATCTCGCCGACCTACGAGCTTCAGAGCTGCCGGATTCCATTCGCCAGGGGCAACGTCTGACCGGCATGACAAAGGACCAGCCGTCTTTTCCAGTCGCTCCGTCGACCTTTCGTTTTCAGCAACGAGGCCAAAGCGGCGCCTGGGTCAGCGACCTGTTGCCGCACACAGCGAAGATCGCCGACGAATTGTGTTTCGTAAAGTCCATGCACACCGAAGCGATCAATCATGATCCTGCCATCACATTCATCCAGACGGGAGCACAGTTGGCCGGACGTCCGTGCATGGGATCATGGCTATCGTATGGGCTCGGCAGCGAAAACAAGGACCTGCCTGCGTTTGTCGCCATGGTCTCCGGCGGTGGCGGCCAACCGCTGTACGATCGGCTGTGGGGCAGTGGTTTCCTGCCGACTCGATA
>JAPYTO010000493.1 GCA_029941865.1 Fuerstiella sp. | reverse complement strand
GATACGACGGGGACGGGACTGAAGATGGTTACGAAATGACTTGAGCCAGGAAGAAATCAGCATTTTGCGTCCTTGGAGACCAATGAACGTGATCGTGTATATAAATTCAAGTCACGCAATCTGATCCAATCTGATCCAATTGGATCAGAGCGGTCAGGTGGTGTAATCCTAAAACTAAACAATATCTGGACCCGGCCTGAGAATTTTACTGCACAACTGCTCCGTAAAACATCAGCACGGATCCTTCTCGGCAAGGCGCAATTTCGCGCTCTTACAAGACGGGCATTATCCCTAAGTCAAACAGTCCAAAGTCCAGCGAAAAAATCGGAAAACACCGGATCAGCCGCAGTTCGTGGAGGCCGAAATGCAAAAACTTCTCTTTTCACGAAAATTGACTTGACCGGGGTATAGAAATATAACCCGATCGCGATCGATGTCCTACCACCGGCAAGTGCCGGCAAAAACAGGGCCAATTGTTCAGAAGTGGCCATGTAGAGCAGGATTCTGCGAAGTTGATCTCTGGCTGCGGCTTTGGCGAGTCAGTTCCGCCACGATCACCGGCTGACCTGTCACCTGGTACGGGTTTTCCCGAATGTTCTTGACATGAAGCTTTACGAATTGCTGTCGATCGTTAACAACGGGGCGCGTTTGCAGCACATCGAACGCTGAAAAAAAGGTGCCCATGACCCCGCGGCGCATACGAACGAAGCCGATAGACGCGTCGCGAAATCGCGTTGTTTCGCTCCTGGCAGCGCCAGGATTGACCGTCGTTCGGCGAATTGCACACGGTTCGAGCGGTGTGCCATCCGCCGCTGGTTATTGGCCGTGTTTTCACCTGCGGCGAGCGCCTTGCGGCTCACTGTTGCGGGTTCCCGAAGAGCCCCGCGGGCAACACCGGTTCCCTGGCCTTAAGACATCCGTGTGGGTCACCATCCTGTGTCAGGGAAGGCTGGGCCAGCCGGGCAGACTTGATGATTCTGCACATCCGATCCCGAACACCGTACCTGCGAGTTGGTGGCTGATTGGTGACCGTACGCTCTGCAATGACGATGCGGCCCGGCCTCAGTCCATGTATCACCCACGGTGGTGCAGCAGGATTCCCACGTGTGCGTTCGCGTGACCGGACCATCCTGCTTTGATATGGTCTGGTGACTGCCCAGAGCAGTTTTCAAACAGATGTGGTCGCGGGGATCGTGGGAAAGCGACTTTCGCAGGTAGCAAGACGTTGGCCGCGGCCACAAGCCAGCGTCATACGCTGAAACTGAGACGAGTCGTCTTCCGCTGACGCAAATTCGGCTTGCGCCGCTAAAAACGTTGCGATTTGTCCAGGAAGAAGAAACTCGGTTCAACGCGGGATAGCGACTGACATTCCGTCATAGAGGAGCGAATTGTGGATACCAATTGTTCTCGCAGGTCGTTTATCACGTCTGCTACGGCAGGAACGTTCGCCGCTGCCAGCGGGATGCTCAACGCTTCGCAGTCGGGAGAGATCCAGTGGCATGATGTCCGCGACTGGGGCGTGGAAGGCCGAGGATTTGCCGACACCGAAAAATACTTCGACCGTCTGCCGCTACGGGCAAAAGGAGTGGTCCGCGACGCCGTCTGGAATCTCAGTCGCCATTCGTCCGGCATGATGGTGCGATTTCGAACGGACGCGACAGAAATCCATGCGGATTACGGCCTGACGTCCGGCAATCTGGCCATGCCCCACATGCCAGCGACCGGTGTCAGCGGCCTGGATCTTTATGCGAAAGACAACGACGGCAACTGGCGCTGGGTGGCCGTCACACGACCCTCCGCCCAGCAGATGAAACTGTCGTTGATCAGCGGCATGCGGCCAGGCACCCGCGATTACGCTGTCTATCTGCCGCTATATAACGGCACGGAGTACCTCAAACTCGGAATCGCCGCAGAAAACAGATTTGAACCCATTGCTCCGCGGACCGACAAGCCCATCGTGTTCTACGGTACGTCGATTACTCATGGTGCCTGCGCGTCTCGCCCAGGCATGCCACACCCCGCGATTCTGGGACGGCGGTTTGATCGTCCCGTCATCAATCTCGGCTTTTCCGGCAACGGCAAACTTGAACCGGAAGTCGGACAGTTTCTGGTAGAACTGGATCCGTCTGTGTACGTGCTGGACTGTCTGCCCAACATGGTGGCTCGTGAAGTCGAAGAACGCACGGAACCCATGGTCAAACAGCTTCGTGCGGCCCACCCGGATGTTCCGATCGTGCTTGTCGAAGACCGCACCTATCCACAATCATGGATCTTACCCGCGCGTCGAGAACGCAACGATTCCAGCCGTATCCCGTTTAGAGCGGCGTTTCAGAAGATGCAGGATGCCGGTGTCGACAACCTGTTCTACATCGAAGGTGAAAGCCTGCTGGCGAAGGATCGCGACGACACCACCGATGGTTCACACCCTTCGGATCTTGGATTCTTCAACCAGGCGAATGCGATCGAACCTGTCTTGCGACAGGCACTGAAGGTTTGATCTAAGCTACAGGAGATGAACAATGATATGGTGGGGAGTTGGAATCGCCGTTGGCCTGCTTGTATTGATTACGCTGTATGACGTTATTCAGAAGAAGCACGCAATTCTACGCAACTTTCCGGTGATCGGGCACTTCCGTTACCTGTTGGAATTGGTGGGTCCGGAACTGCGCCAGTACATCGTCACCAACAACAACGAAGAACGTCCGTTTACTCGGGACCAACGGACGTGGGTGTATGCGTCGTCCAAGAAGCAGAATAACTACTTTGGGTTTGGCACAGACAACGACCTTGAACAGTCGCCCAATCATCTGATCGTCAAACAGTCGATGTTTCCGCTGCCCGAGATTCGTGAGGGCCAGCCCGGTTACGACGAAAATCACTCCGTCCCCTGCGCTAAGGTGTTGGGTGAGGCTCGCCGTAGAAAACACGCTTTTCGACCGGAATCCGTGGTCAATATCTCCGGCATGAGTTTCGGATCTCTGAGCGGTCCGGCTGTGGAGGCCATCAATAAGGGGTGCTCGATCGCCGGTTGTCTGCACAATACGGGCGAAGGTTCCGTTGCTCAGCATCATCGGCACGGCGGCGATCTCATCTGGCAGATCGGTACCGGGTACTTCGGTTGCCGCGACGAATTCGGCCGGTTTGATCTGACCAGATTCAAAGAGGCTGTGGACGAGCATCCCGTCCGAGCCGTGGAACTCAAACTCAGTCAGGGCGCGAAGCCGGGCATGGGCGGTCTGCTGCCGGCGGCGAAGATTACCCCGGAGATCGCAGCTATTCGAGGGATCCCACAGGGCCGGGACTGTGCCAGCCCATCCAGTCATTCGGCCTTCCGCGACACCGATTCAATGCTGGATTTCGTGGAAATGCTGGCTGACGAATCCGGTCTGCCCGTGGGCATCAAGTCTGCCATTGGTGAACAATCGTTCTGGACGGAACTGGCGGAACTGATGGCGACCACAGAACGTGGCGTCGACTTCATTGCCGTTGATGGCGGTGAGGGCGGCACGGGAGCGGCACCGCTTGTGTTTTCTGATCACGTCGCGTTACCGTTTAAGCTGGGTTTTGTTCGAGTGTACCAGGAATTCTTTGCCCGCGATCTGCAGGACCGAATCGTCTTTGTCGGGTCAGGCAAGCTGGGGTTTCCGGCTGAGGCGACCATGGCATTTTCACTGGGCTGTGACATGATTCACGTGGCTCGCGAAGCCATGCTGGCGATTGGCTGCATTCAGGCCCAACGCTGTCATACGGGACATTGTCCGACAGGAGTTGCGAC
>JAPYTO010000492.1 GCA_029941865.1 Fuerstiella sp. | reverse complement strand
CACTAGTGCTTTGTCAAGTCTTGATTCTGGGGTGGCCGAAATCGCCAGACTTTGGACGACATAACGAAAAACCGCCGAACTCTGGCGAGTTCGGCGACGGAACAACCTCTGTTCCTGGGCCTGACCACACACTATGGGGTGCTGCACAAACGCCCCGCCGCAATGTGCCGATATGGTCGACCTGATTTCTGTCTCAGTCCTTCGGAGCTTTGCCTATTGGCCAGAGCTCGAAGCGGCGAACAAACATCTCCGCCTGTTCGGTCTGCAGCAGTAATCGGCCGAAATCAGGTTTCGCTTCGAACGCCTCATTCACGACCACGCCATTGACCTTGTACAGCAGATGACCTCCGTCCGCGATGACTTCCATTCGAGTCCATTCTCCGAGTGGACTTTCCACGTCGTCGCGACCACGAAATCCGATCGTGTCAGCCCAGTCGACGTCGCGCCCATACCAATTGATGCGGCCACTTGAAATCGTGATTCGCTCACCACCCTTCTTCCAGACTTTCTCGCCATCGCGGTCCTTTGTAATTTCGGCAGTCAGCGATGTCGGCAGGACCTGTCCGGTGTCAGGGTCCGTACCGCTCAGCACAAGAATATCACCGACGCCACCTTCGATAATCTGAGCTTCGATCGACGCCATCCAGGTATTGCTGTAGCCACCATTCGGTCCCCAGCAATGCAGCAGCAGGCCGGAATCCCGGGTTCGATCAACGCGGTTGCCCCATGTCTTTTCGCCCCACTTGAATTCCACGATCAGATGGTAGTCACGATAGGATTTGTTGGTGATCAGGCCACCGTATCCGTTCCCCGAGATATGAATCATGCCGTCCTTGACGGTGAACACCTTGTTTGGATCAGAATACGTCTGATCCCGAATCCACGTGTAAAAACCTTCCATGTTGCGACCGTTGAACAGCTTGATCGGCCCATCAGTTGGGCTGACGGCAATGTCGCGTGAGGGTGGCGCGGCCGGTTCTCCGGGCAGTTCACGAATTGACACGTTGCGAAACGCGACAGGATCGTTGTGGCCGGCAAATCCGAAATGTCCACTTTTGACTTTCGCACCCGGTGGCACTGCTCCGTCTTTGGATTCGGTGACTTCACTCAGGTCCGCATCCAGAATGGTTGAACCATTCAGTTCGACCTTGATTTTTGAACCTCGCACGGTGACCTGCTGAAAATTCCATTCGCCCGTCGGTCGAAGATGGCCTCGATGAGCCGCAACAAGTCCGTATACTGAACCGTGATATTGTCGTGCGTCCAGCTTCGCGTACTTCGGATCCTCGGAATCAAGCACCTGCAGTTCGAGTCCGTCCAGATGCGGTGCGCCTGCCCCCGGGTAACGAATCGCCAGGCCGTTATTGCCGCCGGGTGGCAGTTTGAATTCCAGTCTCGCGATAAAGTCAGAGTACTGTTTTTCTGTGAATACCGTGCCGCCCTTGCCTTCTTTGCATCGGACCGCACCATCGACGACTTCGTAATTTTCCAACTCGCCGGTCCAGCCGCTGAGGTCCTTTCCGTTGAAGACGTTCTTGTACTCTTGTGCATCCTTTGCCGCCAGAATTCGGTTCACTTCATCTGACGGGAGTTCTCGGACGTACAGATTGCGAAAGTACAGTGTGTTGCCGTGGTTCTGCAGTTCAATCTGGCCGCGTGGGTAAATCGGCAGTTCACGTTCCCAGTAGTTTTCCAATACGACGTTGTCAACGATCAGTTGATCGTTCAGCTTGATGGTCACACGTTCGCCCACCATACGAATGAAAAACGTATTCCATTGACCAACGGGTTTGTCAGCCTTAACCAGCGGGAACCGTGCATTGTTCTTATTATTCCACATTGACCCGGAGCCGTTTTCGGCTCCGTGACGGAAGTATGCATCAAATTCTGTGTCCCAGATCTGCACCTGTGGACAGCCTCGCAGATAAAGTCCGCTGTCACCGCCCTCCAGGATTTTCCAGTCAACATACAACTCGATGTCGCCGTAGTCCTTTGCCGTACACAGACTCTTGCCCCTGCCATCGAAGACAAGCTCACCATCGACGGCCTTCCAGTGAGCACGCATGATCTCATCCGCTTTGTGCTGCGCGGTCGCAAGGTCTTCCGCCGACATCGCTGCGCGAGTTTTTGGATTTCCGACCAGTCCCTTCCAGCCGGTCAGATCTTCACCATTGAACAACGGTGTGAAGCCCGCCGGGGTCTTGGCGTGCGCGGGAGTTGTCAGAATGGCCAGGCAAAACAGCGCGAGAATCGGTATTCCCAGTAAAGATGGCCAATGTTTGAGAGTTCGGATCTGCATGTTTGGTTTCCGGTGCGTCGGGGGAGGGTGTCGTCTGTTTGTTTCAGTCAGGCAACACATGATGGTGGGCGACCCGCCGTGTGTCCACTTCTTCGTCTGCTTCAGGACAGCAGTGGCACTCAGGGCGCGGCAGTACAGCTTAATATCAGTCAGGCGACGTGTGAAGCAACCGTTCAATTCAACGCCGATTCGGAACGGGAGGTTGTTGGAAAGGTCATGATTGGCCGCACCGAAACCCGTTTTTCTGCTGTCAGGTGTTTTGCCAATTCATCGGCGGCCGGTTGTGACCGTTATCAACGTTCCGTAGAATCGTTGTTTGAATTTTTCGCCACAGACACGATCTCCCACGGAACATCCGATGACTCATCAGACTCGACGCAGTTTTCTTAAGACAACTTCCCTGGTTGCTGCGGGGGCTGCATGCGGCACACTGCCGGGCACTGTCCAGGCGGCAGCAGCAGGGCGGCTGAAGCTCGGAATTCAGCTCTACTCGTTACGCGGCTACGGCGTCGACGAAGCGCTGCGGCATGCCAGCGAGCTGGGCTTCGAACAGGTGGAGTTTTATGGCGGAATGCTGGCGACCAATGCGTCCGACCAGGAAATCGCCGCAACAAAGAAGAAAGTTGCCGATCTCGGGCTTTCGATTTCCGCGCATGGCGTCAACAGGTTGACCAAAGATGCGGCGGCCAATCGAAATATTTTTCAGTTCGCCAAAAAGCTTGGCGTCGCCAGCATTACAGCCGACCCGGATCTGGATTCCTTCGACAGCCTTGATGATCTGGTCAGGGAATTTGATATTCGGATCGCGATCCACAACCACGGACCGCGCCATCGTTACAACAAAGCGATCGATGTGTTGCGCGTCATCGAAGGACGTGACGAACGAATTGGAGCTTGTGCCGATTTGGGCCACTACATCCGATCAGGACAAAACGCGCCGGAAGTCATTCGGTTGCTGAAGGGGCGGTTGTACGGAATTCACCTGAAGGATTTCGCCGAAATGAAAGACAAGTCGCACGGCGTGATCCTCGGCAAAGGGCACTTGAACCTGGAAGACGTCTTTTTCGAGCTGCAGGGAGCCGGCTTTCCGTCGAACGGAGCACTGTCGTTGGAATATGAGGAGAACAAGGACAACCCCTTGCAGGATATTCGCCAGTGTGTGGCTGTCGCAAAAGCAGCGATGAAGGCCGTCGCGCAGAGCCGTTGATCAGCGGCTGAGTCCGTTTACTCGGGACGCACAGCGGTGATGGCGCGATCGATAGCCCGAAGATGGCCAACGCCGGGATCGACGTACACTGCGGGCTCGTGTGTCCTCGGTCGCCAATTCCTGACAACACCGGACGGATGGTCATGAGCGCGCAATGAAAAACCGAGACGGAGTCCGCAAACCGTCATTTCACGCCGTCAATCTGATGACACCGGCCGGCCACTTTCGCTGGCGCATACAGCGCTCGGTCGATAAAACCGACGCAGGCATTCTTGGGAGTTTCCCGAAATGCGCGCGCAGCCT
>JAPYTO010000491.1 GCA_029941865.1 Fuerstiella sp. | reverse complement strand
GATCGAACCCCTGGTTGCGCGGCAGAAACGGCTCGTGAAATCCGAGATGCCATTTACCGATGCACGCAGTCGCGTAACCGTTGTCCTTCAGTAACTCGGCAATCGTCAATTCATCCGGATGAATGCCCGATCGTGAATCTGCCCGATGCACCCATGTCGCATTGCCTACCCGGCGCGGGTAACACCCGGTCAACAAACCTGCGCGTGACGGGCTGCAAATCGGAGCCGCTGCGTAGTAGTCTGTAAAACGCGTCCCCTGCTGCGCCATCGCATCGATCCGCGGTGTTTTCACCTCGGACGCGCCATAACAACCGAGGTCGTAGTAACCCTGATCATCGACAAAGATGAAGACAATGTTGGGCCGTGTTGCTGCGCGTGCATGTGTCACACTGACAATGAACGGCAACACCATCAGCAAAATCCGGCAGGCTGAAGATCTCATGATGACTTTCACTAATTTCCACTGAAGTAAAGAATGCACGGCACGTCAGACGTGAATGGAGACGCTCATCGTCGCAGTGGGCAGTCTACCGTGTTTGACGCGATGATCCAGGTGTTGGCCAACGAAGGCTTTTGAGGCATGGGGAAAACGATCCTGATCGACGAAGGGGCGATGACGTTGATTTGCCTTCGCGCTACGTAGGCGGCGTCTCTCGTCGTCATCGTGAAGTTGAGACGAGTATTTACCGCGAACACAACTATTTTATGGCATAACCTGTAGCGCCGACACTGGCCCAACCGAGGTTGTCGATTTTCCAAACGAGCTCACCGGTTTTCTGGTCGACTGCGTAGAACTCATCATGATGTGCATTCTTCCCGACGAATACTTTCCCCTCTGCGACGCGTGGCGCGCTTGAGATGCGTCCCTGAGTTTTAAAACGCCATAAGCGTTTGCCGTTGTTCACGTCGACTGCATCAAGAAATCCATCCGGGCCTCCGATGTAGGCAATGTCATCGACGACGACAGGAGACGTCTGGAATTGTCCACCATAGGCATCCGCTCGGTGACGCACACCATCAACCCACGCTCCATCAATGATACTGTGCATCCATTGAATATCGCCGGTAGCAGGTGAAAGAGAATAGAGCACGAGATCGCGACCGCTGGCGAGGATGCCATTACTGTTACCCACTAAATCCGCTGTGAATCCATGCTCACCGACTGACTTTTGCCAAACCTCGATTACTGAATCCCCGGTATCTTTCAATGCGTAAAGCCTGGCATCCAATGTCGCGACATACACGGTATCGCCGACGACAACGGGGCTCGACCGCACCCAATCGCTGACCTTGTGTTTCCAGATCACGCTGCCATTTCCGGCATGGAGGCAATAGACGTAGCCACCCGCCGTTCCTACATAAACTCGCTTGTTGGCTTCAACAGCGGTTGAAAAATACTGATATGTCTTGTTTTCAACTTCAGCAGCCTGGAACGTCCAAACGGTACGACCATCCGAAGCATCGATAGCATGCAGTGTGCGATTCGTGTCGCCTGCATAAATAATTCCATCGCCAACGCCGGGCGTGCCACGAAAGTTGACTTTCAGGTCGCGTTGCCATATCGGTTTGCTTTTGCTCGTAGTCAAAGCAAAGACCCAACCGCTTTGACCAACCGCATACACACGGTCGCCGGCAAGAACAGGGTCTCCCGCGATAAAGCCACCGGTGTTGAATTTCCAAAATCCTTTACCACCAGTCGCATCAGCAAGAACGATTTGTGTGCGATTGAATTTATGGACCCACACGTCCTTCGCGGCGCCTTCCGACTCACTGCCGGCAGGTATCCGGGAGACAAAGAACCCATTGTCCTTATTGAGTACAAAATGTGTTTGGGGCTGCCACCACGCAGTAGACAACAGCACACGCTTATCTGTAACAACTGGCGTATAGATGGCTCCAGGAGTGTGGTAAATATTTTCTCCGTATTGCCTTCCGTTCCAGATGACTTTTCCGGTGTTCTCATTCAGGCAGTAAGCAAACACGTCAGTTCCCGGTGAGGCGACATATACTCTTCCGCCTTCGATAACCGGTTTGGCATTCCAGAAATTCCCCTTCGGCACACGCCATGCGATTTTCCCTTCGGACGGCCCCTTGTCCGGGCTGTAACCAGTCTGACCACCATCAGTGCCATGGTAGACCGGCCAAGCTGTCTGAGTCGTGGAACCGGATGGGCCTCCGTGTACCTCGGGAACACGTGTATTGCTTAAGAGCATAGATTCCAATGCCGCGTACCCTCGGTCGACCGCAATCATTGCTCCGCGATGATCTCCACCGTTGTTGACCATATTCCAGGTCTCATTGTAGGCGCTCGAGTCATATCCCTGATGCCAGAGGAAACGCCACCATCTGATAAGTGCTGCCCGGCGACTGAGAAGATTCGACTTATTTGTCGGAGTCGCGTGTACGTTCTGACGAATCTGATCAATGTCAGCGATTCCGCTGTCTGTTGTTGTTTGAGCGGACACCATGGCGCCCGCTGTCAAGAAAAGCAGAACAACGACTGAACGACTGACGCGAATATCTGGCATGCTTATTCATGAATCCAAAATGACCAACTGCCAGAGAAATGTTTTTCCGATCCAGGCGACCGTCTCTGCCGATCGGGCGGGGTTGGAGGGAGTGTAACTGCTTCGCCGCAAGGTCAAGTCTGTGCTTCCTTGAACAGCCTCCGAAAGCGAGGCTCAAAGTCATTGGCAAACCCCACGAATCGGTTGTAGCGAGCGTCCTGTGGTGTCTGATTTGGCATAAGGAACTCTCGGTGTTGATATTCCACAGGATTGAAGACCAACCGTTTTTATTCTGAGCATGGGCCATCAGGCCTGTTGGTTACAAGAAATTCCAAATTCAAGAAGTAATTTCACATGGAGGCAGAATATCAGAGCGTGCGGGAGTGATTTCAGGTATTTAAGCACCGACACTCACAACCCAAAGCGTAAGCGGGGAAGAACCCGCCTCGACTTCGTGCTCGCGGACGCGTCAGGTTCGGATTTTGCCACAGAAGATTCAGGCCTCTCCAGCGTATTATGCTGACGTGTGGCTGCAGCGAACGTCTTCCCCCTGGCGAGAGTCACTTTCCCACGAGCCCTACGCCGACATGTTATTGAAAACTGCTCTCATGACGCCCAAAGCTATTTCATTGTTCAGCTTCTACGTTGCTCTGCTGGCGACCAGCAATCTGCTTCAAGCCGCTGCGCAGCCAAACGTCATTTTGATCATCTGCGACGACCTGAACGACTATGTCGAAGGGTTCGCCGGACATCCTCAAGCCAGAACGCCAAACATGGAGCGGCTTGCTCGCACCGGGGTCTCTTTTACTCAGGCTCATTGCAATATTCCAATCTGCGGGCCGTCGCGTGCAAGCCTGTTCACCGGCATCTACCCACACAACTCGGGCTGCTTCGGGTTCACGAAGTGGGACGGTTATGAAGTGTTGAAGAACTCGCGGACGATCATGGATCACTTTCGCGAGAACGGTTTCCAGACGCTTGGCACCGGCAAGCTGATGCACCACATGGTTCCGCAGGAATGGAAACAATATGGAAATCGGGCTGACTATGGTCCCTTCGCTTACGACGGAAACCAAAAGATTGCTCACCCGGATGTGCCTGGCCCTTATCGTGACATCGGCGCGGTGGACGGTTCGTTCGGACCGTTGGTGAACCTGGCTGGCAGGAAATCGCCCGACGGAAATCCTCTCAGTTGGCAAACAGGCGGTTGGGCAAAACAGAGAAACCTGCGCTTCGATTCGCAGAGCGACCGGGACCTGACGGCGGACGAACTCAACGGACAGTGGGCCGTTGATCAACTGA
>JAPYTO010000490.1 GCA_029941865.1 Fuerstiella sp. | reverse complement strand
TGAGGAATCAACCTCATCGCGATAACGGGGAGGGAGTGGACTCGCCACTCCCTTACCCGCTTATTAAGAATGGCGACGCTTCATGATGGAAAAAACGTCGTCCGAACAAGTCAGGCCGTACCTTCCAGAGCGCGCAGCGCATTATTGTGAAACGCGTCGTCGAGGCGTGTTTCGTCGGGGATGAGTTTTCTGAGCAGTCGCTGCAACTGAGTTGAGTAGCACATGCCCTTAAAGTTCTCACCGGCACCGTCTCGACACGGACAGTCGCTGCCAAACAGAATCTGTTGGGGGTGTCGTTCAAAGAAACCAGCCGTAAAGTCCTCATCACGAGTCAGCGCTCGATAGCCGCTGCCGGCGGACATATCGGCGTACAGGTTGGGATAATCGCCCAGCAGTTTGTCCAGCAGACCGCCGGACTTGATCGGTCCGGTCGGGTACAGCGTCTTATCCGGCGGCGGCACATCGGCACTGATGTTCGCCCAGAACGTCTGAGCATGGCCGATAATGCGCACTCGTTTGTATCGTTTCAGATAGGTCTCCAGGTGTTCCGCCATTCCCTGGTTGTAGCCGTTCGCTGAATCCTGAAAATGAATTGTGATCGGCCAGTTCAGCTCATCGCAAAGAGCGATCACCGCTTCCACACGCTTATCGCCCAGTCGCAGGTGCTCTTTCTGCTCGCCGATGCCTCGACACCCCAACAGGTGGTAGGCCCGAATTCGGTCCAGCACGTCTGGTTGCCGAATGTCGGTCTGGCAAAAAGGAATGATTCGATCTTTGTACAGATGAAATGCGTGCAAAACAGTTTCTGATCGCAGCAGGACGTTGCCTTCGCCCGTTTCCAGCGGCAGCACAAATGCCTGAGTGGTCCCGGTCTCGTCCATGTGGCGAATCGTGTCCTCCACAGACCGGTCGAAATGGTTGATGTGCAGGTGGCAGTCCAGCAAACGCTTTGGCCTGGGGAGCTCCCGTTCGCCCGAAGATTGCGCCGCAACCGAATTCCGTAGCGCCGCAACTGCGGCAGTTGCAGCCGCTGTTTGCAGAAAGACTCTTCGACTTTGCTGAATCGGGCTCATTGCAAATGGCTTTCCATGAAATGGTCAGCGGAACGGTGCTGGCCGGATGTGCCGTACAACTGACGCCAAACAACCGGCGGCTAGCGCCGTGCCGCTCACTGCAGGACGCAGCCTTACACGTCGACAAGCCGACCTTCGGCAACACTCTTTGCTTCGGCATAACAGATTCTGAGAGCATCGAGCGCCAGGCTGCTGGACAATGGACCAGCAGCTGCCTGGTCCGTCAGGTGATTGACAGCCACCTGCAGTTCACTGGTATACGCGGCACACCAATTGTCGCTTCCGGAAAGATCCGGGGCTTCGGCTTTGCCATCGTTGGTAATCACTGTCAGCGGACGGCTGACGACCCACTCGCCACCGTAAGTGCCGGCGTCGAACAGCAGTGTCGCATCGTCAAAGTACAGTTCAAACCCGTGTCCGAACGCCAGACCGTTGGCCGCAATGCCACCGCTGACGGCCGTGATCGCAGGTCCGTCACTGCCGTAGACATAAGAAGTGTGCACGTGGTTGACGAACCCGTCCTGCAGCAGCCCCGTCGAAAAGACACTCTGAGGCGTTCCCAGGACATGAGCGATGAAGTGATTGTCGTGGATGTGCAGATCGATCCCCCAACCGCCCAGCTTTCGAAAATCGGACATATCGTTCGACCAGTTTGGCGGGCAGATCACTCGCTTGAAGTGCCCCGCCCTGAGTTTGCCGAATTTGTTCGACTCAATCGCGGCTGCGACAAATTGGAACTCCGGAAAGAACGGCAGGACATGAGCGACCAGCAAAGGGACTCCGGCTTTCTCAGCGACCGCGACCATCTCCTGCGCTTCCGGCAGGTCGACAGAAATCGGCTTCTCAACCAGTGTCGGTTTACCTGCGGCCAGTGATTCCAGCACGATGCCGTGGTGCTTGTCAGTTGGCACGCAGATGTCGACCAGATCGATATCAGGATCCACCAACAGCTCTTTGTAGTCGGCGTAGCACTTGACCTCGGAGAGGTCGACCTGGCCGCCTGGCGGGCCAAAATTGCCCTGAATGCTGGTCCAGTCGCCAGTCAGCTTTTGTTCGTTGCGAGTGGCAATCGCAACCACCTTGGCGCCCGCAAGGTCTCGAGCCCCCTCGAAGTGGGTGTATCCCATGAACCCAACGCCAACGATTCCAATCCGAACCATGCCTGTGTCTCCCATGAAGCGTGCGGTGTTCAGGACGATCCCCGCGACCCGGCAGTGACGTTATCTCCCAATAACCAATGTTTTCACTAGCCGCTGGCATAAAGCAGACCAAAGTTGAACACGATTTACAAGCGTCGCACACGCCACCACAACACCTGCCTGCTTTTTAGGCACGGCAGACCCTGCTGGTTTTTTAGGCAATGCCGCTTTTGCCGATTTTAGGGTTGGCAGCGAGTGTGCGGTTTGTATCATTCTGATGTCGCAGTCATATTGATCACTGCAATTTCGGCAGGTGGTGGTTTCGGCGACAACCTTGAGAGGCTCACTCAGTGGTCCTTTCAATTACATGGACGTTCAAACAACAGGAAGACATGGAGTAGAAGCAATGCTTGTGCTGTCAAGAAAATCAGGTGAGCGAATTCTGATTGGCGACGATGTGGCTATCACCGTCGTTCGGATCGGACCAAACTCTGTTCGCATCGGAATCGAGGCCCCCAAGTCGATGAACATCGTTCGCGAAGAACTGTGCAACTTCGGCCCGGACTCAGGAAAAAAAAACTCGAAACCCGAGGCGCTGCCGCTGTAGAAATAAATTAACTGCGCCGACATCCACTTGGTGTCGTGCATGACGATAAGGCCGAGTAACGCTCGGCCTTTTTCATGCGCCGCAAGAACGGGGAGCCATGGAATGAACGAACGCCCCATTCCGCTCGAGTGCATCCGAGCGTCGGAGGAGCCACGCCGCCCTGAGTTTGCTCCTCTGCCCCGCGTTGTTCGTTGCCCTGCGAATCGGCCTGCAAGCAGGGGAGAAGCTGGGTGAGGGGAGGATCCAGCGCGGTCACTCAAAAGCGTGGCGACTCAGTTTTTGAAGCCAGGGAGCTCTCGTCGTGAGCGGCAAGGCGCTAGCCGCCGGTATTTCCTGAACGAACCCGCGGCTAGCGCCTTGCGGCTCACATCGCAGTGTAAAACACGGAGTTGCCGTGCACCCAAAAGCCAGCGAGACTCGCCGACCTCGAATTATGTGGTACAGTGATCCCGCTGGAAGCAACTGAACTGTGGACAATGCGAACAAATCAAAAGCTGCTACCCAGAGCGACGCAGTGAAACTCTCAGCCTCGAAGTCTGAAATCTCAGATCCACCGCGAAACACGTAAATAGAACCTGCGAACTCAAGCCAACAAAGGAATCAGTGGAAGATGCCAGACGACGGTAACGTGAGCGGACGGAGCAAGCCCGACCGTTTTGAAAAAGCCAGATTGGACAAGCTCGACAAAATCGTCGCCATGGGCCTCGACCCGTTCGGCCAGCGCTTTGATGACCACCTGCCGATCACGGATGCCCGCGATCTGGTGCCGCAAGCATCTGCAGAAGTCGGACCGGACGTACGAATCGCCGGTCGAGTCATGCTGCGGCGGAAGGCGGGCAAGCTGCGATTCTACGTCATCAAGGACCAGACCGGCACCATGCAGCTGCTGTTCTCACGCGGCGATCTGTCCGAAGAACAGTGGGCATTGATGGGGCACATGGATCTTGGTGATCTGATTGGTATCGACGGCAAAGCCTGGCGAACGGACAGCG
>JAPYTO010000489.1 GCA_029941865.1 Fuerstiella sp. | reverse complement strand
TACTCATTGAACGACACCATCGTGGTCTTCGACCGCATCCGTGAAGTCCGAGGAAAGAACCCCAGCCTGACTGAAGAAATCGTAAACACGTCTCTGAATCAGACTCTGTCCCGAACGCTGCTGACGTCGTTGACGACATTCTTCGTGGTGTGCATCCTGTACGTCTTCGGTGGCGAAGGTATTCACGGCTTCGCCTTCTGCCTGACACTGGGTGTCATCGTTGGTACTTACAGTTCAATCTACGTGGCTAGTCCTGTCCTTGTCTGGCTGATGAATCGCGACACAAAGACGGCGTAGTGCCTCTTCGAGGCTTGATCATGGGGTTGGAGATTTGCTTTCGGACTTCGTATTGCACTACAAATCGTTGCTCCAACCCCGATTCTTAGACTGGACCGCGCAGTAGGTATCTTTTCCGGATGACATGAATGATCGAACCGGGTTCAGCAGCGTGGAGTCCCGCGGATGCCGCTGAACTCTATGAAGTTGCCCGCTGGGGCAACGGCTATTTCTCGGTTGGAAACAACGGTCACCTGCTGGTCCACCCGGACCGCAGGACCGATCGTTCGATTGATCTGAAGGAATTGGTCGATCGCCTTCAGCTGCGGGGTATCGATGTTCCGGTGCTGCTGCGATTCAATGGCATCATCCGCGACCGGCTGAAGGTTCTCAACGACGCATTCGTCAGCGCGATCACCGAATATCAGTACACCGGCAAGTACTCGTGCGTCTATCCGATCAAGGTCAATCAACAGCGGGAGGTGGTGGAACAGGTCGTCAAATCCGGTCGCGAATTCGGTTTCGGGCTGGAAGCCGGCAGCAAACCGGAACTGCTGGCTGTCGTCGCGATGACGGAAGCTCAGACGCCAATCATCTGTAATGGCTTCAAAGACGCCGAATTCATCGAAATGGCGTTGCTGGCACAGAAGGTGGGGCGGCACGTCATACCGGTCGTCGAAAAGTACACCGAACTGAAAATGATCCTGCACTTCGCACAGAAGATCGGCGTGCGTCCGGTCCTGGGTATGCGAGTCAAACTTGCCGCACGCGGTGCCGGTCGGTGGCAGTCATCAGGCGGTTACCGTTCCAAGTTCGGACTGCGAGTCAACGAAATCCTGAGTGCGCTGGACGAATTAAAATCACGCGGCATGGAAGATTGTTTCCAATTGCTGCACTTTCACCTGGGCAGTCAGATCACAAACATTCGTCAGGTAAAGTCGGCCCTGAACGAAGCCTCGCGAGTTTACGCAGACCTTGTCAAACGCAATGCCGGTCTGAAGTATCTGGACGTGGGTGGTGGACTTGGCGTGGATTACGATGGTTCCCGGACGAACTTCGAATCCAGCATGAACTACACCATCGAAGAGTACGCGCGCGATGTCGTGTACCACATCCAGACGGTCTGCGACGACGCAGACGTTCCTCACCCCGACATCATCTCCGAGAGCGGTCGCGCGGTTTCTGCTTTTCACAGCGTGCTGATTTTTGGCGTGCTGGGCGTGTCCCAACAGGGCCGCGAAGAACCCCAGGAAGACCTCGTCCCTCCCACCGACGCGCCACAACCGATTCACGATCTGTATCAGACGTACACCGATCTGGCGCAGCGCAATGTTCTGGAAAGTTATCACGACGCACAGAACGCCATTGAACTGGCAATGACCTTGTTCGCGACAGGTCATCTGCCACTGGAACAGCGGTGCCTTGCGGAGAGCCTGTACTTTTCCATCTGTCATCGTATCTGGACGCTGACCAGTTCGATGGAATACGTACCGACAGAACTTGAGATGCTCGACCGGATGTTGTCAGACAATTACTTCTGCAACTTCTCACTGTTTCAGTCCATACCCGACTCGTGGGCCATCAAGCAGCTCTTTCCCGTCATGCCCATTCACCGTTTGGACGAGCAGCCAAAGCGACACGCCGTACTGAGTGACATCACGTGCGATTCCGACGGTAAGATCGACCAGTTCATCAGTCGACGTGACGTGAAACGTACGCTGCTGCTGCATGAATTTGACGGCACTCCGTATTTCATAGGCACGTTTCTGGTTGGCGCCTATCAGGAAATCCTCGGTGATCTGCACAATCTGTTTGGCGAAACCAATGCCGTTCACGTTGATCTTTCGGATACCGGTGAAGTCACGCTGGATGCGATCCTGAAAGGTGAGACCGTCAGCGAAGTCCTGGACTATGTGCGGTTCAACGGACGTGACCTGATTCACCGTCTGCAGATCGCCGTGGAAAATGCCGTCCGCAATGGCCGTATCGACGATGCACAGGCCGGAGATTTTGTCCGCTGCTACGAAAATGCGCTTAACGGATACACCTATCTGGCAGAATCAGCAGTCGAATGAACGACCGCGTAGCGGGACGACGGAGCAGGGAAATTGTCCGCCGCTGGCGATATCTCTGCAGCTACGTAAGACAAGCCTCCGAAATGACTTGTGACACAATCGAAGTTTTCGCATTTGACTCTGCTGAAACCGGGGCGTAGCCTTTAATCACTCAGTCACTGCATTCCCTTCCGCAGTTCGAAGGACAACGACAACGACCGAGCAACACAGTTTCATAATGAATCTGGAGAAAATGACAACGACTTTGCGACCTGCTTTCATCCGGTGTCCATACCCAGAAGGAAGGGTGTCTTTGCACTGACATAGACTGCCTGGAAATCTGAAAGCCAGATCGCCTCATTGTGGCATCATGACCTGTTGCTTCGTTCACCGAAGCTGCGTGTTGTGCCCTGAAAGTGAGGTGTGAGATGGCAACAATTTCCAATGGTGCTTCGTCCCATGACGCCGCGTCGAGTGCTGACTGTTATCCGGTTGGCGTTCCGCGGAGACTCGATTACCCGGATATTCCGGCATGGGGATTACTCGATCGAGCCGCCTGTTTAATGCCCGGGCGTCTGGCCTGCCACTACAACGATCTTGAGTGGACATGGGAGGAACTGAACCTCGACGCCATTCGTACGGCCGCCGCTCTGCGCAGACTGGGTGTGAAACCAAGTGACCGAGTCGGCATTCTGCTGCCGAATATTCCCGAGTATCTGATTGCTCTGAACGGCATCTGGCGGGCCCAGGGAATTGCTGTGGCGTTGAGTCCCATGGCGGTTCCGGAGGAAGTCGATCGAATGCTGGAAGCGACCGGCTGCAGGGTCGTCGTGTGTCTGGACATGCTGGCTCGATTGATCTCCGGCCCCCATCGTCCGGACAAAACTCTGTTCGTGTCGCTGCGACCGCGCTTGCCGCTGTTCGAACAGTTGGGGTACTTGTTCCTGCGGAAACGTCGCACTGGCTATTGGTGGATGTCGGCCAATGAACACGTCGGATGGTTCTGGGACGAATTGATGACCGACGAGCCATCAGATTCAGAGGACACAGCGTTTTCATTCTCGGACGCCGACCTGGAATCGCCAGTTCCCGAAGCTCTGCAGCGCCGCATGACGTCTGGATCGCCCGCCAGCGTCGAAGCCCAATTCCGAGGGTATATGGCCCCACCAGAAACTTCGGGAACGGGAACGGAAAATGATGCGACTCCGGTCTGGGCATCGACACCAGCCTACATATTGCCCACCGGCGGCACGACCGGCGAACCGAAAGCTGTGACACTCAGCCATCGCAATATGGTCGCCAACGCGTGGCAGCAATATTATTGGGCCGGTGCCGCTGTGGGCAAAGAAACGTTACTGTCCGTCCTGCCGTTCTTTCACAGCTATGGACTGTCAACGAACCTGCTGGGCGGCGCCGCCATGATCGGCACCCTGATCATGGACCATCGTTTCAGCCCAAGAAAAGTGATTCGATTGATCGAACGACACCGCCC
>JAPYTO010000488.1 GCA_029941865.1 Fuerstiella sp. | reverse complement strand
CACCTGGGCGATTTCGATGACCCTGATTGCACATCATCACCGCTGTTCAACGCGCACGATCCACTCGTCATGCAGCATCTGCAAACGAGCCATAACCTCAGGTTTTTCTTTGGCGTGATTGATGCTCTCCGGCTGTTTGTCAGCCAGATTGACGAGTTCCAGCTTCCCGTTGTTGGTGCTGATCAGTTTCCAGTCGCCATCACGGACGACCCACTTTGATTGCCATTGCCAGTGCATCACGCCGTGGTGCGATTTTGCGTTGTCGTTGATAATGGGCAGCAAACTGCGACCGTCAAGAACGTGATTATCCGGCAGGTCAACATCGCAAAGTGCTGTGATTGTCGGCAACCAGTCACAAAGTGTAATCGCCTGATCACGCACCTCACCCGATGGCAATCGGTTCGGATAGCTGACGATGGCCGGAACTCGCAGACCACCTTCGTAAAACGTTCCTTTGTGCCCCTTCCATTTGCCCGTATTCCCGCCTCCGCCGTTGGCCCCGTAGTAATGCCCCTTCACCAGGCCCGACGAATGATTGTCGGGCCTGATGTGGGCGTTCTCTGCGGAATGTCCGTTGTCGCTTTGGAAGATGATTGCCGTGTTGTCCCGCACACCAAGGCGATCGAGTTCATCCAGAATCTGCCCGATGCGATCGTCCACCGTGGTGATCATTCGCCCGTAACTTTGTCGCGGCATCTTCGCTGTCGCGTACAACTGATCGAAACGGGAATCTCCCTGTTCGGGATAATGCGGAATATTAAATGCGGCATAAAGAAAGAACGGCGCGTCGGCATGATCACGGATGTGTTCACTTAGAAACCGATTGCTTTCCGCGACCGTCATGTCCGGAAAGTATTGACCGCGTTTCGTCACCTCTGTCGTACCGCGATACAGGTCGTGAAATCCGCTGCCGTGCAGAAAGTAGTGGTTGTAATTGTCGATGAAGCCCCCGCGATGACCGAAGAATTCGTCGAAGCCCTGAGTCGTCGGGCCAGCGTCAGCGGCGGCCCCCAGATGCCATTTTCCGAACAGGGCCGTGCGATATCCCGCCCCCTTCAGCACTTCGGCGATTGTTAGTTCATCAGAAGCCATATTGAGGCCGCGTTCTGACTTCAAGTTTCCCTGAGTCCAGTTAGTGACGCCCGATCGTTGAGGATATCGACCGGTCATCAACATCGCTCGAGCCGGACAGCACACCATGTGCGCGTATGCCTGAGTGAAACGCACACCGGCGTTGGCAAGTCCATCCATACGTGGCGTAAACAGGTCACGAGATCCGTAGCAACCGGCATCCAGCGTGCCCTGGTCGTCGGTCAGAATCAGCAGAACGTTGGGTCGCTTGTTCTGCACGACCCTGCCATCAACACGACTTCCATCGACATTCAGTCCCGTGCGGCGCAGAGATACGTCGTTCGTTTTTGCGGGCACCAGACGAATCTCACGGCAGTCCATCACCGCGCCGGCGACTTTTTCTTGTGGAATCAACTGCAACAGAACATTGTCTGCTTTCTGCAGTTGGACGTGGCCCAGATGCCGCCAGCGAAAATTCTGGAAATGTCCTGTCTCCTGAACCTTGAACGACAGCCGCTGGTCGGCCACCCGCAACTCAACAGCGCTGCCCCCGTGACCTTTGCCGCACCCCTGAAGAATCTCCACGTCATACCAGCCTGCCTGGGCAACGTTGCAGTGCCACTCGGCGAAATCTTTTTCAACCGCCCAGTACCCAACCGTGTTCTTGTGCGGTTGAGGTTCAAAGCGAAGTTTCTCACCATGTACCGTGGCAAACTTTGCCGGCAGTGAAATCACTCCGTCTTCGTCCTGCACGGCAACGACTTTGTCGTTGAACGCCCGGGGAGCTGCATCAAGATCCAGGACCAGAAGCTTCTTTGGGCCGGCAGGTGGCGTGGAAAGTCTGACAACCCAGTGATCGATCTCCGGCTTCAGCGTCATGGTCGCCGTCGCGTCGCCGCCGACCCAGCCAATGCGTTCAACCACGTTCGCCATTCGTGGCACGACCAGCTGATTCCCGTCTGGCACGTCGTCCAGCACGATGATCACTGACGTTCCGAGTTGGTATGCCGTGCCGGAATCCAGTTGTAGTTCCGGAAACTCTTTCGCTCCGTTGGGCAGCTGACCTGCCGCCTGGGCGACAGGTGCACCGTTCTGCGGCTGCAGTGCCGTTGTCTGTTCGAGATGTGAAACGGAAGCCGCTAAGAACACCACACAAAGCAGAACACGCATAAAACTAAGCCTCGATATGCGGACAAAATGGCTCACGGACGCTGCAAACCCGACCCGTCAGTCTACACCGGATCCCGGCTGCCATCATTCCACAGCCCGTAAATATTCACCACAACGCGGTGACGCGTTATTCCTGTGTTTGATTGCGAAACGCGGGCAGTTGTCGTTTAATTCTGCTGAAACAGACTCAACAGGTTCAGGAGGTTGCGATGAAGTTTTATCTGGCGGGAGAATGGCAGGATCGGGAGACAGTAATCGAAGTCGCGAATCCGTTCAGCGGAGACATCATTGACAGAGTCCCCGCGGCGTCTGCCGAAGACGTCGCAGCAGCCCTTGCCTCGGCGGTTGACGGCGCCGCTGTCATGGCGGTCGTGCACGCCTATGACCGGTACGTGATACTGCGCAAGACCGCGGATCTCATGCGAGATCGCGCCGACGATCTGGCACGGACGATCAGCATGGAAGAAGGCAAGACGCTCCGCGAAGCACTGGGTGAGGTGGAACGTTCTGCTCAAACGATTGACCTAAGCAGCGAAGAAGCCAAACGTCTGGGCGGTGAATTCCTGCCGCTGGACGGGGGCAAAGGCACGGAAGGCAAGCTGGGCTTCACGATGCGAGTGCCCTGCGGTGTCATCGCCGCCATCACACCGTTCAACTTCCCATTGAATCTGGTGTGCCACAAAGTGGGCCCGGCATTGGCGGCTGGTAATTCCGTTGTTCTGAAGCCAGCCAGTGACACACCGCTGGTAGCGCTGAAGCTGGTCGAGATCCTGCTGGAATCCGGCGTGCCACCACTGGCGATCACGTGCATCACCGGCAGTGGTTCCACGGTCGGCAACGCAATTTGCGCCGATCGTCGAGTTCGCAAGATCAGCTTTACAGGCAGTCAGGAAGTCGGTGAACAAATCTGCAAAGTTGCCGGGCTGAAACGCGTCACGATGGAACTGGGATCCAACAGTCCACTCATCGTCATGCCCGATGCGAACATGGACATGGTCACAAAGGCAACACTGGCCTGCGGTTATGCGAACGCCGGACAGGTCTGCATCTCGGCCCAGCGCCTGATCGTGCTGGACGAGGTTCACGACGAACTGATCGCCTCACTACGACCGGAAATCGAAGCGATTGCGGCGGGCGATCAACTCGACGAACAAACTCAGGTGGGCCCCATGGTCCGCACTCAGGATGCACAACGCGTTCACGACTGGATTAACGAAGCTGTCAGCCAGGGCGCAGAACTGGTGTGCGGTGGACAGCGGAACGGTGCCGTCGTGCAGCCCGCGCTAATTGATGGGGCCACCGCCGACATGAAAGTCGTCCGCGAAGAAGTATTCGGCCCGGCAGTGGCGGTCCTTCGAGCCACCGACATCGAGGACGCCATTCGCATGGCCAACGACACGAACTACGGCCTGAGTGCCGGCGTGTTCACTCAGGACATCGATGCGGCCATGAAGTTTGCTCGTCAGGTCCACAGCGGCAACATCCACATCAACTGGGGCCCCATGTGGCGTACCGACCTGATGCCATACGGCGGTCTCAAGGATAGCGGCCTGGGCAAGGAAGGTCCAAAATACGCCATCGAAGAAATGACGGAGATGAAAACG
>JAPYTO010000487.1 GCA_029941865.1 Fuerstiella sp. | reverse complement strand
TGCCAACCTCGCACGAATGCCTCCACTCCCATCGAAAACTGAGCACCGCTGATCAAGTCAGGTGAGATGGTCGAACACCTACAGCAGTTTTCAAAATCACGCGGTCGTTCTGTAGCGGAATTCGCCAGGAATTTCGGCAGTGACAGGTCGAAAGCCTTGGCGGCTGCCGCTACGACAAAAAGTAAACTGCTCTAATAAAGGCAGGATTTCCTCTGGAGCGCAAGCCTGGTTGCGAACAACAGGGTCGTCAAATTGAACTCCAAACAAACGATGTTTCTACACGCGTCCGTCAACGGTTGAGTACTTCAACGAAATAGCAGCGCTGAATCAAGCCTTGAAAGGCGGTCAGTGCCCTCTGTGAAATATCGCTAATCGCCGTCGTGATCATCGTTCGGTAATGGATGCGACGCGGCAACCCAGCTGTGGAATCGCAGACCCTCCGGAAATCCTGAACACACAGCCTAATCATCGGGCTCGACAACTGCGAAGAAGTATTTCAATAGTGGTTCCATGCGGCTGCCCCACGCTTGTTCATCGTGAAATGCGCCGTCGATTTCCAAATAGTGAAGTCGGTCGTTGGTGTCAAATCCTGCCGTTTCCAACACACTTTTAAGTCGGCGGGCAGTCGCGAGTTGGCCGACTTGCAAGCTCAATATTCGCTCTAAGCCTCGACGTCCACTCAATTCGATCCACAATCGGGTTTCCGAACCAGGGGCATGTTCCGCGACATGTTCCACAATTCGTCCTTTTTCGATTTGCAACGAAGGAGAGATGACGGCAAAGCCGCCGAAGTGTTGCTTCGCATGGCACGCGGCGTACAGGCTGAAAAGGCCACCATAAGACGCGCCGACAAGTACGTTGGCTTCCGGTGCGGCACGAGTCCGATATTCCTTATCGATCAAAGGCTTGATTTGCTTAGTGAGCAATTCCAGAAAGCCGTCGACATGACTCTTTTGGGGTTCCTCAAAAAGCGGAACATGCTCAATATCTCGTCTGGGAGAGTAGTTCACTGCAACAATGATCAGCGGCTCAATCTCGCGCTGTTCTACCAGTCGAGTGGCCGTCTCATCCGCTTGCCATTCGTCTCCCTTAAAAGACGTTGATTCGTCGAATACGTTCTGACCGTCCAGCATGTACAGAACTGGATACCGGCGGTTCGTATTTGACTCGTACCCCGGAGGAAGCCAGACCAACACATCGCGTCGATTGCCAAGTGTTTAGGAATGAATCTGCCGATGTATCCGAATCTTCCCAGTGTACGTCACAGCAGACGTGTCTGCAGACGTCGGAAACACGATGTGATAATCGTCTCGAGGCGGAACGTCGGCCCATGAACCGACAACGTGGACGACTGTGAGTGTTTTCGAAGATGAATCGACGGACAATCGTCGGTTACGAACATCTTCGCCGGAAGGTGTATTTTCGACTGTTTTCCAGTCTTGTTCTCTCAGGAATTTGTATTTCAACTTTGCGGAAGCTTGCAGCATTAGTGTCTGTGTGTAGAGACCAGGAGCCAGTCGCTTAATTGGTCGCCCGCCCTGTGGCCAATCATCTACCGAAATCGAGCAGTAGATCGAATCGGTTTCGCTGGCTTCGTTCGGCGTGAACACCACAAACTTTACTGCAATATCTGATTCTCCCGGATTGATCTGTGCGACAGCGCCGCCACTCGACACATTCAGTCCGAAAGCCGTGCAGACAGCAATCAGGCAACTGGTCAATCGAATAGAAAATGATGCACTCCTGGTTTGGAGACGTTTACGAGGGATCAGCCAACTGGGCATGAGTAATCCTTAAGAGACAACAGATGATCGGATATGGAAAGCCCGCTCTTCGCATTTCACCACTCAATTTATTACTCGGGTCGCTGAAAGTAAACTGCGCACGACTTCTGCGTAGGTTCACCCTGGAGATTACCGACAGAACAGACTCCGGCACGGTTCCAGGACCTGCGATCGTCTTCGATCAACTGTCACCGAATTCCGGATTTGTCTCCGCACGAAGTCAATTATCCGGGCAACGTCCACGGTGGCCAGTCGGTTGCGGGTAGCGCGGTCCTCCGTTCCAGCAACAACCTGAGCCATGTCTTCACGCCAATGTCTGTTGTGTCAACGCCGCGCTGGGGGCGAGTGTGGTAATTCGAATCGCTGGATTCACGACGAATGATGCGCCAACGCGCTGTAGATCGCAGATTCTTTGAATCCAGATTAATCCGGGTTGTGTGCGTTTCACAAATGATGAATTCAGGGGTACCGGCCACCGATGGCTTCACAAGTATGAGCGCAATCCGGTCACGGGCCTGTTGCAGGCAGATTTCACGTGGCAGGGCACACTGGCGGTCGCAGGACAAAGGGTTTTCTGAGTCAAAAACTTTCCTCCATGGGCACATCGAAGCGGATTCCGCTCTAAACTGTTGACACGATGATTGAGATTCAACAATTAGAATTTACTTATCCGCACAGCAGTTTCAACCTGCACATCTCAGACCTGGCAATTGAAACGGCTTCCGTTTCTGCCGTCGTGGGACCGAGCGGTTCGGGCAAGACAACGCTGCTGCACCTTGTCGCCGGGATTCTGCCGATTGCTGTTGGCAAAGTCCTGATCGATGATACGGACCTCTCAACGCTGTCAGACGCTGAGCGACGACGGTTCCGGCTGCAGCAGGTTGGCCTGGTATTTCAGGACTTCGAACTTATTGACTACCTGTCAGTCATCGACAACGTCCTGCTGCCGTGTCGTATCGGGGACGCCGTGGCCCTAAACGACGCGGCTCGGCAACGTGCAGAGAATTTGCTTGAGCAATCGGGCCTGGCGGACCACATTCGCAAACCCGTCACGAATCTGTCTCAGGGAGAAAAACAACGCGTGGCCATTTGTCGAGCTCTGTTGCCAAAGCCCGCGATTCTGCTGGCTGATGAACCGACAGGCAACCTGGACCCGCAGACGTCGGACCAGATTCTGGAGCTCATGCTGAGTTCTGCTCGTGAAAACGACACCACTGTGATGATGGTCACGCACGACCACTCACTGCTGAATCGCTTTGACCGCGTCATCGATTTTGCACGTTTTCTGACGTCGTCGGAAACGGCGTCCCCGGCAGAAGGAACGCCGCAATGAGCTGGCGCAATGCCCTTTATCTGGCTGTTCGTTCGCTCACCTGGTATCGTGGCCGTGCGGTCACGATTGTGCTGTGCCTGGCCCTGACGCTGTGGCTGCCGGTTACGGTGCGGCTGCTGCTGAACCAGTTTCGTGAAGACATCATTGCTCGGGCTGTCGCGACACCTTTGATTGTGGGGGCCAAGGGCAGTCGTATCGATCTCGCTCTGCACGGTCTGTACTTTGAAAGCGTGTCTCCCGATCAGACCACGATGGCGGAAAGCAATTACATTCAGGACACCGGTTTTGCCACGCCCATTCCCATTCACGTGCAGTATCGCACTCAGTCGGTCAATCATGTGGCGGGCGTACCGATCGTTGGCACGACGATTGAATACTTCGAATTCCGCAAGCTGGGTGTAGCTGAAGGACACGGCCTGTCCATGCTGGGCGACTGCGTTGTGGGCAGCGACGTTGCCGCGCGAATGCAACTTGGACCCGGCGACCGAATTCTGTCGGCTCCTCGAAATGCCTTCAATCTGGCGGGAAACTATCCGCTGCGCATGAACATTGTCGGCGTGCTGGCTCCTTCGCATTCGCCGGATGACAACGTCGTGTTTGTGGATATCAAAACGGCATGGATCATTGATGGAATCGGACATGGCCATCAGGCGCTGAAGGACGCAGATGACGCGGTGCTGCTGGAGAAAACCGACACCAACGTGACCGCCAGCGCCGCGGTTCTGCCCT
>JAPYTO010000486.1 GCA_029941865.1 Fuerstiella sp. | reverse complement strand
CCCGGCTGTTGCCCCTGACCGGGTTGTTGACCCTGACCCGGTTGCTGACCTTCACCCGGCTGCTGTCCCTTTTGCGGTTTTCCCTGTCCAGGCTGCTCACCACGACCCCCACCTTCCTGCGGCGGCGACTGACCTTCCTGTTGACCGTCACCCGGCTGGCGCTCGCTCGGCTTTTCTTCACCCTTGCCTTCCTGTTGGTCACCCTGACCGGCGGCCGCTGCACGTTGACTGCTTTGCTCGTCCTGCTGTGACGGTTGATTTCCGCCGTTTGCCTGACGTTGCTGATCCTTCGGAAGTGGTGCCGCCGCCCGCTGAATGCCCTGTCTCTGAGGTGTTGGATCCGCATCGGACTGATCTTCGCCGGATGTCTGCCCTTCGCGCTGCGCATCCTGTTGCCCCGGCGTTGCGTTCCGCTGATTCTCCGACGATTCTCCGTTGGGGTTCTGGCCAGTCGCCGCAGCAATTTCGGACGACAGCTGATTGGCCAGGTCCTCAATTTCCTGTTCCGCTCGACGAAGAGATTCTGCCTCGCTGCCAAGAACCGCGTCGGCCGCCTTTTCGATGCCTTCGGCCAGATCTTCGATGCCCTTGCGAGCAATCTGTTCGGCCTGCTTCGACTGATTCCACAAGCCGCGGCTGACCAGGATTTCTGTCGCCTCTAACGCCTCCTGCGGTTTCTTTTCGCGTGTGTCGCGCACTGTGTCGTATAGCCGCCGTGATAGTAATGGTTCACTTTCTTCGGCTTCTTCGACAATCTGTTTGGCCTGCTCCAGAACGCGTTCCAGATCGTCACGCTGCTGAGCGACCATTTCCTGCAGGCTCTCCCGGTCGCGATCACTGCGCAGCGACGGTCGCTGATCGGCAGCCTCGGTGTCGTCAGAACTGTTGTCGCCTGATAACTCACGAGCGATCTCATCCTGTCGTTCGGTCATTTCGCGCGTCTGCTGTCGTAGATCCCGCATCGCGTCGGTGAATTGATTCGACGTCTGCTTTCGAAATTCTTCCTGCAGCTGATCGAATTCGCGTTCGGCGCGGGTGCCTTCAGAAATCGCCTTTGACAGATTGCCTTCGTCCATTGCCCGCGAAGCTTGCTGCACACGTTCTCGAGCCTCTTCAACCTGTTCACGAGTTTCCTGGTTCTGCTGCTGCTGTTCGGCAGATTGCTGATCCATCGTCTCACGAAGTTCGTCGACGTCCCGCAGCATTTCGCGTTGTTCCTCCCGCAGACGCTTCAGTTCCCGTTCGATCTCGTCTTTTTCCTCCTCCGTCTGAGCTGCGCGAAGTTCCGATTCCAGCTGTTTCAGTCGTTCGTTGAGCATCTGCTGACGACGAGACAGCTCCTTCAGTCGATTCAAAATCTGCAACTGCTGTCGCTGTTCGTCGTTCTGTTCCTGCTGTTGCTGAGCCTGACGTTCGGATTCATAGCGATTGCGTTCGTTGTCAAGTTCCAGCTGACTGAGCTGCTGCTGAGACGCACTGTTCTGCTGTCCCTGACCTTGTCCTGGCTGCGACTGTGATCGAGTCACTTCATGTTCTTTCGCGCGCATCCTCATCAGTCCGGCGAATGCCGATTGCTCGGCGAACAGGGCATCGGCCAGCTGAGAATCCTGCTTCTGTTCTTTGAAGGTTACCAGCTGGTCGACCGCTTTCTGCATATTCTGTTCGACGTCTTCCACCATCTTCAGCGTGTCCGGGTCTCCGCCCGCTTTTTCTTTCGCTTCCTGCAGCTGTTCCATCGCCTGCTGCTGCGATTGCAGGACCACATCCGCATCCTCAACCGCTTTTGCGATCGCTTTTTCGCGTGATCGGCCTTCGTCCATCGATCGCTGAATATTCCACGTGGCGATCATGATCTGTCGCTGCAACTGCAGCAGCTGTTCCGTCTTGTTTCCCTGTTGCTGCTGCTGCTGTTGTTGCTGCTGTTGCTGTTGTTGGCTCTGCTGGTCACCCTCACGGAAGATCTCTTCAAATCGACGAACCTCGGCAAACATCATGTCACTGTAGGTGCGACGTTCAGAACCATCGGACGCGACGTCCTGGACATAGAAATAGTAGGACAACAAATCATCGGGAGCGGCATTCAGCTGCTCCATGTCGATCATGTGTTGCAGCTGGATTTTCTTTGCTGAAGCGACTCGATCCGGTGATCCGCTCTGATCCGCTTGAGAGTCGAGCAGCGAGATCTCTACCGGCGCACCGCTGGTCAGTGAATACATCACTCCGAAATCTGAGAAACCAAAGTCGTCCGTGGCCTCGGCCTCAATCTGCAACTCCTGCAACGGCGAAACGTTGGTGTCGCGACCGGGAAACGTGATCTTGATTTTCGGCCGTTTGTTACGGGTAACTCGCAGCGAAATCATCTCTTCTTCAGCGGCCGTTCGGCCGTCTTCGTCCTCAAGATAAACTCGATACTTTACGTTCTCCACAGCTTCCAGCGTGCCAATCACCTGTCCGGAATCCGGATCGACGGACACCAGCGGAATCACGGTACCGTCGTCGGCCTGTAGTACTGCAATGGCCACGGGCTTGTTCAGATGCAATGCCAGCTGAACCGTCGACCCTTCAACCACGGTGATTCGCAGCGTGTCTTCGATCAGTTGGTCTGCCTTTCCTGTGTACGCTGGCGGCTTGATCAGAGCATCGACCTGGTCCAGTCGCGGGCGAACATAGGTGGACACCTTGTAAGCTTCAGACTTGTTGCGGAAGTCCGGTGTGCCGATGTTCCTGAGTTCCGTGGCGGAGTTGCCGAAGAACACCCGGTACGTGGCATCGCTGTTGATGCTGCTGACGCGGGCCGCAAAAATGCCTTCATCGACGGTGGGTTCCATCGTAAACGTCGCGGCACCTTCGTCGGTGCTCAGTTGCAACAGCACGTCCGTCGGCAAGACTCTGCCAAAGCGAGCCACAACCGTCAGCGCTGTGCCGCGTTCAATTTCTATGTCGCCCGGATCCACTGTCAGTTCTGTGCGGCCGACCAGCTCCGTCGGTCCGGCAAAGTCACCGGTCGGAAACAGGAAGTCCGGCCGCACGACTTCGCGCCCCCAGCGCCCGGCCGCGACGACCCCGGACACAAGAAAGCAGAAAGACAAAAAGCTAAGACTTGACCAGACGAACATCTGTCGCCGTGGAACAACCGACTTCCAGTCCGAAGCGCGAGCCAGTTTGTCTGCCTCATCAATCACCCACTCATTAAGGATCGATGGCTGCGACTGGTGCCGCGATCGCATGTCCGCCTGAACAGCCGTCAACACAGCGTCATTCAGTTCCGGCCGATTTTTCTCCACCAGCCGGGCGGCCTCCAGAGCCGTCGGCGCGGGCATTCTCCAGCGGGCCAGTGCAATACCCGCGATCGTTACTCCCAGCAGCAACAGCAGGTTCGTCGAGATGAAGCCCTGCAACTGAGGCAACATCAATGCCGACACGATGGCGGGCGCCAACAGCAACACCCAGCACAACGCCTGCCGCCGCAGAACTCGCAGCTTGTATAGCCGCGCCGCCACCATCTTCAGACTGCGTTCCAACACGGTCCCGGTCATGGTCTGTCCCTTTGTTCTTCGTCATTCCCATCTGCACGCTATGCGCGGAGTTTCCGCTCCGGCACTTCGCCTGATCGAAGGTCTCAAGCGACGTCTAAGTTGACGTGCCGACAGTGGAGACCTGCGGTCAGATAATGGACGAGGTCAGGAGACCTGCGCCCAGCGCATTCGTACCAACACTCGACGACGACTCGACCGGCAGAGTCAAGCTGTCTCAGCCATCCGTCTTCGTTCAATCGCTGAAGCCCACAGAGACTCCAGCACCAGACATCCCAGTCCTGCCAGCAGCAGCCAGCGCCACCACTTTTGTTTTCGTTCCAGATCATT
>JAPYTO010000485.1 GCA_029941865.1 Fuerstiella sp. | reverse complement strand
ACTTCAGCAACAATCCACGTGGAGCAACTTCGTGAAACTCAGTGGAAAAATAGCACTCGTCACCGGGGCTGGCCGAGGCATCGGACGCGGCTGTGCCATGGAGTTGGCCAAAGCGGGAGCGGATGTCGTGCTTAACGACCGGCCAGGTGGCGAAGATGTTTCCAACGTCATGGCCGAGGTTCAGGCACTTGGTCGGCAATGCCATGTCGTCGAAGCCGATGTGTTTTCCCGTCGTGGGTGTGAGGAGTTGGTGGAACGGACGCTGAAGGTGGTTCCACAGATTGATATTCTGATCAGTAACCCGGCGTTCAGTCGCCGCTGTGCATTCCTGGACTATTCGGCTGAGCTGTTCGAAAAAACAATCGCCGGCACGCTGGTGAGTGGTTTTCATCTGAGCCAGCTGGTCGCACGTCACATGGTGGCCAGTGAAGTGGCAGGCCGGATCGTATTCATTTCGAGCGTTCAGGCCGAAATGCCGATGGCTCTGTGTGCTGCCTATGGCGCAGCAAAGGCCGGTCTGAATCACATGGGCCGTTCGATTGCCGTGGAGCTGGCTCCGCATCGGATTAATGTCAACGTCATCGAACCGGGCTGGACCGACACGCCCGGCGAACATGCCACGTTTGGCAGCGACCGCGTTGCCGAGGCCGGCCGGGGGCTTCCGTTGGGACGCATGGGAACGCCGGAAGACATCGGACGGGCTGCGACGTTCCTGTCTTCGGACGATGCCGACTACATCACCGGATCGATTCTGGCCGTTGACGGGTTGTTCCGCTACAAACACTGCTCGATCGAAAACATGGAACCGATCCGGGACGCTGACTGATGGCTGTGGCTCTGCGACAATTTGAATTCGGATCGGACGGCCCTCATCTGTTGATCACGGGGGGCGTGCACGGCGACGAGTTTGAGCCGATCCAGGCCATTCGGCGGCTTATTGATATCTTCAGCGATCATCGTGTTTCTATTAAGGGGCGACTGACGCTGGTGCCGTGCGTGAACGAAGCGGCATTTCTGCGGGGACACCGTTGTGCCGATGACGGTCTGGATCTGGCTCGTACATGTCCCGGCAGTCCGGACGGCGGCATCACCGAGCAAACGGCATGGGCCTTGTCGACGCTGATCAGAAGCGCCGATTACTACATCGACCTGCACACCGGTGGTACCGAATTCGCCTTGTATCCGCTGTCCGGCTACGTGTTGCATGCGGATGCCGACATCCTGGAACAACAGCGAAAAATGGCGCGAGCGTTCAATCTGCCGGTGATCTGGGGAACCGCTGCCAATCTTGAAGGCCGTTCTATGTCCGTTGCCCGTGATGCGAATATTCCTGCGATTTACTGCGAGTATCTTGGTTCCGCGACCTGTTCACCTGAGGGTGTTGACGCCTATGTGGAAGGCTGCAGGAATGTGATGGCAACTCTCGGTATAATTGAGCGGCGGGAAACGGAATCGAACGTTCAGCATGT
Source organism: Fuerstiella sp. (assembly GCA_029941865.1). Lineage (GTDB taxonomy): Bacteria > Planctomycetota > Planctomycetia > Planctomycetales > Planctomycetaceae > Fuerstiella. The sequence continues at coordinate 2,408 of JAPYTO010000485.1, read as the reverse complement.
TGTCGAAGACGCTCGACCGGGTTCGGGACATCTTCAGGTTTGCAACCCGTCGCCGGTCAGCGGCTACTTTGAACCGACAGTTGAACTGGGAGAAAAAGTTGCACTCGGACAGCCACTGGGGACAGTTTACGATGTGGAACACAACAAGCCGCATGCCGTGCCTGCCGAAAACGATGGAATTGTCTTGATGTTGCGAACCTTTCCGAGAGTCCGAAAAGGCGAAACGGTGGGCGTCGTACTGACGTGCGAACACGATTCTGTCGCTGACACTGCCGGAGACTGACATCGATGGATATGACCAAGACGCACGTTGCTCATGACCTGACTCACGACAGTCCGCTGCTGTCGTGCCGCTTTGATCCGTCGGGAAAATTCGTGTTTGTCGGGGCGCAGGATTATTCGGTCTGGCGTTTTGAGATTTCTTCCGGTGAAAAAACAGAATTGCCGGCGGGCAGTTGGGTACGGGCGCTGGCATTCAGCGGCGACGGGCAAACGATCGTGACCGCGGGCTACGATGGTCGTCTGATGTGGTGGTCAGTCAACGCCGCACAACCCACAGCGCTGCGCACGGTCGACGCTCACCACAGCTGGATACGAGCGATCTGTGTCAGTCCGGACGGAAGTCTGCTGGCGTCGGTCGGCAACGATCAGGTGGTGCGTTTGTGGAACATGGCTGACGGCAGTCTGGTTCGTGAAATGCCAGGACATGAATCGTACATCTATAATGTGGCATTTCATCCGGATGGAAAGCAGCTGGCGACGGGTGACCTGATGTGCAACCTGATTCACTGGGACGTTGACAGTGGAAAACAGGTACGAACATGGCAGGCGAAGTCGCTGCAGAAATACGACAAAACGTTCGTCGCCACCATCGGTGGCTTTCGTGGCATGACATTCACACCAGACGGCACGCACATTCTTTGCAGCGGGATAACGAATGTGACAAATGCCTTTGCCGGCGTGGGCAATCCCTCAGTCGTCGCATTTGACTGGAAGTCCGGCACCCAGCAGATTGAACATCTGTCGAAGGGTAAACTTAAAGGTGTGGCATGGGGTGTCGCTGCGCACGCCGACGGGACTGTGATTGCGGCCACAGGAGGTAATGGCGGTTATCTGTTGTTCTGGAAACCGGACGCCGAAAACGAATTTCACCAGATGAAGCTGAAAGACGTCGCTCGAGACCTTGATCTTTGTTCGGATGGTCTGCACCTGGCGACGGCACATTTCAACGGCCACATCACCGTCAGCAAAATGGATGTTCAGGCGAAGAAATAGGTTTGTAGTGGTGGCCGCCCGGCTGTTGTTTATACATAAATCGAACAACGTGCGGCGGAGCCGCAAAAGCAGGTGGCCGTGAGTGAAACCCACGGCAGAAGAAAGATTACAGCGTTTCACGCTGACTTTTGGCCGCGAAAAACGCTTTTCGATGGCAGTTTCGTTTCTCCCACGAGCCATAACGGTTCACGACAATAAGTAAACTGCTCTAATAATGGCCAAAGCCGTGAAACGGCGGCAGCAGTCGTCGATGGAATTGCTGTCGCCGTTTCACGGCTTTCCTATTCATGTTGTTCTCATTCCGTGGGTTGACACCCACGGCTAAGTGCTGCAGCCGCCTTCGGGGCTAACAACACGCAGCATTCTCAACAACTTGTGTACGACTAACAGGCCGCCTGGACATCATTCACAGCGTTTCACGCTGACTTGTGGCCGCGAAAAACGCTTTTCGATGGCAGTTTCGTTTCTCCCACGAGCCAGTATCGTCTTCGATATTAAGTAACGGCTCCAAGGGCAGTGACATTTTTGGCGGGAACCCAAAAAGGCGAGGCCCTTGCGGGCCTCGCCTGAAACCGGAATTCCGGGTAATGCACTGCTTTAAGCTGCGGCGCGTCGCATGACGGAGGACATGGGAATCACGTCGACATTCTGTTGACGGCCGGCTGCCGAGATAAACGATTCAAAGATCTGGATGTCGAGAGCCGAGGCGGTGTTGCTTTCCGGATGCCATTGCACGCCGACACAGTACCAATCGTCCGAAATTGATTCATAGGCTTCGATGATGCCGTCCGGGCAGGTGGCACATACGCGGAATTGACGAGCCAGTTCGTCCACGGCCATATGATGGTGGCTGTTGACTCGAACTTCACCCGGACCAAAAATCTGGTCCAGATGCGTGCCCGGAACAATTTCCAGCACGTGCCGCAGGTTCTTTTCGACTTCGTCGCGATGATGCAACGCTCGCGGACAATCTTCGGGAATATCCTGAAACAGGCTGCCACCACAAAGCACGTTCACCAGCTGCATCCCAGAACCGATCGCCAGGATCGGTAATCGCATTTCAATCGCCATTTTCGTGATGCGTCGATCAAAGTCTTCGCGGCGTTTTGGCATCACGCGGGCGGCCGGGCTGG
>JAPYTO010000484.1 GCA_029941865.1 Fuerstiella sp. | reverse complement strand
TTCGTACAGAATTCCAGAAACTCCTGCTGTTCGTCGCCCAGGTCCCAGTGCAGCCAGCTGATCTCGTTGTCCTGACAATACGCATTATTGTTTCCATGCTGCGTCTGTCCCAATTCATCTCCCCCGCGAATCATGGGAACGCCCTGAGACAACAACAGCGTCGCAAACAGGTTTTTTCGCTGTCGCAATCGCACCTTGTTGATCGCGGGGTCTGTGGTCTCGCCTTCCACGCCACAGTTCCAGCCGTTGTTGTGACTGTCGCCATCCCGGTTGTCTTCAAGATTGGCAAGATTGCGTTTTTCGTGGTACGTCACCAGGTCACGCAGACAGAAACCATCGTGGGCGGTCACAAAATTGATACTGGCATGTGGTCGGCGACCGTTGTGCTTGTACAAATCGCTGCTGCCCGTCAAACGGGTGGCGAACTCGTTGACAGCGCCTCCGTCACCTGCCCAGAACCGGCGCATCGTGTCACGATATTTTCCGTTCCATTCGGACCAGCCATGAGGAAAATTGCCAACCTGATACCCGCCGCTGCCCAGATCCCACGGTTCCGCAATCAGTTTGATTTCTGACAACACCGGATCCTGAAGAATGATGTCAAAGAATGCACTGAGTTTGTCGACGTCGTGAAGTTCCCGTGCCAGAGCGCTACACAGGTCAAATCGAAATCCATCGACGTGCATTTCCTGGACCCAGTACCGCAGGCTGTCCATGATCAGTTGCAGCACACGCGGCGACTGCATGTTCAGAGTGTTACCGCAGCCGGTGAAATCCTGGTATTGCCGCTTGTTGTGAGGCATCAGGCGATAGTACGACGCGTTGTCGAGGCCGCGCAGTGACAATGTCGGCCCGCACTCATTGCCCTCACCCGTGTGGTTGTAGACCACATCAAGAATCACTTCGATGTCAGCGGCGTGCAATTGTCTGATCATCTGTTTGAACTCGTCAACCACCGCCTGCGGTTCGCTGGCCGAAGAGTAGCGCGAGTCCGGTGAGAAGAACGAAAGAGTGTTGTAACCCCAGTAGTTCACCAGTCCGTTGTCTGTGAGGTGACGATCATCAACGTGATAGTGAACGGGCATCAGTTCGACGGCCGTGACTCCCAACTTCCTGAAATGGTCAATGGCCGCATCTGACCCAAGACCGGAATACGTACCGCGAATTTCTTCCGGCACATCGGGATGTAATTTTGTAAACCCTTTGACGTGCGTTTCGTAAATCAGGGTCTTGTGCCAGGGCGTGCACGGATGCCGGTCGTCACCCCAATCGAATTCAGAATTCACCACAACGCCCAAAGGAGCGAAGGCAGCGTTGTCAGTTTCGTTGAAGGAAGCGTCATCGCTTCCAAGTTCGAAACCAAACATGGCATCGGACCAATTGATGCCGCGACCGACGGCGCGGGTGTAGGGATCCAGCAATACTTTGTTCGGATTGAAACGGTGCCCTGCGTGGGGAGCAAAGGGGCCGTGAACGCGAATGCCATACAGCTGACCGGGACGCAGATCGGGAAAATATCCGTGCCAGGCAAGATGTGTACACTCTGTCAGTCGGATGCGGTGCGTCTCTATCTGGTCAGAAGCAGAATCAAACAGACACAATTCCACAGCGGTGGCATGCTCAGAAAAGACAGCCACATTTACGCCATGACCATCCCAGGTGGCGCCAAGTGGGTAGGGGCGGCCCGGCCAGTGACGAATCGCCCCGGAACCGGGTTTCGCTGCTTCCTGTGGCAATGTCTGCAACATCCGGTCAACACCTTTGCTATGGACGGCAATTTACTGGAATTTCACCCATTCCGAAATCAATAGTGCAAAGAAGTGACGCTGTAGCACAGACTGACACCGGAAAATATGAGGTGATCCTCGCTATGGCTGTTCACTTCGCGGTATCCTTTATCGACTGGAGATGGGCCGAACATGCATATTCCGAGGAATTTCGCGTCTGACACGGTTCTCCCAGTCACGTAGACTGGATGGTTTTCTCCTGCGATTCCTCAGTCAGCAGTCGTGACGTCCGATATTATGAGGCGAGGACATGGCGCGGCGTCAGACTTCAGGGGGAGATACTACAAATCCTTCTGGTCACACACTTTCTGTTTGACTCCGTTTTCCCTGGGGCCGTATAACGTATCGCTGCCAATTAGCCCTTTTTATCTATTCAATGCGAACAGCTTTCCCAAAAATTGCCACTATTCTTCTTGCCGTCACTTCTGTGGCGTTCATGGGAATGTCGGTGGCTGCCTATTTCGGACGCCCTGATCCCATCGCAGAGATGGGAGCGCAGGAAGTCGTGGACTATAAGTTCGAAAGTACTCCCGATGGAAATTCGTGGACTGTGACGCCCAGCATCGGGACGGATCAGACTTCGAAGCAGCACGCCACTGCCTATGGAGCCTTGCTGGACGCATTGGACAGCAAATCCGGTCAGATGAAGTCTGAAACCGATACGATGAACGAGCGGACGACAGAGATCCGCGACGCCCTCATCCAGATTCGTGACCAGCAACAGCAGGATATCGATGCTTTGGATCGGCAAATTGTCAACCTGACCCAACTTGCCGAGGAAGATCACTCGGGGCAGATGCAAAAGTCACAGGAGCTGCAGGGACTGTCAGTAGAAACGAAAGATCTCCGTGACGAGACAACGAGACGTCGCCAGGACGTCATTCGGCTGCAGAACGAACTGGAAGAACTGAAGACCGACCGATTTCGCCTGGTCGAACTTCGTCGAGTCCTGACAGACCAACTGCTGCGGTTTCAGCTGGAAAACGAGGCTCTTGAGATTCGCTACCAGCAACTGCAGAAACTGACGGACAAGTAGTCCGGTTTCACTCACACAACATTTCGAAATGATGATCCGGAGACTGCTCGATGAACAACGTCGTCGGCAAAATGTTGATTGTAATGCAACTCGTGTTCAGCCTGCTGTTCATGTGTTTTGCAGGAGCGGTGTACACGTTCCAGGGACAATGGCGAACAAAGGCATTGGCGCAGGAAGCCCTTGTTGAAGAAAAGGAGAAGCAGTATGACGATGCTGTTGCAGCTCGAAACCGTGAAACTATGCAGCTGACTGCCACGGCCGAAGCTGCGGAAACTGAACGCGGTAACTTAAACGCACGACTGGAGGGGGCTCTAACACAAGCAAAAACAGATAAGGATTTGCTGGCGGCCGCGTCGCTGGAACGTGACAAAGCGCTGGCGGATTCAGAAGTCGCGACAGCGGAAGCCGCTGCCCGGGTCGTTGAGGCCAATGCGTTGAATAAGGAAGTGCGAAGTCAGCAACTCCGTATCTCCACACTGGTGGCCGATATTCAGAGCGTTGAAAACGATCTGCTCGACAAAACGGGAAAACTGGCGTCGGCCGTGGAAATCGAAGAACAGCACCTCAGCGAACTCGGACGTATGAAGGACTTACTTCGCCTGAACGATATCGATCCAGGCCAACTGATCGTGGGTCCTGTACCGGGGCAGGTAGAGAAAGTTGATGGAAAGGTCAGAGGAACGCGACGTAATAAGGCACGTACCGCGGAACTCGTGGAGATCACGATCGGCAGCGACGACAGTGTTTACGTGAACCAGGAGCTGACGGTGTTTCGCAAGGACAAATACATCTGCACTGTCCGTATTGTGGAGGTTTTCCCCGACGTAGCGATCTGCCTCGTAATTGAAAAGACCCGTCAGGGCAATATTCAGAAAGGCGACGATGTCACCACAAAACTCTGATCCAACCGTTTACGATGGCTTGATGTTTGTCGCACTGGCGTCGGTCATCGTGGGCATCGTTTTTCTGGTCATGACGCTGGGGCAATACGGCTGGAGCGGCCCTCCGTAACCCTGGACCGAATTCGAACTGCGCACAAACAGGCCCGACACTTTCACAGTG
>JAPYTO010000483.1 GCA_029941865.1 Fuerstiella sp. | reverse complement strand
GCACGCAGCGCGAGCAAGTGGATTTCACGAGCGCACGAGACCCACTCGCTGGCGCTTCGAGCCTGTATTGCGGCCCTCCCCGGCCGCTACCGCGTCCGACCCTCCCGCCAGCGGGAGGGTTTAGAAACGCGCAACATTAAAGACCGCATCTTGAGAACGAGAGAAAGCCCATTATCAGGCTTCGACGAGGCATTACTTCGCGTCGGCCGGTCTTGTGGTCATCCGGAAATCGTCCGTGCGAAACGGAGTCAGGGGCAGGCCGATTCTGGAGTGGACATTGCAAACCGGATTGTTGGCCCACGCGTAGCGGACGGCAACGGGAGCGGCCACGTCGTCACTCCAGACTTCGATGGAGTCGGTGCCCGTAATTTTCGCATTGGCCCAGACCCACTTGTGATCTTCCCCGCAAATGGCGAACCCGCGGACGTCGTTCACGTCGACCGTCCGCAATCCACCCGCGATGTGGTCGAAGGTCAGAGCGGCTTTGTTGTCAACGATCTTTACGTCCCGGTAAGTTGGACTTTGCGGTTCGATCGATTCCATGCCGTAATCTCTTGCCAATGCCCACCGCACAAGACGAGCGGCCACGTCATATTTGTTTTTTGGATGGATGTCGTTGGCTTCTCCCAGGTCAATAATGACGGCTTCACCGGTGTTCGACAGCGACATGGTTTTTGACTGTGACTCGCGTAGTTCGGCCCAGTTACTCTCACCGGGCTGATCGACTTCTGCCAGAAAGTCGGCTAACTGAACCCAGTAAAACGGAAAGTCGCCCTGGCCCCATTCCACACGCCATTGTTCGATCATGTACGGAAACAGCTGAGCGTATTCCCAAGCACGACCAGCGTTACTTTCGCCCTGATACCAGATCACGCCTTTCATACCATAGCCCAGCGTTGGGTGGACGACGCCGGCAAAGATGTTGCCTGGTCGTTGATTGCCGTTGAGAGTGCTTTCGGGTGATCTGGGCGCACGCGGTGCACGTTTGCCTGCAGCTTTGGCTTCTGCTGCCTTGACCTTCCACGCGGCCAGAGCAGCTGCGTATTTTTCTTTCTCGCCATCCGACTGAAGTTGAGTTTCACGCTGTTTCCAGCCGTCCATCGTGGACCGAAACCGTGGATCCTTCTCCAACGATTCGCGGCGGACCCAGGCTTCGGCGGCAGAGCCACCCCATGCATTATTGATCAGGCCGACCGGCACATCGAGAATCTCGTGCAGATAACGTCCGTAGAAAAAACCAACGGCGCTGAAGCTGCGACAGTTCGTGGAATTTGCTGCTTCCCATTGGCCCTTGAAGTCATTTTGCAATTCCTGAGTGCCCACTCGCGGAACAGTGATCAGTCGTAAGTTGGGATGATTGGAACTCAGCGATTCCACTTCAGACTTCCAGTCACCCGCCACAGTCATCCCCATGTTTGACTGCCCGGAACACATCCACACTTCACCGACCAGCACGTCGGTGATTTTTCGCCGCGAGGAACCTTCAATGACGATCGATGCAGGTTCGAAACTTGCGTCGACCGGATCCAGCTTCACGGTCCACTTTCCATCGTCACCGGCCTTCGCCTTTTTAATCTGACCGTGGAATGCCACGACCACGTTGGTGCCGGGTGTGTCCCAGCCCCAGATCGGATTGGCCTGCTTTTGCTGCAACACCATGTGATCGCTGATGATGGCCGGAAGCTTTAGTTCCGCCTGCGCGGCTGACGGAGTTGCCAGAAGAGTGATGCTGAAAGCAATCCGGGAAACGGACAAGAGGGAGTGTCGGGAGATCATGATGGCGGGGACTCACGTGGTAAGAAAAGGGGTAGGTGTCAATCCAGCCCTGTTGTCGGGTTGGCATTCCCGAATGCTCCCCGAACGCCCGACAAAAAACCAGTGAACGGGGCCGAAAAGCTGACGCTTCGGTCTGTGCGATTACTTTGTCGGGGTGGCCCTGGTTGCTCGCAACCAGTGTTGCGCAGTGCAAGTAGGTCCGGTTCCCACCGGACAACTGCAACTGGAATACCCGAGTGAAAGCAGATTAACCACGGAGGCACAGAGGAACACAGAGTTGAAGACAACGCCCATTTTGTGCCCTCTGCGGTGACGAATAAGCGGCAATTGTTTTACTGGCGTTGGCGCCGGTTTGCAGCGAAGCGGAGCTTCGAGGATAGGCGTTGCAAAGCCGGAGCGTGGGAACGAGAGAAAGTTTATGTTTGAGTTTCGTTTTGGAAGGGTGGTCTGGCCGATGAGACCCGAGAATCCGTGAGGTGTTCGATGATTCCGGCGATCGCTCCTTCGCGTTTGCTGCCTCGTGCACGTTCGATGCGGCAATCGCGAAATGACGGTGCCAGTGAGATGGATTCGGTTCGTTCAATCAGCCGACCAAGCAGAGTGTCATCCAGATCGAACATGCGGCTGTGAACAAACAGTCTCTGTGGATTGAACAGGTTGACTGTAGTGACCAGGGCAAACACAAGCTGCTGGGAAACCTGTTCCAATTCGGCAGTGACGGTGAGTTCGCCGGCCTGAACAAGCTCGACAATCTGCTCGATGTCGAGATCCTGCCCCACACGATGGGAAACGAGTCGGGCCAATGCTGTATCGCTGGCGACTGTCTCCAGACAGCCGGATCGGCCACAACCACATTTGATTCCGTCCGGCACTATCGGCAGATGTCCAATTTCACCCGCCAGTCCGCTGCTTCCTTTCAGCAGCCGACCGTTGATCAGGACGCCCAGACCGATGCCTGTACTGGCATCGAGCATGGCAAAGTCACCGAGGTCTGCTGCCAGGCCAAAATGACGTTCGGCAAGGCAGAGTGCGTCAGATTCCTGCAGCACAGCGCACTCCAGGCCGAGTTGTTCGGCGATGTCATGCGCCAGACAGCGATCGTTCGTGACCGGCACGTTTGGGGAAAGAATCGAGCGTCCTTCGCGATAGTCAAACAATCCGGGCAGACTGATGCCTGCTCCCAACGTGGTGATGGTGTCATCGGAACTCAGTGCAGCGATGTGGTCAATGACGGTTGCGACGAGCTCCTCGTAAATATCCGGTGTGTCGAATTCACGCTGTGTCTGTGGTCGCAGCGAGCCATCAAGCCCGGCCGTGACGATGCGGCAGGTGGGCGAGTCAATCACCAGACCGATAACCTGCGATGTAGCTCCGCCCAGCCGGAGTTTCCTGGCGGGACGACCACGACCATTTTCTGGTGCGTCAAACTCTTCCAGCAGGCCGGATTTCAACAGTGACGCAACGGCCTTGGATACCGTCGGCCGCGTTACACCAGCCAGCCGAGTGACTTCAGCACGCGAGCTGGGACCGTTCGCCTGTAACACGCGCAGTACGGCACGTTCATTCAGCTGGCTAAGCAGTTTCGGTTGTGTGGAAACCGGACTATCCATGAAATTCCTTTTTGAGCGGTGGCAGGCCTGAATTTTTCGTAGCCACGTTTTAGGCGAAGAGTTCGTGAATAACGTGTCCGCCGACGTCGGTCAGGCTTTCTTCACGACCCTGATGAAACCAGCTCAGTAACTCATGATCCAGCCCCATGGCGTGCAGAATCGTCGCATGCAGATCATGCAGATGAACCTTGTCTGTGACTGCTTCGAAGCCAAATTCGTCGGTTTCTCCATACGTTGTTCCGCCTTTGATATTCCCTCCCGCCAGCCACATGCTGAAGCCGTACGGGTTGTGGTTCCGCCCGGGAGCGCCTTTCCCTTCGCTGAACGGCATGCGACCGAATTCGCCGCCCCAGACAACCAGCGTGTCTTCCAGCAGGCCACGTTGTTCAAGGTCGGTCAGCAGCGCGGCGATCGGCTGATCTACCTCTGCGGCGTGTTCACCGTGGTTCTTCTCGATGCTCTGATGAGCGTCCCAGGTTTCCTCAAGATGTCCGCCGCCGGAATA
>JAPYTO010000482.1 GCA_029941865.1 Fuerstiella sp. | reverse complement strand
GGTGGGATTCGAACCCACAACTTACCGGGCTTAAACCGGATGCCTCTGCCGTTGGGCTACCACGTCAAATTGGAAAGACAAGAGACGACAAGGGACAAGGGCTGTCTTAATCGTGAAATCCGGATCCGCAAATACTTAAGCACCCCCGGTCGGATTTGAACCGACGATCTCCACCGTGACAGGGTGGCGAGCACTCCGGACTGCTCTGCGAGGGCGTAATATGTTTTCTCCACGCGTCGAAGGAATCGTGTCATTGCGACCACCTCGGCGGTGCAACGATCAATCCGCAACGAACTCTCCACGCCATAAAGGCAGGCGCAGCCTGATGGCACCGGTGAGATTCGAACTCACACTGTGTCGCTTTTGAAACGACCGCCTCTGCCATTGGGCTACGGTGCCGTGTGAATCCCATTAAACTGCGGGGGCAGGAATCGAACCTGCGGACACGTGGTTCAAGGCCACGTATTTCTACCAGCAGAAACTACCCCGCAAGTGTCTCGCGGGAGTCGAACCCGCCTGACCGGGGTGGAAGCCCGGCACCTTTGCCGCTCGGCCAGAGGCACATAGTTTGAGTTACTGAAAGCGGAAGGAGAGGGAGTTGAACCCCCAAGGCGGGCTCACGCACGCTCGACTGTTTTCGAAACAGCTGCCATCGCCGGTTGGCTTGTCCTTCCAGTTCAATGTCGTTTGATCATTGTTGAATGAATAATTCACCATGTGATTGTCACCTTCCGCCGTCTTTCCTTTTTCGCGATGAACAAAAGTCTTCCCGAGCGTGAGCTCGCATCCGCCGTGGCCGGTGCCACATGCTGCGGGGGCAGGAATCGAACCTGCGTCTGGACGGTTAACAACCGCCTGCCCGTACCAACACAGGCCACACCGCATTGTCGCGTTCCGGCAAACCAGCCAGGATCGAAACAAAAATCCCCTCAATCAAAACATAAAGGACGCAGCTAACCGACATTCTCGCCGGTGCACACACGACCGGCGTCTTCCCGTCATACCACGGCACCCGATCAAACGCCCGGTTTGTGTCATGAGGTCGGAGGGATTCGAACCCTCACCGTGCAGATTAAAAGTCTGCTGTGCTGCCGTTACACCACAACCTCCGGTTGCTGGTTGTGGGTGTGCGTTTCAGTCGATGCAGAATGGCCATGTCAGATCTTCGGTGTTCTCGAGTTCATGAAAAAAGCCCGGTGTCGTTGGTGACACCGGGCTTTGCGTTTTCGATCGGTCCGGTGTCACTGGCGCAGAAGATACAGCAGGTCAGTTGCCAGTTGACTGGCAACCAGGCCTCTGCTGTTCTGTTTACTATCTAAACCGGCCCCGGGGATAATCATCGTTATTGTTTCTATTGCAATCAGTTTGATGGGAGACCGCAGTCGGCACAGACACGACCCGGCGTGTTCGGAGAAGAAGACGCGGGAAGGTTCTGTTGAGTTCGCGCCAAATCCGTCTTTTTTTCGGTGCCTGTGGGGCCGCCGAAGTGACGGCTGATGCGGGCAGATGCTGCGATTCTTCGTTCTCAAGAGACGTTCGATAGGTCGAAGCATGCTTTCAGGAAACCGGACGACGAGGGAGAACGGCTGGAACCCTGATGTTTCCCCGGCTTATGCAAGGACCTTCGAAAAGTCTGAGATCACTGTCGAACCGGCGTAACTGATGCCGTGTCACGGGAAATGATACAGACGGACCATCCTCCCTCTCTTTTGGGTTGACCATCGTGTGACCCGAGGATAATCTGCCCGACATGAGTAGCCTGCTTCTAAACCTGAGCCTACTATTGCTTCCCAAGTGAAGTCCGTCTCAGGCACGCATGCTTATCAAAAAGAAGTTTCCAAACCCTGAGGCACTGCCTCAGGGTTTTTTTGTTCCCATGTCGGGTAAACTCGCAGGTACAGCCTCGATTCAATCAGGAGTGATCCATGACCGGCGACCAGATCATCATTTTCGACACCACTTTGCGCGACGGCGAGCAGTCTCCCGGCTGCAGCATGAACACCAACGAGAAGCTGAAGGTGGCTAACGCGCTGGTGGAGCTTGGCGTGGACGTGATTGAGGCGGGTTTTCCCATCGCATCTCCTGGCGACTTTGAAGCCGTGCAGATGATTGCCAATCAGTACAGTGACCGGTCCATCATTTGTGCGCTGGCTCGCAGTCGAGACGACGACATTCAGAAAGCGAAAGAGGCGCTGGCGAGTGCCGAAAAGCGGCGCATTCACGTTTTTCTGGCGACAAGTGCGATCCATCGCGAGCACAAGCTGAAGATGGACAAGCAGCAGATCATCGATCGAGCGGTGCAGTCGGTTCTGAATGCAAAAGAGTTTTGCGACGACATCGAATTCTCGCCGGAAGACGCAGCCCGCACCGAACTGGATTTCCTGTGTGAGGTCGTTGAAAAGACGATTGATGCCGGGGCCACGACGGTCAATATTCCGGACACCGTGGGTTATGCCACGCCGAACCACTATTTTAAGGTGATTTCGTACCTGAAGCAGAATGTTTCGAACATCGATCGAGCGATTATCAGCACTCACTGTCACAACGACCTTGGGTTGGCGGTGGCGAACAGCCTGTCAGCAATTGAAGCGGGAGCTCGCCAGGTTGAGTGTACGATCAACGGACTGGGCGAACGTGCCGGTAACGCGGCATTGGAAGAGCTGGTCATGGCAATTCGTACGCGCGCTGATTTCTACGGCGTACATACGAAGATCAATACCGAGCGTCTGTTTCCGACAAGTCAGCTGGTGTCATCGATCACCGGTATGAAGGTGCAGCGGAACAAGGCCATTGTCGGGCAGAACGCGTTTGCTCATGAAGCCGGAATTCACCAGCACGGCATGTTGCAGGAACGGTCGACGTACGAAATCATGCGTCCGGAAGATGTCGGGTACACGGGGCGGAATCTGGTACTGGGAAAACACAGCGGTCGTCATGCGTTTCGTGATCGTGCAAGAGAGCTGGGATTCGATCTGGACGCCGCCGCCTTGCAGAAGGCCTTCGATGACTTCATTGCTTTGGCTGACAAGAAAAAGGAAGTCTACGATTCGGACATCATTGCTCTGATTGACAATCGTCTGGCGGACGCACCCGATCGCTGGAAATTGATCAGCTTTCACACGTCAGCGGGTTCGTCGGCCATCCCTACCGCAACGCTGGAACTGAAATGTGAAGAACAGCCAGTCCTGTGCGACGCCGCGACTGGTGACGGGCCGATTGATGCTGTTTTTCGAGCAATGGAACGTATCATCGAACTGACAGCGCGACTTGAGGAATTCAACGTTCGCAGCGTTTCGGAAGGGAAAGACGCTCAGGGAGAAGTCCGCGTGACGATCAATGTTCATGGTCGTCACTACATGGGCAAGAGTGTCAGCACGGACATCATCGAAGCGGCAGCTCGTGCGTATCTGCAGGCGTTGAATAAGGCGGATGCCGATCGACTGGGCAGTCCCGAGCAACCGGCGGACGAGGTTGCCGCAGAGAGTCCCTGACTGTTTGTGAATACGGTCGTCCCATCAACCGAGTACGGTGAAGTCATCGGCATTGTGTCGACTTCGGGCATGTGCGCTGGATCGACCCCGGCAGGCTGCATTCCGCGAAAACATCGAGGCCAATTCCCGCGCGTATTCACGAGGGGTTGGCTTCGATAAGCTACGCTGCATGACAAACAACAGCCCAGCCAATGATGTCGTGGATGCATCTGCGAGCTTCGGAAAGCCTCCCGAGTTCGTTGATGTTCTGCCGGAATTTCAGCGATTGTGTGAGGTGATTGCGAAACTACGCTCACCGGAAGGCTGTCCGTGGGACCGTCAGCAGACGTTGGCTTCGATTAAGCCATACACACTGGAAGAAACCTACGAACTGCTGGAAGCCATTGATTCCGACGACAACGCAGCCATTCAGGAAGAACTTGGCGATGT
>JAPYTO010000481.1 GCA_029941865.1 Fuerstiella sp. | reverse complement strand
CGCCGCATCCGATAAGGCCAATCTTTAACAGATCGCTGCCGCTGGCGAAGGCTCCAGCGGACAAAGACGGTGACACGGCCAGAGCGGCGGTGGCAGCCGTACTGGTGGTGAGAAACTGACGTCGGTTGGATTCACTGGAGGCGCTCATGGAAGCTTCCGGATTGAGGCAGGTATGGGGTGGGGGGAACACGACGGGCAGACGCATGTTGCCGTGGTGACGTCCCAGCATAACCGCAAGTGCCGGTCGATGGGAAATGATTGCCCACCAGGAAACACAATCTTTCCGAGTGCGCATAAAAAAACGCGAGCTGTTATCAAAACAGCTCGCGTTTGATTCACGGAAGCAAACTAATTTGCTTCGTCTTTTGTACCTGGCAGATCACCAGCTTTGATCAGATCGCCGAAGGTTTTGCCTTCAGTTTTGCTCTTTTCTTTTTCAGCTTTGACGATGGCCTTCTTAATCAGTTCCAAATCGGATTGATTCTTCTTGCCAACGTTCTTGCCGACGGCCACGCCGTAATCGTTTCGTTTCTTCTTGCTCTTGGATGGATGACAAACCGCACAGGACAGTTTGTTATTCTTGCCGTGCTTTTTGGTCAGCTCAGGATAAGTCTTGCTCATCACCACCTGGTACTTTGGACGAGCAGACGCTGAATCGCCGGTCAGAGCGACGATGGCAAACAAACAAGCACCAGCGATCGCAAAGCGACCGAGGGTTTTCACACTACGCATTCAATTGTCTCCAGAATTGTTGTTATGTTCCAACGAAGTCACCACAGAGCCGGCGAACAGAGCCATTCTTCGGCCACCTCGCCGTTGAATCAACGCTAAAATCTCCGCGTTTTCGCGCATCATGAAACCGCGTACTGCCACCCTTGTCAAGCCTTATAAGCCAGCAGACGGCGTAAACACCCCGATATGAAGCAGTCGAGGTGACCACTCATTCGCACCAGGAAAAGAGCCGAGTCGTTGCAATTTCGCAGTCAATCATCGGCATTCGACGATGCCAGTCGCTCAACTTCGTATTGTCGATGCCGTTCGTGAGAATTTGGTTTGCGAATCCGAAATCCCGACCGCTCCGAAAAACTCTGCTGAACACGTACTGCCTTGTCGTGACTGTAGTCGCCCACGTGGGCATGCAGCAGATACCTTAGGACTAGCGGATTCTGCCGGTCGATCGTCCATTCCTGCTGCATGCCAAACGACGCACCCATCCAGCCGTCCTCACGAACGTGCCAATAGGTTGGGTAGTGAGGATTCTGCGGGTGGTCGAAATACGTGATCCCTTCGCGAACCAGGTGTCGAGTTTCTGCTGTACCGACAACAACGGGGCCGCTGTAGTCCATCCACCGAGCCCGCTTGCCAAAGATGCTGGGCTCGCCAACCAGACCTTCGCTGTTCGTTAGCTGACCGCCGCCAAAGTAGACCGACAGTGTTCTGGAAACTCGCACGGCCAGTAATCCAAAATTCGTTTTGTCCAGTGTCACGGTCTCAACACCTTGTGGCGGACGCATCGTAATCTGCAGTTCCAACGCGTGTTCTCCTGCACCCATCGGGCGCAGAGCGGCAATAACATCCTGCTCCATAACTTCCGTTTCGTCCTCGTCGAACCAACCCAGCAATGACGCCATGACAGCTTCTTCATTTCCATCACGATATCGATACCAGTGTTTCTGCCGGACGCGAGCCTTCGTGTTGTCCGACCAGAAGTCGACGCCATTGAGCTTGTGATGAGCAAACCAGACAGATCGATGATGATCATGGTTCTGCGCACCGGGGTGTCCCATGCGAGTCAGCGAAACGCCTGATGGTCCGTTGAACGGATAGAAGAACGGACGAGGATACTGATCATCAAAGTGCCACCGCAGCTTTTCAATGCCATCAATGGCAAACGAAATCTGGTGTCCCGGCAGCGGCAATATTTCACATCGGTCCGGGTGGAAGTCGTCGCCTGCGGCCCCGGCTGACAACATCATGACGACCAAAGTGATACAGACAGGCAGGTTCAGGTTCAGGTTCATATTGATCGATCGTCCAAAATCATGGTCAGAGCCCCGGTCTTTTCAAAAGACCGGGGCTCTAAGAGTCCGTCTGCCAACACACGCCGCCCGACGCTGGCGTTTAGCGACGTGACCGATCATCATATCAGCACCGGACGACGAGTGTTCGTAAACCGGCGCAAATCGATCCTTCTCTATCTATACGTCGATACTCATGAAACGATTCCTAGCCTCTTTACTTCCAGCAGTGTTTCTGTGCGGCACTGCCGTTCTGCACGCGGCGGACCGCCCCAACATCGTGTGGCTGGTTTCGGAAGACAACTCGGTCCATTACCTGAAACACTTTGACCCGCACGGTGCCCCCACTCCGCGAATTGAATCACTGGCCGCCCATGGCCTGACGTTTGACCATGCGTTTTCCAATGCTCCCGTCTGCAGTGTGGCACGCACAACACTGGCGACCGGCTGTTATGGTCCACGGATTGGGACGCAGTATCACCGTAAATCTGTCTCCGTGCCGCTGCCCGACGGGATGA
This sequence comes from Fuerstiella sp., assembly GCA_029941865.1. Classification (GTDB taxonomy): domain Bacteria; phylum Planctomycetota; class Planctomycetia; order Planctomycetales; family Planctomycetaceae; genus Fuerstiella. The sequence continues at coordinate 1,445 of JAPYTO010000481.1, read as the reverse complement.
AGATGTTCCCGGAATATCTGCGGGACGCGGGCTACTACACAGCGAACAACAGCAAGACGGACTACAACGCAATTCCCGGAAAGAACGTGTGGGACGAGTCCTCCCGAAAGGCCACATGGCGAAGACGCAAAGATGACCAGCCATTTTTCTACATGCAGAGTTTTGCGGTTTGCCACGAAAGTTCGCTGCACTTTTCCGCGAAGGTCATGGCGACTGAGAAAACGACGACGGACCCCAACAGCGTCTTTGTGGCACCGTACCATCCTGATACGCCGACGTTCCGTTATACGAATGCTCGGTATCGGGATCGCATCATGCAGATGGACCGGAAGATCGGATCCGTCGTTGATGCCCTGACAACGGACGGGGTACTGGAAGACACCTTCATCTTTTACTTCGGCGACCACGGCGGAGTGTTGCCTCGCGGTAAAGGTTACGCGTGTGAAAGCGGCCTGCACGTGCCACTGGTTGTGCGAGTTCCCGACAAGTGGAAGCACCTGGTGAATGCAGAATTGGGTTCCAGACGGAAAGGCTTCGTCAGCTTTATCGATTTCGGACCGACAACCCTGAATCTCGCTGGTGTCGCCGTACCCGAACAGATGGATGGACGGCCATTCCTTGGCAAGGGCGTATCACAAAACGAAGTCGAAAGCCGCGACGAAGCGTTCGGCTACGCGGATCGTTTTGACGAAAAATATGACCTGGTCCGTACCCTGCGAAAGGGAAAGTACGACTACGTTCGCAACTATCAACCGTTCAACTTTGACGGGCTGCAGAACAATTATCGGTATCGCATGCTGGCCTACACTGAGTGGCGCCAGTTGTACCATGCAGGCAAACTCAACGCACAACAGCGTCAGTTCTTTGAGTCTCGTCCTGCTGAGCAGCTGTTCGACGTGGCCGCCGATCCGCACGAAGTCAACAACCTGGCCACCGATCCGGCCTATGCAGAAGTGCTGCGGGACATGCGTGATCGACTGACAACGCGTGTGAAAGAACTGCCGGATCTCAGCTTCTTTCCCGAAAGCCACCTGGCGGATGCCGCATTTGACAATCCGGTCGAATTCGGACAGCGGAACGCCGCTGCCATCGGCCGGATGGTGGACATCGCCAATCTTCAGCTGCTGCCATGGAAAGACGCCGAAGGTGAACTGAAGAAAGTTCTGGGCGGACTGAATCGCTGGGAAATCTATTGGGCGCTGGTCACGTGCAGTTCATTTGCAGACGAAGCGGCATCTCTGGCACCACTGGCCGAGAAGTTTGCCGACCAGAATCTGCACGGTCTGGTTAAGGTCCGCGCGGCCGAATTCCTCGGCCTGATTGGAAAACGAGATCCTCAGGCGGATATCCTGTCGGCACTCAGCAACGCGTCCTCCGGTATCGAAGCCGGTCTGATACTGAACAGTCTGGTGCTGCTGAAGGACTGCGAACCCGGCTACGAATTC
>JAPYTO010000480.1 GCA_029941865.1 Fuerstiella sp. | reverse complement strand
ATTCCTGGCGAATTCCGCTACAGAACGACCGCGTGATTTTGAAAACTGCTGTAGTCAGCGAGAATCGCTGTCGCCGCCGGTTATTGGCAATGTTTTCACCCGCGGCTAGCGCCTTGCGGCTCACTGTTTCAGGTATCCGGACAGCCTCCGGGGCGAGTTGGCGTTTCAGACCTCATCATCCGCAGGATAGTCTTGATTGAGGTGAGCTTGCAGCTGCTGTTTTACGTGCTGCGGCAGACGTACGAAGCCTTCGTGGTCTTCGAACCACAAGCCATCCGCCAACATTACTGTGACGGCTTCAGCCTCGTCGATTAAGTCGGGTTCGGCAAGGCGATGATAGATCCAACTGCCTTTCTGTGTGTACCACAGTCGGTCATTGATTCGCACCGCATTGGTTGTCTCAAACCAGCGACCATCTTTGATTCGCAGACGCATGTTTAAATATTCTCCGGGGCTTCTGTCATTGTTGCCCTGATTCTGAGTGCGATCCCGCAAACAGCAGCGATTCCAGTTCTGTTGAGGCCGGACGAACCACGCGGAACAGTTCCGAAACGAGAGTCTGACGTCGAATAATGCCGACGATCTCGCCATTCTCAGTGACTGCTGCGAACGGTGAGTAGTCTCTGAAGAGTGCCGCCAGAACCTCCAGGCGGGGCGTCGCCGCGTCGAATACCGGCAGGCTCTGTTTGACCAGTCTGGGAGCCAGCTCAGAAGTCAGCATGTCGGCAATTCGCACAACGGAAGACCAGTGGTTCGGCTCACCGTCCGGACGCATCAGGACATGAGACGCGTCAGTCGCCGACGCCACCGCTACGGCGTCATCGATCGACGCGGATTCACTGATTCCATGGATCGACGAGGCGGAAATCGCTGATTGTCCGACCGGTTGGTTGGCAACCTGCATCAGATTCTCCGCCAGATTTCTCTGTAATTCCGTTAACAAACCTTCCCGCTGCCCTGCCTCCAGTACGCCGTACAAACGCGTTCGCCCAAAAACGACCTCCAGCGGACGTTTGTCAGACTGGCCAAAGTTTGACACAAAGCGAGAAAGTCGAATCAGGGGAAAACTGATGGGCAGAAACAGATAGTAGCAGATGTTGAATCTCAACGACCCGGCTCGCAGCAGCGACATCGGGGCTCGGTAGTACAGGCTCTTGGGAATCAGTTCGCCAAAGATGAAGATCACCGGCGTCAGCAGCAATGTGGCGACGATTTCATTGCCTCCAGCACCGTCCTGCCACACGGCCCCGACGATCAGGCCAATGGCCAGCGTGGTCAGATAGTTGGACACATTGTTGCCCACCAGGGTTGTCGCCACAAAACGCTCGGGGTGAGCGACGAAGTAGAACAGACGTCCGGCAACGGTATCGCCCCGCTGCTTCTGCAGGGTCAGTTGCAGAGTGCTCACGCGGTAGAACCCGGTTTCGGATCCACTGAAGAAGGCGGACAGTTTGAGCGCCACCAGGAACAGCAGGACGGAGAGGAGCACTGAGAAGGTCACGCATCACCCTCCTGCATGTCCGGCGAATACTCGGCAGCGGCAATCAGTGCGCGAAGCTGTCCGCGAGGAGTGACTTCGATGGCAGTAAAGATCCAGCCTTCCCACACGACTCGGTCCCCGACTTCCGGGATGCGTTCCAGTTCGTCGTGAAACAAACCGGCCAGAGTGTTCAAGGTGTCGTCTTCACCGTCAAACGGAATTCGCAGATGCCGACATAAGTAGCGTAGTGTGACCAGTCCCTCTGCATGGTATCGATTCTCGCCGATTTCGATCAGTGGCTCCCGACGCAGGACGCGACGCGTGCGTGACGGGGCATCACTCAGCACAGTCTCCAACAGATCTTCGTAGCTGACCGTTCCAACGATTTCGCCGTGTTCGTGCACGACAACCGCCACGCTGCTGTATCGGTTGCGCAATTCGGCCAGCACATAGGCCAGGCTGGCGCACCACGGCACGTAGACAACGGGTTCTGCAAGTTCTGCGAACGTCATGTCAGCACGACCGGTCACACGAGCAAGTGCGACGGCTCGCGTGAATAACTCTGAATCGGGTTCCTTGATGAGCAGATAATCGGTGTTGGCAATTGCAGCCACGCTGAGCGACTGCAACGTGTCCTCAGGCGCCACCGCGACGCTCAGATTGCGAGGTCGCATGACCTCTTCGACAGCCAGTTCGTTCAGATCCAGAATGTTGTGCAGCACCTGTTGTTCGATGTCCAGCAGCTCGGTCGTAAACGTAGCGGAAGCGTCGATGGCCTTTTCCAGATCTTCCGGTTGCAGGTGAGGTTCGTGGCGAACGTGCGGCCAGAACGATCGGCGCAGAACTCTGGCGATTTTTCCCAGCGCCGGAATCACAGGATCCAGAACAGCGACGGCGGCCGCCAACGGCCAGCTGGCGGCCGATGCTATCGTTTCACGAAAAACCACGGCTGTGCTTTTGGGAAGCACTTCGCCAACAACAATCATTCCCATCAGATTGAGAACGCTCAGCACTCCGGCAACGAAAGTGAATCCGCCTGTCGACAGTTTCTGGACAACTGCGATACCCACAGAAAAGTATGCGAGATTGATTAACAAGTTCCAGAACAGAACGGCGGTCAGCAGGCGATCCGGGTCCGCCATCAAGGCGGCCACCATTCGCTGACGCCCGTTACCAATTGTGAAACGGCGAATCTGATCGCGAGACAGAAAGAAAAATGCCGTCTCGCTGGCAGAAAAGAAGGCGGAACACGTCATCAGCGCCAGCATCAGGAACGTGCCCGGCAGCCATAGATAAAGGGAATCCGCGAAGTCAGACATCGAAAAGCGGTTTGAGAGTATGGCCGAACAGCCCGAGTCAGGAACAGCGGGCAACGTCCCGCCGACAACAGGATATCAAACGCTGGTCAGCAGGAAACACTGAACTGGCGGTCGGGGCTGTCATCCTTCACGCTTCGACGGAAAGCCCCGACGTTTCTGCCGGAAGTCTCAACCACGACGGTTTGTGGCCGAATCTGCCGGTGTTGGCAGGTGTATCGACACACCGATAACAGAGTCAGCACCCAATCGTTGCAGACGGCACGCGCCAAAAAATCAGAATTGTTTATCTAATCGGCACGACATGGCCGATAAGCAGTCACGTGTCTCTAACTGCGCGGTGCCGTTTTCAAGCAGCAGCGTGGCAAGGCACAAATCGTTGAACCATGGATGGGGCGGCGGCGGCCGAAGTTGGTCAGCCGGACCTGTTGTCAATTTTCGGTCTAAGTCCAGAATTTCTGGCGAGCTGTGGGGACGGTGAATCACCGTCTCTCGGTTTCGAAAGGTAGCTCAGGAGGAGAGCTTTCATGCGAAAGTACGGAAAATGGTTACTCGTGCTGGGCATTCTGGCAGCAAACCCTGCCTGGGTTAGTGCTCAGGGAGTTGCAAATGCAAACCCGCCGGGAACTGCGGTGCAACTGCAGAATCAGCGAGTCGCTGAGCATATTGCTGCCGCGCTGCGACAGGCGCGGCTAAATGGCTACGATATTGACATCGTCGTCCGCGGCGATACTGTCAAACTGGAAGGTAAAGTACGTGTGGTGACGCATCGCGCATTGGCCACCCGAGTGTGTCAGCAAGTGCGAGGCATCAAGAACGTGCAGAACAACCTGCGGTATGCACCGCAGGGCGAAATTCAGCAAACGTCAGGCACGGCCTACGACAGCGGTGTCCGGCGTGCAAGTTACGAAACGGTTGAAGAGGACAAGAACATCCAACTGGTTCATTTCCGAAAGCCGGGCAAGCGACAACCTTCGAAATCGACGAAGACGACAACGCAGCCTCGGACGAGAAATGCCGCTCGGCCACCGCAGATTCAGTTCAAATCGAACACTCAGCGCCCGACTCCGACGGTTCAGGCACCAATGCCTGTCGCTTCAACGATTCAGCAGGCAAAGCCCGTGGATCCACCAGAGCACGTTGCTCCACCAAAGCCAGTGGCTCCACCAAAGCCAGTGGCTCCACCAAAGCC
>JAPYTO010000479.1:2635-3991 GCA_029941865.1 Fuerstiella sp. | reverse complement strand
TTGAACGAGCGACCAAACGTATGAGTTTCTGGGAAGGGCCTGCTACAATTCCGTGAAATTAGATCATAGGGCTTTCATTTCAATGTGATGTGCGTGGTCATACAGCGTTGGTGCAGGAACATCTGCTGGCTCTTGGTTTTTTGAACGGTGTAAAGCCTCGCTGTTCAATGACAAACAGCTCGCCGCAAATCAATGCGACGAGCTGTTTTGATTTCAAGTCGGGGCAACAAGACACCTATTGAACGTTTTGGCGGTCAAATTGCCTACTGGCCAGCCCATCTTGCCCGATCAGTGGCTAACGTGGCGTGACTGTTAACCGAGAACTTCATTGGAGGCTCCCCGAGGCGGTCTCCACCCGAACCGCGGCTTCGTCGAGTTAGACGCCTTTCGTACCAAGAGGTTACGACGATTACCGCACGTCGAATTCTACAAGTGGAATTCCATTTTCGACCAACTTCGGGACGAATCAGAGTCGGCAAATCCGAGACGCATCGGATGCGATTGGCCCTCCAATATCAGTAACTTCTGGATTCGGGTGAGGTCAGTACGCGAGCCGAATTGGCCCGCTTCCTGGGTGTGAGCAGGGCACGCGTCACACAGGTTTTGAAGCGTTTGGGCAACGATTGAGCAACGCAATATCATTCGTAACGGAGCCCTGACTGCGCATTCATCCGAAGGATCACGATCGCAATCGTGTAGAATTTTTCCAAATCTACCGTAACCAAATCGATCTACGCGGTATTCGGCTGCATGAGTGAACCCTATCCATCGTTTCCTGAACTGCTCGCCGCACATCAGCATCGGCTGCTGAGCTATATCGTTTCGTTGCTGGGAGACGCCGAGTCGGCGTGGGATGTGTTGCAGGAAACCAATCGTGTGTTGCTCGAGAAACGTGACGAATTCCGGGAAGGCTCCAGCTTCTTGAACTGGGGTCTAACGGTGGCTCAGTTTCAGACCATGGCGTGGTTGCGGGACAGGCAGCGAAGTCGGCTGATTGTCACGTCTGAGCTGATTGAGTTGATGGCGGAAGACGCGATCGCAATCGAGGCCGAAGCGGACTCGCAGCAGCAGGCACTTCGCCACTGCATGGAATCGCTCTCACACGGGCATCGAGAACTGATTCATTTGCGATATGCGAAGTCCCAGCGGCTGGTCGATCTCGCTGAGCAGACCGGGCGGTCTGTGAACGCCTTGAAGCAGTTGTTCTTCAGGCTGCGATCCTCGCTGGCGAACTGCATTGAGCAGCGATTGGAGGTGTCATGAGCGACGAATCTCGTGATATCGAACGGTTGATCGCAGATGCCATCGAGGACGCACGTGATGGCGAACTCGACGAGATGCGGTTGGCGGAAATTC
>JAPYTO010000479.1:0-2535 GCA_029941865.1 Fuerstiella sp. | reverse complement strand
TTCGATCTTGGACACCGCGCCGGATTGTATAAGGGCGTCAATGCACCGGCGCATGCGGCAGGTGACATGTTTGCTCACGAAGACGTGTGGACGCAGATCGTCGGGGATCAGGCCGGAGCGTTCGTCATGGCGGACGGCAACCTCTGTCCGCACCCGATTCGCGTGGACTACGGACACGGCGATGGCATCATCGATTGGAACGCGACGCCAGTTGATCCGTCGGGAAGCGTTTACAGCAAGGCCGAGCCGTTTTTCAACACAGCGTTGTGCCAGGACCATCGGCCCTGGCACTTCGATCTCGGGATGCGTGTCGCCGGATTGCCTGCCGGAACGTACCGGGTTTATGCGCTGTGTCGTTCGATTCGTCGCCCGACCGCCGCTTACGACGTGAGCTTTGGTGTGAATCTCGATCGTCAACTGGATAAGCCGCTGGCGATGCCTCCCATGAATGATCTTGCCGGCGCGAAGTGGCAGGACGGACTGACCTGCGCCGTTGCCGATGTTGAAGTGTCGTCGGCTGAAGACTGGGTCACTTTCATTACTCGTTATTCTCGTGAACGGTCGCTGAAGACAACGCCGCATCATGGCCGTTCTGTACTGCTTGGACTTCAGATTGTGGAGATCAGAGAGAAATGAATTTTTATAGCAACACCGTCAACCGTCGAGACATGCTGCAATCCCTTGCGGGGCTTGGTGCGCTCGCCACGATGAATCCGCTCGGTTCTGTGATGGCAGCACCGTCCAGACCGTCGCCGGTCACGTCGCGGAAAAACCTGGTCATCGTTGTCAACATGCTGGGATACAACCAGCACACGTTTAACCCGCAGGCCGATGACTTGAACAGCTCGCCGCTCCTGGCGAAGCTGAAAGAGCGTCATGCCGACCTGACTGTATTCAATGGAATCATGCAGCCGGAGATCGTGAGAGGACACAACGGTGGGCGCGGCATTCTTACGTGTAACAGGAACCAGACGAACGGTCCCTATATCAGCCTCGACCAGCTCGCCAGCGAGCGGCTGCAGCAGACGACACGCCATAAGAGCGTGCACATGGGCAACAAGACGATCGTCTGGAACAAAAACAGCCGAGCCCTTCCGACGCTGCACGAGCTGGGGCCGGAGAAAATCTTCGATCATCTGTTCGGAGAGACGTCCACTGACGCAATCGAGAGGAAGCTCAAGTCGATCCGCACCATGCGTCAGTCACTTCCAGGAGAAGGCCGCGCGGCCTACGTCGCTTCGTTCGAGGAACATGAGCGGACTCTGGCCACCGACCTTGAATGGGCGAAGAAGCCGATCCCGACGGTCGAATTCGACACGAAACTGCACCTGACCGATCACCACGGTCGAGGTGTGCTCGATCCGTTCCAGCAGCACCTGGAACTGATCCGGCTGGGCATCAGGCACGGCCGGGGCCAAGTCTTTGTGGCTTCTCCTCCGTTCGTCGACAAGACCGATTACGGCGTGGGCCTCGGATACCACGCCCTTGGGCACCGGGCTCATCTGGAAAAGTCGATCTTTGAGAACATGCTCGAACTGGAGCAGCACTTCTTCGCCTGTCTCTCGGGTTTTCTGACCGACCTGAAAAATGACCAGCTTCTGGACGACACGATCGTGTTGTTCATGGGAGCATTTTCAAGTCCCGGTGGCCACAGCCGCGAATACCTGCCGACCGTGCTGGCGGGCGGTGGCTTCGAACATCAGGGACTGGTCGAGTGTAGAAGCCCGGCCAATCCCGATGGCCCGCTGCGACACACGCTCAGTCAGCTTTACGTTTCGATCCTGCACCAGATGGGAATCGACGTAAATGAGTTCTCCGGACACGAGGGCAACCTGGACACGATCCTGACCTGATCGGACTGACTTGCACGTAGCGAAAGTAATTGATCGAACGATCATTATCGGCTTGAGAGGTTTTCATGTTGAGAATCATGACATTCGTTTCCATCCTGGCTTTGACCTGCTCGGCCATCTGTGCTGACGACATGGCGGCGCTGCGCCAGAACTGTGTTGCCTGTCACGGCGGAATCACAGACGGCAGGAAGTCGGTCGAAGGCGACTTTGATATCACGCCGTTGCTGAAGGATGGAATCCAGGACCGCCACACACACGATTGGGTGGCAGTCGTTGAGCAGTTGCGAGAAAAGCAGATGCCGCCCTCGGACAGTAAGTACAAACTCACCGAGTCCCAGCGGCAGGCAGCCATCGACGCGGTTTATACCACACTGGACCGAGGTGATATTAAAGAACGATTGCTAACGCCATTCGAAATCGCGAACACGTACGCAATAGTGTTTGGTCTTGATCGGGAAATCTACGACCCCTTCCAGAGCCTCTTCTTCCTGGAAAACGTCGACTCGGCCTATCCCACGATCAATTCGCCGAGCCTCATGTCAGCGGCTTATCTCCGTGAAATTGAGTCGGGGCTCGATCTGACGCTTGATCACGTTGTGGGTAACGGGTTTGAACGCATCGCCGGGATCAATAAGAAGTACCGGAACCAAACGCGGTTCGAGATGCGTTTCAAAATCACTGG
>JAPYTO010000478.1 GCA_029941865.1 Fuerstiella sp. | reverse complement strand
AGGTTGTTCCGAGGTCGATACCGACAGTTCTGCCTTCAAGAAACTTCATTTGCTGGCCTTAATCATTCAATGGACATATCTGAAACGGAACCCTTCGGGAAACCGTACCCAATGGAGCAGAACAGAATTATCTGCTTCTCCCCGAATTTTCGATGGTTTGCCATTCTGGCCTGACTGCAACACCGTTGCAAGCACACCGGCAGTTGAAAGCGGCCCCAAATGAAGATCGACGGATCATGGCCGTCATGCCGAACATTGATGACCCACTCGCCAAAAGGCCACGAATCATTACCCTTGAGGGGTGTACCCCCGTCGAATCGCTTTTGGCGGTGATCTTCCATGCAGATGCCTGACTTTGTCATAGTCCCCAATCCACGGCGTTCCGGGCGGTTCAAGGTCGGAATCGAACAGGGGAAAGCAGGCTGCATCAGACGCCAGTGAATTCCTGTTCGCGACGTCACATTTAAGAAAGACGAGTTCAATGTCGGCATTCTTCCTGCTGGCCGCTTTGCTGGAGCCCAGATCGGTTGCCTGCCACGATTCACTGGCAGTGCCGGATCAGGCTGCAGAAAGTGACGATGCCATCGCCTGTCTGAGCGGATTCCTGTGGAAGCCGACAACATTTACAGCGACCATCACACCTGCGGCAGATCGCGAATATGACTATGGCGTTTCCTTCCCGTCGCCCCGTTCCGGTCCGGGCGGGGACGTGTTTGTTGAGTGGCGCATGGCTCGACAGCACGATGTCATCCGTAAAGACAATCGTCCGGCCGTGATCGTGGTTCACGAATCGGGCCGCGGGATGCATGCCGGTCGAGTCATCGCTCAATCGCTGAGTCGCACCGGAATCCACACGTTCATGGTGCATCTGCCCGGTTACGGGCAACGGACTGTCCGGCGGCCGGACCAGGGCAAAGAACTTGTTGAAGGGATACAGCAGGGAGCCATGGATACCCGCAGGGCGGCAGACGTTGTCAAAGCACTGGACGGCGTCGATGCGAACCACGTCAGCATCCTGGGGGTCAGCCTTGGTGGATTTGTTGCCACGCTGACCGGCAGTCTGGATTCAGTCTTCGACCAACACTTCCTGCTGATGGCTGGTGCCGATCTGCCGACTATGTTTCAGCACGGGGAACGAGAAGTCGCGGATCTGCGAAATAAGCTGGAAACATATCGTACAGGGCCCGATCTGACGGTTTGGTTGCGGCAAATAGAACCCGCCCGTGTGGCGCATCGATTGCCTGCGGACCGGACAACGCTATATGTCGCGATGTTCGATGTCGTGGTGCCGCCGCAGTGTTCCGAAAAGCTGGCGACAGCAATCGGACTGCGTGCTGAACGGATCATTCGCATGCCCTGCGGGCATCATACCGCCGTGGCATTCCTGCTGCCGATGGTGTTGGACGTCAGCAAACGGGTGAATACCGCAGCCGCGCCGTAGCCCTGCTACTGAATCGCAATCGGCATATCAGCCGGCTGTGTCAGCGTTTGCTTCGGTGCAGTAGTGGAAGGCCGAATGCCCGTTGCGGATGATGGGTTTGAGAGTACCTCCCTGTCCGGGCCGAAGTACATGAGATCCGGAGTCGACGCCGGGCCTTTCAACTCCGGTTTTCCGCTTTCAACTGGCGTCATATCGATCGGATCGGCCAGGTCCACACCTTGATTCGCAGGCGGCACAGCGTCAAAGGTAGCAGCGATTCTGTCGGCCTGCGGACCAAAAACCTCGAATCCGTTGTCACTGCGGGCCTGCTGGATCGTGGCCCCGGCGGATGGCGGTGTGGTGTGGGCCGCCGGTGGATGGTGATGGACGTCTCTGGCAACACCGGGTGTGGTCGAATTCGGCGGCGCCGACGGATACGCCCTCGTGTATACGGCATGACTGATCGGAGCCTGGGGCAGCGAGGCTTGCTGTTCGTTATAGGTCCGCTCGTAGACCGCCTGATCAATGGTTCCCTGGTTATAGTGCGACGAAGATTCAGCAGAGGCCTGCTGAATCCTGCCCTGCTGCATGAGGCCATCATCACCGGCGGACAGACTGCCCCTATGCCGGTTCGCGCTGATTGTGTCGAATTCCGGCGGGGTCAAATCCATCGGACGCACCACGTCGTACCCCGACTCAGACTGCACGGTGGAATAAGAGCCACTCAATAGTCTTGCCGCAATCTGACCACGCAGCTTTTCCCGAACGCCAACGTGTTGCCCGGTGTTCTTATCCAGGTGAATTTCGTCAACCACCCAATAGTTGTGCTCCATAATCAGATTGGCTGAGACAACCGTCTGGCCAGACGACCCCAATCGTACAGTGGCGCGTTCCTGCGTAACGCGGGTGTCTCGGATCGGCTGCCTAAGCTGTTCCCCCAGCATGGGGAACTGTGTCGGGACGCCTTCAAGATTGCTCCACACCAGGCGGTTAAAGTCGGACGAACAGGCTTTTTGCAGCAATTGCATGTCTGCGTCGTGCCACGCGGTCGCAAACTCCAGCAATGGCACAGCCAGTTCCAGTCGTGTCCGCAGCGAAGTCACCTGGCCCTGCTGGTTGGGATATTGAATGTCATCGACTTTCAACGCCCCATTTTCAGTGATCATGCGGCACGACAGAATTGCCCCGCTGCCTGTCCTGAACTCAAGCTCTGTGCGGTGGGCGACCGTGTGACTGTCGGTCAGAGTAAGCGATTCGTCATAGAAATCGGGGATCGGTAAAGCGGAAAGGATCTCGGGAGCAAGTCGTTCCCACGTCGCGCGAGAAAATTCGGCTGAAGACATCTGAGAAACGGTTTTGAGGTCACGTTCCGACAACGCCTTCAGAAAGTAGGACGCCCGAGTCGGCGCGGTAAATACAGACGACAACGATTTTTGACGCTGAGTGGAGCGTTCGTAGAGGGTCACATCACGAACCAGGAATCGCGGTTCATTCTCCGCTGGTGCCGATCCGATTCCGGCAGCGATGTCGGCTTTGGTAAATTCGGACTGCCGTTCCTCAAGATCCAGTCGCACAATCTCCCGCCCGGCAGGAATCATTACCGTCAGCTTGTTTTCGTAAGTACGAATGTCAAATTCGTCCGGCACTTCCGAGGACGACGGCAACTGAATGATGGACAGGTCGGCCAGCTTCAATGATCCGGAGTAGAACCTGTTCGTTGTGAGTTGTTGCAGCAAATCGTGATCTTCAGCACCGTATGCGGTCAGAAACGAATTGACCGCGCCGACAGCATCTGCCTGGCGCCGCACGGATCCGGAATGGTTTTTGTCCCGGTGATTGTGAGCTTCGACGTCGTCGACCAGCCATTCGCCCGAACTGCGAACGATCTTGATCAGGAGGTGGCCATTTTTTGCCGGCAGTTTCACCACCGCATCGTTTTCGTTGAGGTTGGCTTCCGGCCTGCGCGCCATGCCATCTTCATAGGTGGAGGCAATTCGGGCCGTTAAAGCCTGCAACCATTCATCCGGAAGTCGCTCCAGCGAACTGGTCAGGCCGGGAGATGTCATGGCCAGAATCTCATGGCGTTCGCCGGACTCCCAAACTGTCAGAAACTGCCGCACCTTCATCAGCAGGTCCATGACTTCAGTGGTCGACTTGGTGACTCGCGTGCTTTTATTCAGCTGACGGACCATGACGTCGTCAACCACCCAGTAGTTCTTGGCGGGATCATTGACCAGACGGAACTGGTATTTGCCGCCCGATTCTTCTTTCGCGATGACCTGTCGCCCGCCATCTTTCAGATTCGTCACTTCCACAACCGTCAACTTATCTTTGGGCAACGGCAGTACCTGCAGATCGGACAATACGTCGTCGGAGCGCATGGCCTTTTCTTCGAAACGCGATGAAGTGATCCGGCGCAGTGCCGGTTCGTTTTCTTCGTTGAGCGCTTCGGCGAACTGTTCAATCACGCGCTGTTCCATCAGGGATTGATTCAGCAGTGATTGAGCGCAGCCGGTACAAATGACGGCGCTAGTGACGATGGCCAGGCATGTCGCAGACTTCATGACAAAGTCCTTGCTT
>JAPYTO010000477.1 GCA_029941865.1 Fuerstiella sp. | reverse complement strand
CATGGGGACACAATTCCTGTTCTGGTTCGGGTTGATGGGTTGGTGATGAGATCCGTTCGACTCGGAATGCGTCTTCGCCGTACTCACGGCGCATAAATCCGACGAACAGGCGGTTGACGTCCCGACCGACCGGCGTGCCCCCATCAATGACGCAGGCACGGCGGTCCGGATCGAGGTAATGCGACGCGTCAAGTCGGACCTGGGATTCACCGTGCAGGCTTTCGGTCGCCAGTACAGCCAGCAGCAAAGAGGCTTCGACTTCTTCCAGCGGCACATCAGGCTGAAACTCGTAGCGATACAGTTCCTTCGTCATGGCGATCTCCTCAGGTCAAACAAGTGCGTCTCTACCTTGAGAGCTACCCGGCTCCGACCTGACGTGACGGACGTTTTTCAGAGGTAGTCCCTGAGTCCTGTCTGTTCAAACCGCTGCCGCAGTCGTCGCACGGCGTCGTTAAGCGTGGTCCGGGGGACACCGATCTCCCGTGCGATGGCGGAAATCGACTGTGTCTTCATTCGTTCGGCCAGGTCGCGAAGTTCACCCGGCATTGAATCAATAACTTCAGCCAGATCGGTCACCAGCTGCGCGAGGTCTTCATCACTGCGGGGATCACGGCAACGGCGTCCGTTGTATTCGCGGTCACCGATGGTCTCGGCCAATTCGGTCGGCCCTTCGTCCGTCAGGTCCACCAGCCGTTGTAGTGAGCTGATCCGGCGGTGGTCCCGTTTCTGGGCCTCGGCATCACGAAGAATGGTGGCGACCGCCCGTTCGACGATGGCGGTCACAAACGATTTGCGATGAGCGACATCAGGATCGAAAGATTTCAGTCCCTGCAGCAGTCGCGTCAGCAGTTCCTGCTCCAGATCCTCTTTGTCCTGTCGCGTGTAACCGGCTCGTCCAACGATCTGACGGACCTTGCGTTTGACGATCCCAAACTCGAACCGTCCCAGTCGCGGCGCACATGGAGAGCCGCCGCCATTCAAAGCATTCACCTGCATCACATATCCTGGGCCGGAGGGGCGGGCCCGGGAGCGATACAGGTCGGGTCACTGCGCCGCGGATCACTTCCGCTGACCTACGCAGGCAAGACAGGCGACTGCCGGGTGTTCAGCCTCACGGCCTCAGCCGGCGGCTGCGGTGTCGCATGTGTCGCAGGGTGCGCACGGAGCGTGCGACAGGTCAGCGGTGCGTAAGTTGTGTCATGGCAGTGAGTTATCTCAATCTCGTTTTTCTATCGGTGTGTCGCGTCGCTGCGACGAGCGCGTGCGCACGACCGATTCGCTGGAACCGGTACGCAGCACTTCCTCGTACTTCTTCACAAGCCGGGAAATGGTGGCATGGTGAATCGAGTGTCCTCGTTTCTTCAGAGCCTTCGCCGCCTTGCGGGATGAAGAACCATTGGCGACGTAGGTCTGCAGAATCAGTTCGTCGGTCATTTTGGAATTCAGTGCGCTGCGGACTTTCTGATCGAGCACGAAGGAAAGCGAGTCGGGCGTGTTGTCTGTCCGCTCATCGGCGTCTTGAATCAGACCAACAAGTTCCGTGGTGTCGATGCCCAGGGCGCTGTCCACCAGCGAGACCACCTCCGACAATCGAATGAGCGGTGGCGGCTGTCCGACCCAGAAGTCGGCCCCCGGTTCCGCCAGCGGTACAAACACCACCGGCCGTCTGGACGCCGTGATCTGCCGGCGGATGTCAATCGCATCGGGTTGGTTCAGACCGATGGCCAGCAGCATGTCGCGAGCCTGCCCCTGATACTTCCAGCGTCCCAGTCGCCAGACTCGGCCGGGAGCCAGCTCCGTCGGTTTGCCGGCCAGCTGCAGTGCCCGAGCCAGTGTGGAAGCAACGGCTGCCATGTCCACACGCCACTGTCGCATGTCATTCAGTGAGACTTCTGCCCTGAGTACTTCCGGGCAGGGGATGGCGTAACACACACCGCCATTCCGTCCCGGCCGTACGATCACTTCCTCCTCGTGCTCGAAACACTCGGGGCAGGTCACCCATGTTGCCGGCTCCGCTTCCCTCAGAAACCCAAGGGCCAGCGCTGCCTGAAACACGTTCGTGCCCCACAGGCTGGCGGCGTAGTTCGACAAAGCCGCTCCCGGCATGTCCATCAGTGACCACAGCAGTGTCAGCGATTCAGGCATCGGTGATCCTCCACAGCCGCAGACACCGTTCCCCGATGGCACGCAGTTCCTCCGATTTGCTTTTCAGGTCACACGAGTTCGGGCTGCTCACGCGGAAGGTCATGGTTCGCGGCCGGGAACGGCCGTCGTTTTGAAATTCCAGCTGAAACGAGACCTGCGAGACCGACGCCCGATCCGACGAGAGACCCTGATCGGCCAGCCGCTCACGCAGCTCCGTCGTCACCATGTTTAGCGTCGTGTGGCTGGTAAACCCGAGTTCTTCATAGCGAATCGTCTGCTTCACATCCTTGGGTTTGATACGGATGCGATTGATCCGCACGCTGGCAATCCGATCAGCTGGATCGGTCACGAGCGCCAAGTGTGGCTCGAGCAGATGGTCGAGACGATATGCCGGCAGCAGTGGTTGCTCGTCTTCCACGTCCATCTCGAGAATCGAACGGCAGAACGCCTGACGCAACTGCAAGTGGACTTTGCGACCACCTTTCGCGATAAGATCAATACAGCCATTGCCGGGATCGTAGGCAAACACATTGGTGAATGCGTACCGCTCTGAGCGGGGTTCCATCTCGCCGTTCTCGTCGAACGCCAGTAGTTTGTCGGGCCAGTCGTCAAGATAGGCAAAGAAATAGTCCACGCCGCTGCATCGCGGATAATGGTGCACGCGGCAGTGTCGGCCACGCAGTTCCTTCGGCCAGTAGTACTTCCGCAGCTCGTCCTGCAGACGGGTGGTGTGCTTCTCGGTGACAGTAATTTGGTCCGGAGGGAGCCCGTTCCAGCGTTTCCAGTAACGGCCGACCGCCAGCGTATCGGCACGAGCAAATATTGCCGCCTCGTCGAAGGCGTCGCGGGCGTGCAGCCGGGCCCACAGCACTTTGTCGACACGGCTCTCCCATGCGGAGAACGCCGAAGTGAGTTCGGGGCGCAGCCAGTCAATCTGTTCGGCGAGAACCCGCAGCCCCGGTTCGTGAGACATCCCGTGCACTTCCTGCATCGCCACATGGATCTTCCACCGCTCGGATTGCGGCATGGTTTCCCAGACAAGCAGGATGGGAGCAATGTCATTGCGGGACAGTTCGTCCCATGGAATGCGGAGTTTGGCGCCTTCCCGCGTGAACAGTTCACGCAGGAGATCGTTCGAAATCTCCTTGAGCAGTCGGATCGGATCAAACGGTTTTGGCATCAGTGTGGTTTCCAGCAGCGCATACAGCGATCGCCTCCTTGCCGGATACACGCGCAGACCAGCGCGCACAAGGACTCTTCAGAGGAACGTCAAAGGGGAATTACGGACAGAGAATCCGCGAAAGGAATCAAGCCGGGGGAGGTGGAAGCTCGTACGACTCAAACCGCAATTCACGATCGCGGGCGATGTGTGACCATCCAGCCCAGGTTCCCCAGGCGAGGTCGAAAATAGAGGCGTGCGTCAGGGCACGCGAACAGCATTGGTCGAGCATTAACAGAGCAATTCTCAAGTGCTGCAAACGTCCTGCAGCCGGCGTGTTTTCTAATCGTTGTGAGGCCGCAAATGTATCCGCGTTTGGGTGGATGTCAACGACGGTTCTGAAGATTTGACGGACCGGAACCGCATGCTGAAAACACCCAGTGTATTTGCGGGAATGGAGAAAAGGCTGGAGCGATGTAAATGTGTGTTACTGCATCAAACGTCGTCCGGAATTCGCTATGCGAACTCAGTTCCATCAGCACAGCGACACTACCCCTGGTACCCAACCCGAACTCTCATGACACCTGGATCAAAAACCGGGGCATTCCACAACTATCTGACAGGCTCGGATTCCGAATCTGTATGAGCGATCTCGGAAATTACCGAGCCGCGCACAGAGTCTTCCAGAACTTTCTTT
>JAPYTO010000476.1 GCA_029941865.1 Fuerstiella sp. | reverse complement strand
GCACATTCGTTGCCCGACTTAAGTGGAGTCGACCAAATCGGCGGAATGAGTAATCCAACGAGCCGTCGTCGACGGTTTGATCGAGCTGCCGCTCGGAAACGCTCCGTTGTCGCTCTGAAAACTTGACTCAACTACGACATGTTTCCATCAATAGGCGTAGCCAACGAGGCCGGTGCCTCAGTGTCAGTCGCGGAATTGGAAGGAGTATAGATCGACATCGCGCCGTTCGAATCGCACTCGCACCGGCCGGCCAATCAACGCCAAGAGATCCGCCTTCGTTTTCCAGTGCACGCTGCGGTCGAGTGCGTCGCAGAATAGTTCCTGGCAACAAGCCACCAGTCAATACGCCGATCGCAGAACTGGATCTCTCGTCAGAAGCACATGCGACTTTCGCACGGGCAATCATTACCCGAAAGCAAAACTTCAACCAAGGCGTTCCATGGCCGCGGCGATTTCTGTCTCAATCACATCCAGTGGATTCAGCGGGCTCATCGGATCGGGCACGGAAGTGACAATGTTCGTTTCCGAATCCCAGTTGACCGCGCCGTAGCGAGCGGGCGCGGAATTGTCCGTCAGAATGTGGGCACCGGCATCGCCTTTGTTGTAATGCCAGAATTCGTAAGGGAAATGCATGAAACCATGTGATTCCATCACTTCAGTAATCCTGATTCGATTCTGTAATTCCGATTCACTGATGAACGGTGAACGCATCGGCGTCCGTTCACTGACATCAAGATACGGTCCGCCACGCCAGACTTCTGCGCCATCACGTTGAAACACAGAGATGTCGATCGCGGAACCGGACATGTGTGTGCCGATCTTCGGGATGTTGGCCACCATCACGATCGCTCGGCGAAACACGAATTCGACAGACGGGATCTCACCACCGGATTCCCAGATACACTTTCGCAGAATGGAATCGAAAACTTCCGGTTTGCGTACCAGCGTTCGCTGCATTTCGAGTGATCGAAATCCGTCTTCGATCTTCAGCACCCAGCCCAGATCGTTCATGTCACGTCCGATGGCCAGCACGTCATCGATCAGTGATTCGCGCATGTAATAAACGCGGTCGAGATCTCCGGCAATTTTCGAATCAGAAAACAGGATTTCGACGTCAGAAGACTCGGCCGCTTCGCGAATCGACGCGAATCCTTCGTTGCATTCGGTCACCGGAAATTCCAGCAGACGCTCAACAAAGGCATAACCCAACTCCATCTGCGCGGCCCAGTAGGCGCGGCGTGCTGCATCATCTTCGGACACTAACTCAGTCATAGTTTTTCCATTTCGTAAATACGCACCGTAAGGACAGCGGTTTATGAAAACACGTGGTTCGTGCGGAACACCTCGTCATTCCGGTCACTTGGTGGTCGTGTGAAATCTATCGTACCAACTTGTACCAAAAACCGATGATACACGGTGACGTTGAGTGAGTTGCAATGACACACGGCACCAGGTAAAACATTGGAAGTTTGGTTTTCCATGCCCCGGCAAAAGTCAACTGGGGGTGCAGAGAGGTCGCAAGTTCAAATCCTGTTGCCCCGATTTGAAATCACGACAGCTCGTCGCATTCGTTTGCGGCGGGCTGTTTTTCGTTTGTCAGCAGTAGATTCCCAAATACAAACAACGTCAACCGTAGAAACCACGAGTCCAATCATGCTCCGTGTTCCGCTCTTCGCCGTTCTGATCCTGTCGCGTCCATTGTCTGTTCTCCAGGCGGACGACCAATCGTGGCCGCTCGATTCATCCACAACCTCCAAACTCAGTGTGCGTGGAGACGTTACTGCGACTACCGGCGTGTCAGGGAATTGCGCCGTTCTCGATGGCGCATCTCTGCTCAAGCTCAAAAACTCAGAGGGCTTCACCAATGGAGAAACCGGTTTCACACTGTCCGCGTGGGTGAACCCTTATCTGCTGGGCGGCAGGCAGCAGATGATTGCTGCGAAGAATCGTTATTCACTGGGCGAACGCCAGTGGGGAGTGATGATTGATAAAGACAATCACTTTCGGCTGTATGTCTGGCAGGATCGCTGGGCAACGGTCGACTGCTCCAGGCTGCCGAAACCGGGGCACTGGCATCTGATTGGTGTGGTGGTACGTCCGGCGAGCGCTGAGTTGTGGGTAAACGGGAAGCTTGCGGGAAAAGTGAAACTCACGAAGGCGATCTCGCGTACCGAAGCCCCGCTGACGATTGGCGGTGTCGATGACGATGGTCGCATCAGGCAAAACCTCGTTGGTGCGATTGACGAGGTGCGGCTGTTCGACAGACCACTCGACGCCAAAGAGTTGACTGCTGCATACAAGCCAATTGCAGCAACTCATGAGATCCCGAATTTCGCCAGCCGAATGAACGTTGCGGCAAATCCACAGGCGGCCCACCTGTGGTCAGACAACGCAACTCTCCCCGCGACCGCCGATGCCGAAGTTCTCACCGACGTTACATTCCGTGTGATCAAGAAATGGGAACCTGACATTGACGGTTACAAGTGGCTGCATGGAGTCGCCCTGGCCTGGCACAAAGACAAACTTTACGCGTCCTTCGGTCACAACAAAGGTCGAGAAAACACCGTCACCGAAGAAGGCCGGTACTGCGTCAGTTCCGACGATGGAAGGACCTGGTCGGACATCCGCACGATGGACGTCGGCACCGAATCAGACAACCTGGCAATCAGTCATGGTGTCTTTCTTTCCCGCGGTGCCGAACTCTGGGCGTTCCTCGGAGCGTTCCACAACACGCGGCAGAAAGTTCACACGCGGGCCTACACACTCGACGAACAAGGTGGCCAGTGGCAGCCGCGCGGTGTTGTCGTGGACGATGGCTTCTGGCCCATGAACGAGCCGATCAGAATGAGTGACGGCAACTGGATCATGCCGGGCTTCATCGCTGGAAGTGGCAATCCGGCCGCAGTCGTTATCAGTGAAGGCGATGACCTGACGAAGTGGAAACTCGTCGTCATTCCACGTGGCGAAGTTGCTGGAAAGATGTGGGGCGAGTCGTCGATCACTGTCGACGGCCCGCGAATTACAAATATCGCCCGTTACGGCGACAAGCCGCTCGCGCTGGCTGCGTTCAGTGAAGACTTCGGCCGCACGTGGTCACCGTCCGTCGAATCCAACCTGCCAATGGCAACATCAAAACCGTGCGCGGGAATTCTCAGCACAGGGCAACGTTATCTGATTTGCACGACAACCGCTGACAGTGGAGGACGTCGTTCGCCGCTGACGATTGCAGTCAGCCATCATGGGGAGGACATGTTTTCTAAAGTCTTTGTGATCCGCCATGCCGAGTTCCCCGCCGGACCGGGAGCATCTCACCCGAATACAAGTCTGTCCTATCCCTATGCCACCGAGCACGCCGGCAAACTCTATGTCGCCTATTCCAACTCGGGTGACCGACGCGGCAACCACAACAGCGCCGAATTGGCGGTGATCCCCATCGCGTCGCTCACCGCAGTTGAAGGTCCGGGGGCAAGTTCCAGGTAAGTATTCCCAAGGACGATTTGCAGCCGCCGCGCTTGCGTCGGCGATCGAAGGTCCGTGGGGCGCAGTTGTCGCCTCACAACTTTCTTCCAGGTGGTGTGGTGAAGCAGCAATGTCACGGATGGTCCTGAAACCTCGTCCGTCACGGCGATTCCTGCTTCTCACGATCCTCGCGCGGGCGACTGAGGATTTTTCTCCAGTTAACGACATAAGAATAAACCAACAGCGAAAAGGGACAATTAGCATCCCATGAAGGAATCACCATGAAACACTCGCTCCTCTTTCCTGGAATTGTCCTGCTGCTGGTTTTTACCAGTGTGTCCCGGGTGCTGGCTGTTGAAGGACCATCATTGCGAGCGGGAGCGGCCACGGTGGATATCTCCCCCCGGACCCTGCCCGCATTACACAATGGCGGTTTTCTGCAACGCAGCGCGAATCAGGTTCTGGATCCACTTCACGCACGGTCGCTGGTCATCAGTGACGGAAAGGAAACCATCGCGATCGTGATTGTGGATTCGTGCATGTTCCC
>JAPYTO010000475.1 GCA_029941865.1 Fuerstiella sp. | reverse complement strand
GCTGCCTTTTTCGTGCCAATATCAAGTCTGAAAATGTGCAAAACCGGAACTAAGCGATGGTCGCTGACACGCCCGATCGGAATCCACTGCGAGAGAGTAATAAGTAAGTGCAGTCGACTGATCAACGATACGCCGCGGCGTGGAGTTGGTGTTGTTGACGAAGGCGTAAATCAGAGAGGTTAACTGCAATGATTCGTTCAAATCCTGCCCCGGTTCGACAGACCATCCGGTCCACGCGTAAAGGGGGCATCATGATCATAATGCCCGCCATTATCATTCTTCTGCTGGTCGTTGTTGGCTTTGCAGTCGACGTGGGCTTCGTGTATTCCGCACGTAGCAGACTTCAGAGCGCCGCGGACGCAGCCGCACTGGCAGCAGCTTTGGAATTACGTCAGGGGAACAATGTTGACAGGATGAGGACTTCGAGCACCGACTTTGCGATGGTCAACGAAGAGTCGCATGGTGAAGTCCTCAAGGACGCTGACATTACGACCGGGCACTGGGATGAAGCGACTCGTGCATTTACCAGCGGTGGTGATCAGCTGAATGCCGTCCGTGTGACGGCCCGTCGCAACGGCACGGACAACGAAAGGGTACCCTCGTTTTTTATGAAAGTGTTTGGAGTTGGTGACGACGTGATTGAACGCACGGCCATTGCAAAATTCGATTACATCAGCACGTATGCAGGGTTCCTGTTTGATGACGATATGCTGCACCCGGAACTCCCTGAAATCATCGCACAGGCTGCAACACTCGGTGTGTCGCCGGAGTCGCTTTCGACGGATCAGGATGGCAATGGCTTTATCGACGCGCCGGCTGGTACGATACTGAATTTGCCGACTGGAAATGGCGGTATGGCCGGTTTTTTGAGTGCACGAGTGAGTTCCCATTTCAAGAAGACGACTGGTACAGCCTGACCGACATGCTGACATTCGGCACACCTATGCAAACGGTCAATTTGGCCGGGGCGGTATGGGATTCCAATAATTATCCGGATACCGACCTATTACGCAATTGACGCCGCCGACGAATTGCTGGCCTCAGTCAGCCTCAGCCTTGCTGACGTCGCAGCCGGCTACCACGTTGAACTCGCGTTGTTTCTATCGCTGATGTTCTTTGTCTGCATGATCTGTCATGGAGAGCTGTCACAGCGACGACCGCCGAGTGAGCAACTGACAGATTTCTATCTGACCATGTCAGCCGGTGGTGCATTGGGAGGCATTGCTGTGGCGATTGTCTGTCCCACAATATTTCACTCCTACATGGAACTGAAACTATTGGCATGGGCAGGTATTGCCGTTGCCGTGTTTTCCATTCTCAAACCTCATGCGAACAACCAGCTGTCAGGATTTCGAAAGATCATAACCTTTGCCACCGCTGGAGTCGGCTTGTTCCTTGTCACAGGTGCCGCGTGGAGTCCCGAGACCGAAGGCACGATGTTGAGCCGCAGAAACTTCTACGGTGTGCTGCGGATCGAGCTGATGGATGACTACCCGCGGCACGCCGGGTTGGCTTTGTATCACGGAAAGACGATTCACGGGTTTCAGCACATTGGGGACAAGAGACGGAATAAGCCGACGACCTACTACAGCAAACGCAGTGGCGTCGGAGTCGCAATGCGGACGATTGCAGAACGTGGTCCGGCTCATGTGGGAGTCGTGGGACTTGGCGTCGGGACCATGGCCAGTTACGGCCGCAAGGGAGACCGTTTTCAGTTCTATGAAATCAACCCGGACGTGATTCAAATCGCTCAGGCGCAGTTCACATTCCTGCAGGATACTCCTGCGGAGGTTGAGACGGTGTTGGGAGATGCACGCGTGTCACTTGACCAACAGCCGGACCAGGAATTTAACCTGCTTGTTCTGGACGCATTCAGTGGTGACGGGATTCCAACCCACCTGTTAACGAAAGAGGCCTTTCAGATATACGATCGTCATCTGGCCCCAGGAGGACTGTTGGCCGTTCACGTCAGCAACCGTTATTTGAATCTGTTTCGGGTGGTTCGAGGTGCCGCGGAAGAGATGGATTTCAAAATCGCCTATGTCGAAGATCTACGGGAGCGAACCGATGCCGATGCAGCATCAGACTGGCTTATTTTGGCACGCAATAACAACGATCTTGAATCAGCGCTGATTAACAAGCGAAGACAACCATCCGCAGATCTGCTGATGCCACCCATCGTCTGGACGGACGAGTACAGCGACCTGCTGTCCGTCATGAAGTAGTTGTCTGCCAGGCCATTGCTGAAGTGCCTATGATTGCCCAGGCGGCCGCCGCCCCGGGCCTGCGTCCTTGCCTTCGCCCAGATCCTTGCGCATGTTTTCCGCGTGCTGTTTCAGACGCTCAACGACATCGGGATGCCTGTCAGCCAGATTCGTCGTTTCACCGATGTCGTTTTCGAGATCGAACAACGACAGTTCCAGGTTCTTGCGCCGAACTTTGCCGGGAATGCCGCCCTTGCCTGGTATTGGTGAGTTGTACGACTGGGCGAACATCAACTTCCACTTGCCACTGCGGACGGCCATCAGGCGGTTGCCTCCATCGTAGTGATAGAATACATCGTGCGGTGTCGTGGCACCGGGCTTGCCAAACATCAGGTCAGAGATATCCCGGCCATCGATTTTTCGGTTGGGCAGAGCGGCACCAGCGATCCGGGCGAAAGTGGGCAGCAGGTCGATCGTGCCGACAACTTCGGCAGAGACTTTTCCTGATGGAATCGTGCCCGGCCATCGCATCAGGCAAGGGACGCGAAAACCGCCCTCGAAATTGGTTCCCTTGCCTTCCCGCAACGGTTTCGCTGATCCACCATGATCTCCGTACGACAGCCACGGTCCGTTGTCCGAAGTGAATACGACGCACGTGTTTTTGTCGATGCCGTTCTTCTTCAACGTGTCGATGATCTGACCGACGCCCCAGTCAATTTCACTGATCACATCGCCGAACAGTCCCCGTTCGGTCTTGCCTTTGTACTTATCTGATACGAACAGTGGCACGTGCGGCTGAGGACTGGGCAGGTAGATGAAGAATGGTTCGCTTTTGTGGCTCTCAATAAACTTCATGGCCCGTTCAAACAGGTTGGTCGTCAATGGAATCTGATCTGCCGGCATCACCTGAGGATTAATGATTTCCAGTCCTTCATAAAGTGGCAGATGCGGCCACCGTTTCAGGCGCTGTTCCATGGCCAAATGTCGCACAGCCGGATGGTAGGGCCACATGTCGTTCGAATACGGGATTCCGTAGTACTCATCAAAGCCCTGGTTCGGTGGTAGAAACTGTGGCTGGTGTCCCAAATGCCACTTCCCGAAGCAGGCCGTCGCGTAATTCTGTTGCTTCAAGACTTCCGCGATGGTCATTTCCTCCGGATTCAATCCGTTGGTCGACCTGGGGCCAAAGTTGCCACCAACGCCAACCCGAGTCGGAATGCATCCCGTCATCAGCGCTGCCCGCGACGGAGAACAGAAAGAACGGCCGGCGTAGAAGTCCGTAAACTTCAGCCCTTCCTGCGCCATACGATCCAGATGTGGTGTCTGGTAGCCCTGAGCACCAAACGGCCCAATGTCCGCGTATCCCATGTCATCACAGAAGATGATGATGAAGTTGGGAGGCTGTGCGCCGTTTTCCTGTGCCGAAAGAAACGGAGCGAAGTACGACAGCAACAATAACGCGATGATCATTCGGCGGGTGATAACCATGCTGTATATCCGGTGCAGTTGTTTCGGCTGAATCAGACGATGTGGGCTGGCACGTTCAGGAGTTGACTTCATAAGGTCGATCCTGAAGATGTTTGTGGACACCATTGTGAACCGCGCGCGGTACAGATGCAAACGAACGCCACGACCACGTGAAACAACAGTGGCACCGGCTTGTTCTCGTTCCCGTCACGTAGGCCGTGACCGAGCGAAGCGCTGTTCCGGCAATATTCGCTTCCTCTGAATTGCACGGCATGGCTTTGCTCAGACTGCCGGAGTCGAGTAGGCCCGAGGGATTACTCTCCTCGGGCCTCTCACAGAA
>JAPYTO010000474.1 GCA_029941865.1 Fuerstiella sp. | reverse complement strand
TGATCGGGCCGGTTTATCTCAGACTTGTGCAAGAGCGGAGAGCTATGCATGAGCAAGCCAAATGACCGCTCAGTCCTGAACGCAGATTCGAACGCCGAATCCGCCGTCCGCCGCCACCGGGTACTGATGCTGATCAATCCCGTTCTGCATTGCCGCGCGACTTGTGCTCGGTTGATTGAGGCCGATCTCAATGTTGTCGGCATCGTCGAAGCAGAAACCAAAACAAACGGCCTGCCGCTGGTAACGTTCCGACGCCTGTTGAAGAAACAGGGACTGGTCTCGACAGCATCCCAGGTTGCTGCGAGGTTTGTGTACAAAGCCGCGAATCGCAGGGCGGATCGTCGCATTTACCGACAGCTCTTTGACAGGCAGCATGTGGAAGACGTGCTGCGGCAGCAGAATGCACCGGTCATACAATGTCGGTCGTATTCAGAACCTGCCGCCCGGCAGGCGATGGCCGATCTTCAGCCCGACGTGCTTGTTGTTCACTCACAGTCATGGGTGCCGAAAAAAGTTCGGCAACTGCCGGCAACCGGCCTGGTACTGGGAGGGCACCCGGGACTGACGCCGTTCTATCGAGGCAGCCACTCATCATTCTGGGCACTGCTGAATCAGGAGCCGCAGATGATTGGCTGGACGGCTTTTCACGTGGACAAGGGCGTCGATACCGGCGACGTGATCGTTCAGGGACGCCTGGAAGTACAGCCGGATGACAGCTACATGACGCTGAACTGGCGGGGCATGTCCGAGATCGCCAAAGCCCAGGCCGGCGCCATCCGTGAATTCGACCGCACGGGCCGCATGCCACGCAGGCCGCACGTATGCATACCGCCGGAATCGGACTTCGGTCTTCCCGGACTGCGGCAATACCTCAAATACCGATCCACTCAGAACCTGGCACGCTGAGAACCCGGTAACCGCGTCAGGTCAAAAAACAGAACTTGACCCGAATCGTGGAAATATCATACAACGGCGGTGGCTCGAAAAACCTGACGTGCGGTGTCGCGCATTCTTCGCTGATTGCTCAAGTGGCAACATCGCACAACGGCAAAAAACGCCTGTCGAAACCTTTCGTACAGAGTCATCGAGCGCCTCTCTCAACTCTCGCCTCAAAAACTTACCTCTCACTTCACTTCTCTTCCTCATTCACTGCCTCCACCCTCTTGCAGGATAATTGCGCGCAGTGATGGAGACTTCGGGAGCCGAACCATGCAGGAAAATTCGTCATTCAATACAGGCTCAAAGCGTGCAAATCGCGGGCCCATGCTGGTCAGCGGAACGCTGATTGCCATACTCGCAGCAGGCATTGGCTTTCAGGTGTACCGCGCGGAAGACACCAAAGCCGCAGAACAGGGCAATCCGACTGCTGCCGCCGGACTGGTCAGCACGTCCAACAAGCCGGTCGCTCGGGTGAACAGACAATCAATCTCGTATCAGGAACTCGCTCGCGAGTGTGTCGAGCGTCATGGGCGGGAAGTACTGGGCAACGTCATCAACCGCACGCTGATTCAGCAGGCGTGTGCCGAAGCCGGCGTCGCCGTGTCTGATGCCGAAGTCAATCGTAAGATCGTCGAGATTTCCAAGAAGTTCGGTTTGCCCGTTGATCAATGGGAAAAAATGCTGATGGCCGAACGCGGACTGTCGCCGATTCAGTATCGCCGCGACGTCATCTGGCCGATGCTGGCACTGGAGAAACTGGCGGGACAGGAAGTCCGGATTACTCAGCAGATGATGAGAGAAGCCTACGTCGACAACTATGGTCCGCGAGTGAAGGCTCGCATGATGGTTGTTGATAATCTGCGACGGGCTCAGGAGTACTACGAAAAAATCCGGCGAGCGCCGGATGAATTCGAGAACTTCGTCCGTGACTATTCGACCGAACCGAACAGTCGGGCACTGGGAGGCACTGTGCCGCCGATTCGTCAGTTCTCCGGAGCTCACGAAGAACTTCGCAAGGCTGCGTTCAAAATGAAAACACCTGGAGAAATTTCAGGCATCATCCAGGTCGATCATCAGTACGTTATCCTGAAGTTCGAAGGCAGAACCGAGCCCATTGAACACGACCTGGAGGATGTGAAAGTTCAGCTGGATCAGGAACTGCGTGAACGTGAGGTTCAGAAACTGGTGGCCAACACCTTTGATGGCCTGAAGTCACGAGCGCGCATCGATAATCACCTGACCGGTGAATCCAAGGCTCCTGTCGAACAGGCCAGCGGCACGGTCACTCCCGGTACCGGAGTGAAAACTGCCGTCGGTCAGTAGTCGTTGTTCACCGTACATGGTCAGCAGTTGTAGGGTCCGCTGTGCGGACCATCCCACGCCGCACAGCGTTCCGTAAATCGGTCCGCACAGCGGACCCTACTATCTAACCGATGATCATCCAGACGGCCTTCAGGTACTCTGTTTCCAGACAGTTGCCGCCTACCGGATGACACGGCGCAGCGCCTGTCCTGGCGATGATCTGCATCGGCCTTGAGGCGTGTCGAGCGCCTCGGCCGTCTCGGGCCGGAGTGATCTCCGCGCCACTCTGACGCGCCGCCGCACATAGCAGATTCGTGAACTCCGAGTCCGGCAAAAGCCCCGCGCAGCTGCAGCTCAGCAACAGCCCGCCCGGTCGGACCAGACGCATAGCCAGACGGTTCAGGTCGAAGTGTTTTCGAGTCCCTTCTTCAATCTCCATTCGTGACCGGATCAGTTTGGGCGGGTCCAGCACAACCACATCGAACTGCCGACCGGCGTTGATCATGTCTCGCATATAGTTGAACGCATCCGACTGCACGAATTTTGCTCGCACCTGGTTCAGGTTTGCATTCTCTTTGGCAACCTGCAGCGGGCTTTCGTCCAGGTCCACGCCGGTGACGTCCTTTGCCTTGCCCAGCTTCATGGCCTGCACGGAGAAACCGCCGGTATAGCAGCACAGATCCAGCACGCTTTTGCCGCTGCAGAACTCGGCCAGCTTGCGACGGTTCTCCCGTTGATCGCAGAAAAATCCTGTCTTGTGGCCGCCTGCAAATCGGACCTTGAAGCGAGTGCCGAACTCCTGCACGATCACTTCAGTGGGACAGCCAGGCGACGCAACGCTGGGCGGATCGTAGCCTGTCTGAGACAGGAACTGGGGACTTGTCTGCACAATCGTGTGCTGTGTGCCCAGCTGATCCTGCAACCGCTGCAGCAGGGCGGTGGCACGCTGGTACATCCCCAGACTGAACGCCTCGGCCGATAATACGTCACCGTAACGATCGACCATCAGTCCCGGCAGACCATCCGCTTCGGCATGAACAACGCGGTAGGTGTCTGTGCATTCGTCAAGATTCAGAATGTCCCGACGCAGCTGGACGGCGGGCCGCAGTTTTTCGTCCCATGAGGCATCGGTCGGCAGCTCTTCCGAATGCCACAACATGCGCAGAGCCATTTCGCTGCGTGAATTGTACAGGCCATATCCCAGCAACTGCCGACTTTTCGAGTACACGGCAACCAGGTCACCGGGTTTTGCACCGTCCGCCGAATCGATCTGTTTGCGGAATACCGACGTCTGCGAAATTCGAGTCTTCACCGTTACGATGGGAATTGGCGCTGCCGGATCCGGAGCCAGTTGTTGTTTCTGTTCCAGCACAGAGGAGTGTGTTTCCGTGACGGACGATGTGTCCTGCGGTGTACGCTGGGGGCCGGTTTGTTTTTGTCGAGCAAAACGCTGGTGTTGCTTTTTCACATGGCACCCCGTTCGCGATGAGCCTTCGCCTGCAATCGATTCAGGAATTGCTGCATGTCGGCGGGCCATGTTGTTTCGAAGTGCATGTGCTTCCCGGTCGCGGGATGATCGAACTTCAGTTCCGCTGCGTGCAGTGAGAGCCGATGGACGCCGCTGTCGTCGACGATCGCCGGGCTGCCGTACGGGCCGGAGTATTTGATGTCGCCGCAGATGGGATGACCGAGTTCCGCCAGGTGAATGCGAATCTGATTGGTGCGTCCTGTTTCCAGACGGCATTCCAGTTCGCTGTAGCGGCCGATGGTCCGCAG
>JAPYTO010000473.1:2657-4020 GCA_029941865.1 Fuerstiella sp. | reverse complement strand
CCCGTTGCCATAACTTACCTCCGTTAGAGACTTGATGTCCAAATCTCCAAGGTAAGCACCCCGACAAGTATGGTTAGCTCTGACGCTTACGGTGGCGTCAGCTTTTGCCGGACATGTTGTTTTGAACCAAGGTGACATGCTTCGCAGCTGATTCCCAGAGTGACGGCATGCTGAGGAGCCTCGAAGTTATGAACCTGCTGCACCACTTGATCCACTGCCTCATTGCTTAAATCGGAAGTGTACTGCGTTCCGTCCCATACCGAGGGGTGTGCGTCTGCAAGGTAATTGGACATGGAGAAATGCACCGGCGCAGGAGCGTACTGGCTGACGAGAGCCGCGTCACGAATGAACATGTCGGCCAATGGAAACGTTGTGTGGCAGTAATTACACCGTGTTGCGTAGGGATGGAATTCGATCGTGTTTATCGCGAACGGGTCGGCCCGTATCCCGTCCGGCAGTTCACCTTCGTCGCCGACATGGACAACCGGCACCCACTCTTTCGCATCAAGCCAATAGCCAAATGGCAACACGTGATCCGTCTTATAGAAATCGTGACTGTCTGGTTCGGGACCTTCAAGTTGCTTGCCGACGTAGTACTGATAGAAGCGTGAACCGATTGTTTGAGTGATCGCATAAACACGCCGGACGTTGTCCCGCTCGCGGTCCAGGCCCATCCGATACTCTTCTCCCTCTCGGTAAAACGTCCCCATGCCGCCGAGATACGAAATGCTCGCATCGCCTGAGAAATCGCCTTTGACAGTCGAGGTGTCGGCAAGTGCGTTCATCCAGCGATGCGGATGCTGAGACCAGGTTTTGTGGTTCTTCGCGTGACAGGCTTTACACGACTCAGGGCCGGCATAATCGTCGGGATGGATGTTGGTCTGGAACTCATGATTCAGGCCAGTTTCCGTGATGGAAGCCGGGACATTATCCCACCACAGATGCACATTCTCGTACTTTATGAAGCGAGGGTCTTTTTCACGATGGCGACGGAGTACTTCACGTTCAGTTTTATCTTCGTCGAGATCCGTCTGCGGAACATCTCTTGTTCCGTAGACAAACAATGCTCCTATCACCGTCAGGAAGAACAGAGAGAATTTAGTCAATCGGGACTCGTGACTGCATGGCTAATAAGTTGGCATACATCAACGGAGAAACTGTTTCATCTCAGCCTCAAACGACACCGTGATTTCGAGTGACCACAGCGACGCTTGTTGCCGTGCTGAACGATTTCAGTATATTCGAGGCGAAAGAGGCCCGCAAGATGCCAGGCAGGTGGCGTGTCTCCCTTGAACAGGTCCACGTTCGGTCACTTCGACGTAGATTGATCTGCTCCCGATGTCTGCTGTCGAGTCAGAAGTCG
>JAPYTO010000473.1:0-2557 GCA_029941865.1 Fuerstiella sp. | reverse complement strand
GTCGAGTCAGAAGTCGCTAACGCAAGACCACATGTTGAGTGCGACTTACGTCGTTACTTGCACGGGATACTGTAGCACTCGCCCATTTGCACGCCCCAATCCATACGACTAGTATGGAAGCATATCATATGTTCGCCGTTTCGATTTGGGAGGGGCATGTGAGATCGTCGCGACGGTCTGATGCGATCAGGACACGTAATCACATGCTATGCCGATTCTCAGACAATAAAACAGGAAGGTCTGCGTGCGAAATACTGATCAGTCAAAAGCTCTCGTGATTGCCTTGGGGGCTCTGGTCCTGGCCACGGCATCCGTTCAGGCGCAGAGTTTTCAGATTACAACGCCTCCATCTGACCTGAAGCTGAAACCGTTCTATCAGAAGTATGTCAGCGCGAACGGTTATCCCATCGTCAGTTCCGTCAAAGTGGACGACTACGCGCTGAAAGAAGCGGCCTTTCTGGTCAATCTGATGCTGGCCAATCGCCCTGACGTCCGCAAGGCAATGATCAAAAGCGGGTCGCGCCTGATCATCATGGCGCATGATGAATTCACCACCGATGTGCCGGAACATTCTCACATGCGCTCCAGGGACTATTGGGATGCGCGCGCCAGAGGACTCGGTGGTTCTCGAAGCGATCCGGTCTGTTCCTGTGGGCAGGAAAATCTGCTCGCGTTTGACGGTGACCCTTATTCAACGGAAAACATTCTGATCCACGAGTTCGCCCATAACATACATCTTCGTGGTTTGGTTAATGTGGATCCCACGTTCGATGACCGCCTGAAGCAAGCGTATCAGGCTGCGATGTCAGCCGGGCTGTGGGACAGGAAGTACGCCTCAACCAATCATGCCGAATATTTCGCCGAAGGTGTTCAGTCCTGGTTCGATAACAACCGTCAACCGGATCACGACCACAATCATGTCGATACACGCAAGGAACTTCGCGATTACGATCCCGGGCTGGCTGCGATCTGTGAAGAGGTCTTTGCTGAAACCGAACTCTTCTACACCAAACCTGCGACTCGGCTGAAAGATCACCTGGCCGGCTACGATCCAGCCAAAGCACCCAGGTTTGTCTGGCCTGAACGGCTGCTTAAGGTGAAAGAGGAGATTCGTGAAAAAGCCAGAAATCGAAAAAGTCGGAAAGACAAACAGAAGGCAGACAACCAGTCGAATGCGGCTAATCCGACACGCCCCAATATTGTCGTGATCATGGCGGATGACCTGGGTTGGATGGATCTGCATTGTCAGGGCAACGCGCTACTGGACACGCCTCATCTTGATCGCCTGGCAACTCAGGGAATGCGGTTCACAGACGGCTATGCTGCGGCTCCGGTTTGCTCGCCAACCCGAGCAGCCATGATGACCGGTCAATCGCCTGCCCGGGTGGGCCTAACCAATCATGCTCCCGGTCATGCGGACGGGTTCCATCCCCCGAACTCTGAGACAACCGAAGCAGATTGGGTCAGACACCTGACGCTTGATCATGTGACCATTGCCGAGCGTTTGCGGGAGGCCGGCTATGCCACCGGTTTTATCGGCAAATGGCATCTTTCGCATCGACCAGGGTCCGACGCAAACGGTCCCTTTGAACCGCGACTGAGGCCTGAGCATCAGGGTTACCAGGTCAACGTCGGCGGATGCAGTCGAGGCGGTCCACCCAGCTATTTTGAGCCGTACCGAATCCCGAATATTGCTCCACGCCGCACGGGCGAGTATCTCGCCGATCGTCTGGCCGATGAGTCCATTGCGTTTATCGAGGCACACAAGGACGAGCCGTTTTTTTTAACCTGGTGGAACTATTCCGTGCACTACCCGATGGAAGCGCCAGCAGACCTGATTAAAAAATACAGAAACCGAGAAGGGATCAGCCGTCCGGTTTACGCCGCGATGATTGAGGCGATGGACGCAGCAATTGGGAAACTGCTCACGGCACTGGATCGTTCCGGCGTCAGCCAGAACACTCTTTTGATCTTCAAGTCCGATAACGGATCGCTGTACGGCAACGCACCTCTGCGTGCCAACAAGGGCTTTCTTTATGAAGGCGGCATTCGAGTTCCGTGGATCGTACGCTGGCCGGGCATCATTGAAGCCGGATCAGTGTGCAGCACGCCTGTCATCAGCATGGATACGTTTCCCACGATCCTTGAAGCAGCAGGATTGAAACCAGCCTCGAACATGCCGCTGGACGGAGAGAGTCTTCTGCCGTTGCTTAAACAGACTGGATCGCTGCAGCGCAAGGCTATCTATTTCCATTATCCCAACTACGCCTTTCACAAACAAAACCGACTTGGCAGCGCGATACGCGAAGGTGACTTCAAGCTGATCACTCGCTACGATGACAGCTCCTTTGAACTCTACAACCTGGCCAACGACATCAGCGAAAAGCAAGACCTCGCCAAATCGTCCCCTGAGATCGCCATGGCGATGAAGGCCAAACTCGATGCGTGGCTCGCTGCATCCGGCGCAAGAATGCCCGGACGAATCTCAGGAACCAATTAGTTTTTTATAGACCCCCAAAGTGGGGTTGAATCATTCGCTGGAACAGGGGTCAGGTAC
>JAPYTO010000472.1 GCA_029941865.1 Fuerstiella sp. | reverse complement strand
TCCATGTGGTGAAGCATCTTCCGTGGTGATCGCGGCCCGATGTTGGACTGTCCAGCGGACCCTGACTATAGACGGTGCGTCCAAATTCACCGCCCCAGATCACAAGCGTGTCTTTCAGCATTCCCAGCCGCTTCAGGTCCTTGACCAGTGCCGCAGACGCCTGATCGACGTCCTTGCACTGCCGAGGCAGCTGGTTTTTGATCGAAATGTGTTGATCCCATCCGCGATGAAATAGTTGGATGAAACGCACGCCGCGTTCTGCCATCCGCCGTGCCAGCAGACAATTGGCGGCGAAGGTTCCCGGACGGCGTGAATCATCGCCATACAATTCAAAAGTTGACTCAGGTTCATCCGAAACATCAGTCAACTCCGGTACAGAAGTCTGCATGCGGTAAGCCATCTCGTACGCTTCAATCCGAGCCAGTGTCTCCGGATCACCGGCAGCGACCGAGTAAATCTGATTGAGTTCGCCGAGTGTGTCGAGCAGTTTTCGCCGTGAGTCGCGGGTGACGCCAGGCGGATTTTTCAGATACAGCACCGGGTTGGCACCGGGACGCAACATGACGCCCTGATGGCTGGAGGGCAGGTAGCCGCTTCCCCAGAGACGTGAAAACAGCGGTTGCCCCGGGTTCTTCCCACTCCCCTGACTCAGCAGCACCACTGCGGTCACATCGTGACCGGCGAGGAAAAAACCAAGAAAACGAAGAAGGGAATGAAGTCGTACATTTACTATCGCTGCTCTCGGTATCGCTCGTTAGAGCATCGACGAATTCGTTTGACCGAGAAAGAACTTGATGACCAGCTTCGTGACATGCTGGCACCTCTCGGTAATCTGTCCGACGAAGCAGACGGCTACGTCCAGATGGTGGCCCGAGCGATTCTTGAGGCTCGATGTCAGGACGAGACATTGCAGGTGTCGGAGTCAAAGCGGTTGCTCTCCCTGCTGGAAACACAACGAGCAAAACTGCTGAATCGAAACCTTTCAGGGGCAGTGTCAGACGATTTGTATGACCGCCAGTCGGCAGAGTTTGACGAACAGGAGAAAGCCCTCAAGCGGCAATTCGCCCGACACGAGCAGATCAGTTCCCGAATCGACGAAGTATCTGGGCGGGCTGGAAAAGTGTTCGATGTCCTTGCCAACGATTGGCTGAAGATGGAACGGCGAGCCAGACAGCTTGCCCTCGCAGCCCTTTTTGGCGGCTTCACGCTCGAAGGTCGAACACTCGTCCCAGACAACAGGACACCGTTAGAACTATTTCGGGCGGGATAGCGGTTCACCATTGCAGATTCGAACTCTTCGGAGAAAATGAACCCTACCGAATGGTGAGTTCTACTTTCTTTCAGGGACGGCTTTGTGGTGAAACCGGAGAAGCGATACGTCGCACTGGCTCGGGTGAGCAGCAGGGAACAAGAGCGTGAGGGGTTTTCCCTCGACGTTCAGGTGGACGCCCTGCGCTTGTACGCCGAGCGAAACAATGGTGAAATTATTCGGTTTTTCCGTATCGCCGAGACCGCTTCCAAGCACAATGAGCGCAAGACGTTCAAGGAGCTTCTTGCGTTCGCCAAGAAGAACGCCCACAAACTCGACGGGCTGCTCTTCTACAAAGTGGACCGAGCCGCTCGGAATCTGTTCGATTACGTCGAACTTGAACGGCTGGAATCGGAATGCGGCATTCAGTTCATTTCTGTGTCGCAACCCACGGAGAATACCCCGGCTGGCAGAATGCAGCGTCGGATGCTGGCGAGCATGGCCAGCTTCTACACGGAGCAGCAGTCGCTCGACGTAAAAGAAGGCATTCAGCGTCGGGTTGAGACCGGCCTCTTTCCCAGCCGACCACCCTACGGCTATCGCAACGTCCGTATCGACGGTCGCAGCATCGTCAAGCTTCACTCCGAGAATGCCGCCACAATTTGCCGCATCTTCGAGTTGTATGGCTATCACAGCCACACACTCGACACGCTTGGTGACGACCTGATCAAAGAAGGAATCACGTATCTGCCTTCGACGCCGAAGGTCGGTCGCAGCAAGTTGTACGCAATCCTGACCGACCGCTCTTACATCGGTGAGATCAAATTCCGTGGCCAATGGCTTCCCGGTTCACACGAATCGATCATCGACCCGAAACTCTGGGAGCGAGTACAAACGCTCCTCGGGCAAAAAGTCTACAAGCAACACCAGATGACATACGCCAGCGATCTCATCGAATGTGGTCACTGTGGCTCACCGATCACCGGGGAACGCAAGACGAAGATGACCAAGAGCGGCGAGCGTGAATACCTTTACTACCGCTGCACCCAGTACCACAAAGGCGATCATCCCCGCATACGGCTGACGGAGAGAGAACTCGATTCCCAGATGCTCGCTATGTTTGAGACGCTGCGTGTTGAAGACGCCGAATTCCGAGACACTTTCCGTGAGGAACTTCGGAAGTGTACGAATTGGGATCAGCGGTCCTCGGCCTCACGAGCCAAGGAACTCCAAGACGAATTGATCGCAGTTCGGGATCAACAGGATCGCATCCTCAACCTTCGAATGCTCGAAGAGATCGAAGCCGATACTTACGCCGAAAAAGCCCGTGACCTTCGTGATCGTGAAGCGGAGTTGAAGCTCGAAATCGATGTGGCCGACCGTGGCAGACACGAAACCATCGACATTGCGATCAAAGCGTTTGAACTTTTCTCTCGACGGCGCAACTCTTGTCCCCACAATGAGAAAGCCCTTTGACCTGTTGGCCAAAGGGCTCGTTTCGAAAGATAGTCGAGTCAACTGGATTTGAACAGTTTGCGAATCCGTTCGAATCAAGGCGACGTGCGCTATCACTTCATGAAGCCGCTTGTGGTGGTCACATTTTTGCTGACTCGGTCGTTTTCGGGATTGTCCAGTGCTAGCAGGTTTCGTAGTGCAGGCGTCAGCTTGCTCTGCACGTCCTCGTCCACGAGCGCCTTCTGGTACTGCTGTTGCGGTTTGTCGCGGCGGCAGTAAAACGCGTGCAGGGCGCGGCGCGGGCTCGCCGAGAGATTCTCCATCCCTCCATGCCAAAGATGTGCGTTCATCACCACAATCGTTCCGACGCTGCCGGTGACCATGACTTGATCGGGATGATCGGCCGCAGGATCAGCCAGCACATTCTGCGGCAGTTGCTTCCTGCGGTGCGTACCGGGAATTACACGCAGCGGACCGTTTCTTAGCGTGATGTCCTGCAGCATCCACAGAACGTTGCAGACCCAAAAACCTTGGTCGTCGGGTATCGCACCCATGTCTGCGTGCAGCGGTTGGCGAATATCGCTGCCAGGATCAACGCTTCGTACATTCAAGCTGCTGAGTTTGTATTCACCGAGCACGTGGGCGACATAGGGAAGCACCGCTGCGTTGGCGATCACGCGAGCGAACACATCTCCTTTGTTAACCAGGTTCGCCAGCCGGCGGCAGCCACGTTCCTGTTTGAATTCTGCGCCCGCCGCATCACCTTCTGCCGCGAACAACTCATCGATCCGACCGTTCAATTTGCCCAGCAGATCGCCGTCGATCGCGTCTGGCAGGACGACATAACCGAGTTCATCGAGTTGTCTTGAAAGGTCGTTCATTGGCGGATGTTGCGCTGCTGCAGCGCATTTCTGAGTCGTTGATGCAATCACAGAGTCTTCAGCCGGTTGCTGTTGATGAATCTCGTTGATTGCCCGGTCGTTGTAAAGCGTGCCGGCATGACCCCTCACCCTGGCCCTCTCGCCCCGAACGGACATCAACACTGCGTGGCCTGATCAATGCGGGGGAGAGGGGGTTAGGGGGCGGGGGAGCCGCATGGTAAACTTTGCGCGGCAACCCCCTGATCAAGGCAAACCAAGAATGTAGCGCCGACCTGCCAACAGGAAACGTACTGAACGATCTCGCAATCTTCGAGAACGTCAAACGAAGGGTGAATCGCTTCTTTGGGCGGCGCTTCGAGCAAAGCGGCTGAGCGGACTGAAGTTCAGACGGCGTGGTCCCTCGAAACCTCTGACGGGGTGACTCTGCATCGCAGCGAACAGCCGGTCGATCGTCC
>JAPYTO010000471.1:3622-4044 GCA_029941865.1 Fuerstiella sp. | reverse complement strand
GGTTGCTGTCGGCCGCCGGATAGGCCATCGATAACGAAGTGTCGACCAGCACTCCAACGCGGGACTTCTGCACCTGAGTTGTCTGCATCCGCTCCCGCGGATTCAGCAGCACAATCATCGTCAGGACCAGCACCACGGTTCGCAGAATCAGCAGCGTCGTGCGCCATGGCAGCGCTAGAAATCGACTGTCACGCAGCGACGTCCACGTCGCCAATCCGAATAACGCCACCAGGCCACACAGCAACAGCAGTATGCCCGCTGTCGATTCCGGCAGATCAAGTTCTGTGGTACGGAATGACTGTGTTGACGTTTGAGCGAAGATCACAAACCCCTGGATCGTCATATTTTCACCTCCGGGTGCGGCACCGGCCGCGGCGGATGCGAGCTGACGCTCGAAAGATGTCGGGGCGCTTTCGTTGATC
>JAPYTO010000471.1:0-3522 GCA_029941865.1 Fuerstiella sp. | reverse complement strand
GCTGTGTCGCAGAATATTGCATCATGTTTTCACCTCCGGGTGCGGCACCGGCCGCAGCGGATGCGAGCTGACGCTCGAAAGATGTCGGGGCGCTTTCGTTGATCGCTGTGTCGCAGAATATTGCATCATGTTTTCACCTCCGGGTGCGGCACCGGCCGCGGCGGACGCGAGCTGACGCTCGGAAGATGTCGGGTCGTTCTCGTTGATCGCTGTGTCGCAGAATATTGCATCATGTTTTCACCTCCGGGTGAAAACTCATACGCAGTGACAGCAGTTGCTCGCAGATCAGAACAACAACCAGCAGCCCCAGCAGCAGCCACCGCATTTCCCGTCCGGCATCGCTGCCGGATAGTCCCGCGGCAACGTCGGCGGCAATAACCCGCACGTGACCGGTTTCGGACAACGCTTCCACCTCAGCGGCGTCGGCAATCGCAAGGTCGCTCTCTGTTGCCGGAACACTCATGGCCAACCATGTCTCTTCGCCTTCTCCGTCCAGTCGAAAGCGTTTCACGCGATACACGCCAGGGCGATTGGCCTGCGGCACAGACACGGCCAGTCGGTCAACGCCATCCGAACCGGACGCGTGCGGCACTGCGTCACGGTCATCTTTATCGCCGCCAGTAACCGATTGCTGAACTGGCGCAGCAACCAGTCGCAAAAACGAATCAGCTGCGGTGTCCCCGGGATCCGTCGGAAGAAATATTTCCAGAGATTCGGTGTACTCGCTGACGGGCCATTCAAACCGCAGCAGTTCTCCCAGATCGCGTGATTCGACGGACTTGATCGGGTGCTGCAGGTACTGATGCATCAGCAAATGCATCACGACGTAACCCGGTGCCGCTGGCGAAATGGGCCAGTTGCTCCAGCGTTTTCCGGCAGATGTCAGGAAGGTCAGCACACGCCCACGTCCCAGAGTATGTTCCAGAATCAAAGGGTCACCGTTGTTCAGCCGCGCCAACACCTGGACCGATTCATCCAGATTGGCGTTCTCATCACCGTCCGCTGCCGTTTGAAACCACTGAGAGACCTGGACCGCATCGGCAAACGGGCTGTCCGGAATGTTGTAGACCGCAAAGATCGGATGAGCCTCAAACACCGGACTCTGGAACGTGTGTTCATCCTCCAGCACGTTTCCAGCGACGGACTGCACGTTGCCCAACAGAACGGGAAACAGTTTTCTGCCGTCGGCCTGCAGCGTTGTGTTATACCACGTGGTATTGGCCTGATCATCGGGGAACCAGGCAACACCACCACCACCAGCCACGTATTCGGCCAGCAATTCAGTCGCGTCCGCCGGTAATTCGCGGATGTTAAGCAGGTAAATGCAGTCGTAGGTCGGCAACCTGGCGGACGTCAGAACATCAGACGTACGAATTTCCGTCACCAGCCCGGTCAGCTGCGGATCTGCGCTCAGAGCTGCTGACACGTATTCCGCATCCTGCTGCCGGGCCTCGTCGTCCACCAGCAGAATGGCTCGTTTGTCGGTGACTTCAACCACAACAAAGCGGCTGTTGTCCTCACGCAGCGCATCTTCGTCCAGACGAATCTCAACTTCATGCTGTCCGGGTGCATCGAACATCAGATCGTGTGATACAACCGCCTCCTCACCCGCTTCGATGTCCGGAATCAACACGTTCACAGGCAACGCAGCGCCGTCCACTCTGACAGTGGCACGCAAACCACTGGATTTCTTTTTGCCGTGATTCTGTAAAGTCAGATTCAGCCGCCACGGCACACCGACAGCCACGCCAAACGTGTCTGCTGTCATTTGCTTCACAACCACGTTGTCAGCAGATTCTGCCACGACCTGCACCAGCGTAATCTCTGCGTCGATCGAATCCAGCGACTTCAAGGCAGCCGCGACCTCCGGATGCCCCTTCCAGTCAGAAGCTCGCAGATCGGTAATCAGGTGTACTCGAGGAGAGATTCCGCCGTCGCCGGACAGGACGTTCTCTGCCGCCTGCAATGCAGCCGTTGGTGAGGACGCGCGGAAAGAACAACGAAGATTCCGCAGGCGCGGCGCCAGTTCCTGCAGCAGCGCGTTGTCGAGCGCTCGGTCTGTGACCAGCGGACGTTCCGGATCGGACATCGTCAAAACGGTAACGCGCAGCGATCCCGGCCGAGTGCCGCCCTGCGAGAGCATTTTTTCCAGCGTCTCCACGGCTCGGTCAAATACGATCCTGTCACCGTCGGATTCACGCATCGACAGCGAATCGTCCAGAATCAAAACGTGGTGCGTGGTTGCTCCCCGCAGCATCATCATCCGTGATGGATCCAGTATAAATCGAGCCAGCAGCATCATGATCAGAATGACAGCCAGCACCCTCAGCAACAGCAGCAGCAGTTGTTCGATAATCAGTCGGCGACGATTCAGCTCATCGCTCTGCAGTAGAAACTCCATGGCTGCAAAACGGATCTTTTTGTACCGCAGTCGGCTGAGCAAGTGGATGATAATCGGCACAGACGCCAGCGCAGCACCCGGCAGCACAAAGCTGGGGTTTAGAAAAAACTGCGTTATCCAGGACATATCAGCGACTAGTGACCAGCGGCCAGTCGCCAGCGGCCAGTTCAACGGAACTGAAAACTGACGACTAAGAACTGCCCCCTACTTTCCCGTCATTCCAATCCTAAAGTTCATCAAATGCGATAGTACGGCATCCAGGTGATCGCTGGTTCGCACAAGTTTATAGTCGATCACACTGCCCGCGCAGCGACGTCGAATTATCTCCAGAAACTTCTCCACAGCGTTCAGATATCCTTCACGCAGTGCGGCCGGATCACACGTCAGTTTCCCGCCGTCTTCCAGGCCTTCGAAACGCAGTGTGCCGGCATAATCGAAGTCCAGTTCCTGGTCGTCCATCGTGTGTACAATCAGCACTTCGTGTTTGCGCTGCCGCAGCAGTTGCAGGCCCTTGAATAACTGTTCCCGGTCACACATCAGGTCTGAAATCAGAATCACGATGCTGCGATGAGACATCGCTTCGGCCGCCCTCCGCAGCACTCCAATCATGTCCGTTTTTCCGCCGGCGGTTTCTGCGGACAGACCCTGCAGAATTGTGCTCAGATGATTGTGGCGACTGCTGGACGGAATCATGCTGCGGATCTGCGAATCGAACAGGCCGACTCCGACAGAATCGTTCTGCTTCAGCACAAGCATCGCCAGTGCAGCAGCAACGGTCTGCGCGTATTCGAATTTCGTCAACGAACCCGTACCGAACTGCATCGATTCACTGCCGTCCACCAGCAGCACAACCCGCACGTTGGTGTCTTCTTCGAATTGCTTCAGATAGTACCGGTCGGTACGCGACCAGACCTTCCAGTCGATACGTCGAGTATCATCACCTGGGACGTATTCCCGGTGCTGCACGAATTCGATGGACTGACCAAAGTACGGACTTCTATGCAATCCGGAAACGAACCCTTCGACGACTTTGCGAGCTCGCAGTTCCAGACGTGAAATCTTCGCGATTTCGTCAGGCTGCAAAAATCTTTCCAAGCCGTGGGTCACTGGTCAGTTCGCTT
>JAPYTO010000470.1 GCA_029941865.1 Fuerstiella sp. | reverse complement strand
GGCCATGCGTTGTGGACGGCCGATATCGACGGCGATGGCAGCAACGAAATCGCTTTCGGGCACAGTGACACGCCGGACACCTTCGGTGTGATTGTCTACGACTGTACATCCGAAGATGGTTCGGTCTGGGAGAAACACGTGGTTGATACAGGCGGCATGGCGACAGAAGACCTGATTGTCGAAGATCTGACCGGAGACGGAAAACCGGACATCGTGGCCGGTGGGCGTGCCACTCACAACGTGAAACTCTACGTTCAGCAACCATAACGCAGTCTGTCTTCGACGGTTCGTTCCAGCCATCTTCGACGGTCTATGCGAACCATCTTCGATGGTCTATCGGAGCTAACGCTCGGAACCAAGTGGTCTGCTGTCGGCGGGCGCTGCAAAAGAGCGGGCAACAGTTTTTGAATTTTGGGAAAGACCGTAGATAAGTCCAGTGTTTTGGGAAATTTGTACCACTAGACACATTTGGTGACGGCATTCCTGTGAACGGTGGCCGAATGTCAGTGAACGGGTTGCCAGGGACTTTGTCCGACGATATCATCCCCGGTTCGAATTTGCAGGGGTTTTCAATAACGCTGGAGCGTTCGCAGTGCGACGGCACTAACGCTCGCGTCAATAAACCCTTTGGTGACAGTGCTTTACGTTTTGACGACTGCCGTGGCTGGCAGATCGTCGAGCCCTGATGCTCATTGAAGTTGTTTTTCCTGGCTGGCTGATTTCGTGTTCGAAGGTATTACTGAAGGTCTGACCAACGCCTTTTCGGCTTTCCGCGGAAGTGGAAAGATCACGGAAGGGAACATCCGCGACGGCATGAAGCAGGTGCGCACCGCACTGCTGGAAGCCGACGTCGCGTTCGATGTTGCGCAGGACTTTGTCAAGGAAATCACGGAAAAGGCCATCGGCGAAGATGTGCTGAAGTCGCTGCGGCCGGATCAGCAGCTGGTCGGTATTGTGCATCAGGGATTGATCGACCTGATGGCCGGCGATCATACGCTGCCCCTCAAGCGTGACGGCGTCACCGTTCTGATGATGTGTGGACTGCAGGGAAGTGGTAAGACCACGACCTGCGGCAAGCTGGCTCGGTTGCTGAAGGAAGACGGCCACACTCCAATGCTGGTGGCAGCCGACCTGCAACGGCCCGCCGCCATTGAGCAGCTGAAAATCATCGGCGAACAGGTTGGCTGTACTGTCTATCACGAAGATCCGGCAAAGAGTGATCCGGTTCAGGTCTGCCGCAACGGTGTGAAACAGGCCAAAGCCAACGGCGCCACGGTTGTTCTGCTGGACACGGCAGGTCGACTGGGGATCGACGAAGAGCTGATGAAGGAGTTGCAGCGGATTGATAACCGCGTGGCTCCGGACATGTGCTTGTTCGTCTGCGATGCAATGACCGGGCAGGACGCGGTCAACAGTGCCAAAGCCTTCAATGAAGCGCTGGAACTGGACGGTGTCATCCTGACGAAGCTGGATGGTGATACTCGCGGCGGAGCGGCCCTCAGCGTCCGAGCTGTCACGGGCGTGCCGATCAAGTATGTCGGTGTTGGCGAGCAGCTGGATCGTCTGGAGCAATTTCATCCGGACCGCATGGCCGGACGAATCCTGGGCATGGGCGATGTGTTGTCTCTTGTTGAGAAAGCTCAGCAGGAGTTCGACGAAGATGAGATGCTTGCCCAGCAGGAGAAGATGCAGCAGGGCAAGTTCACGCTGGATGATTTCCGCAAGCAGATGCGGCAAATCAAAAAGCTGGGCTCCATGCGTGAAGTTATGAAAATGATTCCGGGCATGGGTAAAGTCGTCGATCAGATGGGCGACATGAACCCGGAAGACGACATGCGGCGGATTGAAGGCATCATCAATTCGATGACGCTGGATGAGCGTCATAACCCGGACAGGATCGACCGCGGCCGACGTAATCGAATCGCCGGCGGAAGTGGTGTGGAACCGGCTGAAGTCAACAAGCTGCT
Organism: Fuerstiella sp.; assembly: GCA_029941865.1. Taxonomy (GTDB): domain Bacteria; phylum Planctomycetota; class Planctomycetia; order Planctomycetales; family Planctomycetaceae; genus Fuerstiella. The sequence continues at coordinate 2,080 of JAPYTO010000470.1, read as the reverse complement.
CAAGGATTTCAACTCCATGGGCAAGATGATGCAGGACATGTCAAACATGAGCCTGAAGGACCGCATGAAGGCGGTCAAGCAGATGTCTGACGGCGGGATGATGGATCCCAACGCCAACATTCAGGAAAAGAAAACGCGAAGTAAACGCGGTCCGGTCGATTCCATTCAATTGCGGGATAAGAAAAAGAAACAGCGTAAAGACGCACGGAAGTCGAAGAAACGAAACCGAAGAAAGTAATTCCATCAGTCGTGGATTGATGGACACCGGGACAGAATGCCGTTCTGTCCTGTACACTGGACAATTAAACGGGGCAGAAGCCTCAGTCACTCCGCACGTTGCGGTTATTGGGAGTTGTAAATGTCAGTACGAATTCGAATGAAAAGAATGGGGCGAAAGCATCGTCCCTTCTACCGCATCTGCATTATGGATCGTCAGCGAGCTCGTGACGGCAAGGCCATTGAAGAAGTCGGCTTTTACGACACCTCAGTGGCAGACAAGTCACAGCGAGTCAGTCTGAAGATGGACCGCATTGACTACTGGCTGTCCGTTGGTGCTCAGCCGTCGGAAAAGGTCAATGCTTTGATCAAGAAGGTTCAGAAGGGCGACTTCGGAACTGCTGCGGCACCTCCACCAATGGAGGCTCCTAAGCAACCGGAACCTCCGGCTGTTGAAGAAGCACCAGCAGAAGCTGCCGAAGCGACGGAAACAACGGAAACAACGGAAACAACGGAAACAACGGAAACTGCCACGGAAGAATCTCCGGCTGCCGAGGGCGGAGAATAGTCGGCTGTGGTTCAAGCCGCAGTACCGTGGCGAGCAGTTCGCGCAAGTGCGAATGAACGCCACACCATGTGAAATCTGATCTCATGCGGTTTGACGTTATCACCCTGTTTCCGGATATGTTCGAGAGTTATCTCGGGCAAAGCATTCTGAAACTGGCGATTCAACGTCAACTGGTTGATGTTCAGACTCACAACTTTCGCGACTTTGCGGAAGGGCGACACAAACAAGTGGACGATAAGCCGTTCGGCGGTGGTCCAGGAATGTTGCTGATGTGTCCACCCGTATTCGACTGTGTCGAATCGGTTATGGGCAGTAGTGATACACCGGCCAGGTTGATCATGATGAGTCCGCAGGGACGTCAACTTGACCAGAGGCTGGTGGAAGAGATGGCACAGGAAGAACGATTGGTTGTGCTGTGCGGACGATACGAAGGATTCGATGATCGAATCCGGGAAGGCCTGCAGCCGATGGAAATTTCTGCCGGCGACTTTATCTGCAATGGCGGAGAAGTTCCGGCGATGTTGTTGATTGATACAGTGATTCGCCTGATTCCAGGCGTGCTGGGCGACGAAACCAGCAGTAAATATGATTCCTTCAGCGATTCAGGATTATTGGAACACCCGCAATTCACACGGCCCCGGGAATTTCGGGGAATGACGGTTCCGGAAATTCTGTTAAGCGGCAATCATGAGGCCATTGCGGAATGGCGACACGAACAGAGTTTAAGAAGAACAGCAGAACGAAGAAGTGATCTATTGGCGCCGCCCGCCACAAACAGTTTGAACAATGACGCGGATTAGAAAACACTTGATTCGAACTCCACATTTGTTTTCCAAATCACCGTTTGACGACCGAATTCAGACAGGTAAAGAAGTACTAAAGGAATCCCGAGATGAGACATAAACTTCTGGATATTGCAGAACAATCAAGTCTGCGAGAAGAACCACTGAACTTTACAGTCGGCGACACCGTTGACGTTCACAATCGAATTCTGGAAGGCAACAAAGAACGCGTCCAGGTATTCACTGGCGTTGTGATCGCTCGCCGCGGCCAGGGGACCGGCGAAACGTTCACGGTTCGCCGTGTGGTTGCCGGCGAAGGCGTTGAGCGAACCTTTCCGCTTAATACGCCTAAGCTCGCTAAGGTCGAGGTCAAACGACACGGTCGCGTCCGCCGAGCAAAACTGTTCTATCTGCGAGACCGGACCGGCAAAGCCACCCGACTTCGCGAACGCAAGTCAAAGCCATGGGAAGTGGATCCCAACGCCAAAAAGAAGTCGTGAACGGCTGCGGGCGC
>JAPYTO010000469.1 GCA_029941865.1 Fuerstiella sp. | reverse complement strand
GGGCTGTGTTCTGAATCCATCGTCGCTCGTCACAACCGGGTTACGCTTGTCGTTATGCCCAAAGGAATCAAGTTCCGTGATCCGCTCGCTGATTGAACGTTACGCCCGAGGAAAGAGTATTCGCCGGCGTCTGCCGCAACGCTTTGGAAAACGCTCGGTGTACCTATCCCCGGATTCGGCGCTTTCTTACCTCAAGCGGAATTGGGCCGACGGATCGAGTGACCTACTCGCGGCCGCACGGAAGTACGTATCAAACCAATCAAACGTCTGGGACATTGGTGGCACTGTCGGAGTCTTTACCTTTGCATCCGCACATGAGGCTGGGCCTGATGCAGAGATCGTGTCGGTCGAGGCTGACCCCTTCCTCGCTTCACTACTTCAAAGATCCGCCTGTCACGGTGACAATCGCGATCGAAACGTCGCCGTGGTCTGTGCAGCCGTTAGCGATCGAACGGGCATTGCTCGGTTCATGATTGCCAACCGGGGTAGATCTTCAAACTCCCTCGAACAATCTGGCCACCGGACACAAGCTGGCGGGACTCGATACGTGCAGCACGTCCCAACTCTTACACTCGACTCCATGCTAAAGACTTTCAAGGCTCCACAAATAATGAAAATTGACGTGGAAGGCGCTGAGGCAATGGTGCTCGAAGGTGGCACGCGCGTCCTCACTGAATCGCGTCCCATTATATATGTAGAGGTTGGCCGTGATCAAAATGAATCGGTCGCCAGCATACTGAAAACGAAAGATTATAGGCTGTTCAATGGTGATGTCTCTGATGGAGTCGAGATTCAAAAGTGTGCCTTTAACACGTTGGCCGTTCCGTCCGAATTGGACCTCACAAACAAGGGCATAACAATTGAGAGTTTGACTTCGCGGTGCTGGTAGATGTGGTGTCGATCGCGGGTTGACATCGGTTGGGCGGGTTGGGTGCTACGCAGAGTTGTCGAGCCGAAGCTCAAACTCTGTGTTCAAGGAGCCCGAGTTGGTACGAGAGACGCTGTTTTTGTGTTCGTCCACCGTCCGTTTTTCTATCCGGCGCAGCGTTAAAGAACTCGGCACTTCAGAATCGTGGCGAAGGCATTGAATCATTCGACAATTTCGGTGCCAACTCCGGTGTCTGAATAGATCTCCAACAGCACCGAATGCGGCATGGCGGCGTCGACGATGTGAACCTTGCGAACTCCGGCATCCAGAGCGTCAAGGGCGGCTTCTACCTTCGGAACCATGCCTCCGGAAATTGTGCCATTTCCGATCAGGTTTCGTACCGTGACGGCGTCGACGTGAGATAGTCGAGACATTGGATCGTCAACGTCGGTCAGAATTCCGGGGATGTCACTGAGGAAAATCAGTTTCTCAACGTTTAATTCCCGAGCCACGGCAGCAGCAGCGGTGTCTGCGTTGACGTTCAGGCGGTGACCGTTTTCGTCGAGCGCGATGGAGGGGATGACGGGAATCGTGCCGGCGGAACACACGCGTGCCAGCAATTCACAGTCGATTCGAGTGACGCGCCCCACGTGGCCCAGGTCGATGGTTGCCCCGTCAGCTCCGGCAAGGACCAACGGCTCTGCAATCAGAGCATTCTTTGTCTGAAAGTGCAGAGCGGTTGCTGTGGCCCCGTGTCGTTGCAGTGACTCCACAATTCCGGGAGAGATCTGTGTGACCAGAACCTGCGATGCAATTTTTAGAGTCTCGGGGTCGGTGTAGCGGCGTCCCTCCACGAAACGTGGCTCAATGCCAGCTGAGGTCATCGCCGCGCTGATTGCTTTTCCACCACCGTGGACGATGACCGGTCGCATGCCAACCGCGGACATGAACACAACGTCGGTCAACAGGCTGTCGACCGCATCCGGCTGATCGAGCGTGCTGCCGCCAAGTTTGATAACGACGTACCGGCCCTTGAATCTCTGAATCCAGCCAAGGGCCTCGATCAGAACTTTCGCTTTTCGAATGGCTTCCTGCATGAAACTTCAGATTCACTGAAACGTTGGGCTGTTTTTCGGTGGTAACGTGCTACCTGTAAATCACGTCCACAATGGATCTCGTCAAGGTAGAAACGCTAAGGCCAGAAAGAAACCGAAGTCCAGTCATTCTGTCGAAATTATTTTTTTCCGCCTGCATGTCCATGGTCCAGGCCACTGCCTTTGTGCAGGCCATGCTCGGGGGAAAAACGACTTCTGTTCACGCCGTCAGGACTGACGTCCGAGATTAAAAATCTCAAATCTCAAGTCGTGGCCAGTCGAGGTGTATCATTTCACCACCTGAATGCGTTTACCACGCATCCCAACCACAACCAACTGACGTGAACCACACCCTTCCGAGTGAACGGTCGGGCCACCACAGAGGGGTTCGACATCATGTCATGCACTTGACGGCGGGCACTGGAACATCCAGCGCCAACGCCTGTGCTTCTTTAGGAAAATCGCGTTCGAGAATTTCCTGTCGTACGATTCGAATCGACCGGGGAGCGTCAATAGAGAGACGAACTCGTCCACCTTTGACCTCCGTAACAGTGACAAAAATGTTGTCGTCGATCTGAATCGACTCCCCCCTCTTACGACTTAGGTCCTTCTGTACATTGTGGTTGCGGCCCGGAATGACACTTAAATGTGCCAGATTCTGCCATTTGGGGGGGGACAGAGCTCAGGCTGAAGACCGCGTTGCCGCACGGAAATGGAACCAGGTGGTCATGGTTAATGTCACCTAGGTGCGACATGGATATCTTCTGAAGACGTCCGCCAGCGCTTCATTCGCTGCTAAATTGAGTCTGCAGCTGGTGTGCGATGTCGTCTGCCATGCGAGCGAACCAGGGGTGGCGGTTCCAGCAGCCGTGCTTGCCATCTTTGTAGGTCATCAGCCCGGTCAAAATCCGGAGTTGCTGCAGCCGCTCACGAGACAACTCATTTCGGACCGGATTGTCATGTTCGCCCGTCATGAAAAAGATCGGGCTTGTGTGTTCTGAGATGTGTTCATAGGCGTCCGCGAGTTCGTAGAGTTCCCGTGCCTCTTCAATCGTGTTTCCGAGCCATTGCGTGGCATTTGATTTCTGTCCCGATTTTGATTTTTCGGCCACACTGCCCGTTGCGATGTGCATCGGACCGGCCATGACGAAGGCGAGTTGCAACCTTGAGGATTGCCCGGCATTGCCGCCATCACCGTGCAGTCGTTGATCATTCCAGCCGCTGGCCATCAATCCCACAAGGTGACCGCCTGCGGAACCACCGACGGCCGCAATGCGTGTCGGGTCGATGCTGTATTTGGAGGCGTTGGCACGCAGGAATCGTACGGCGGCGTTGCAATCATGAATGGCGGCAGGAAAGTGTGATTCACCGCCCAGTCGATATTCAATGGCGGCAGTCACAAAGCCGCGTTTCGCAAGATCAAGTGCCAGGGCACGAAACTTTGTCCTGTCACCGTTCAGCCAGCCACCGCCATGCACCACAACGACGGCGGGGAGTTCTGTCTTTTTCCTGTGGGGCACAAAGATGTCTGCCAGAACTTTGCGGTGTCCGTACTGGGCAAACGGTACGTTCAGGTGCTGGCGAACGCTATCCGGAATTGTCGTGTCCGGCATCGTCGACCGGCCTGACACGGAACGGGCGATCGGAGGCTGGGGGGCGACTCCGGAGATTCTCATGCGCTGTCGATAAACCCCGCCGAAGCCAGTGATATAGAGCGTCCGCATATCGGTATCCCCGAACGTGCAGTTAATCGCGCGAGTCGGACAGGCAATCCGGTCGAGCAAACTGCCATCCGGGGCCCAGATCCAGACGTCGGTGGCGCCAGCACAGTAGACGTTGCCCGCCCGATCGATCGTCATGCCGTCAGCGCCCAAAGCTTCGCCATCGTCCATTGCTGCAAAGTCCGTGGCATCGCCCAACTGGCCTGGTTTGTTGATTTCGAAGGCGACAATCTTTTTGGGACGATAGGCAGCAACGTACAGTGTCCTGTTGTCCGGTGAGATGGTGATCCCGTTTGGAGTGATTGCTGATTCCGTCACCACGGCTGTCAGACCTTCAGCAGAAACATAGACCACCTGATTCTGGCGTGTGAGTGTCAGGTAGACA
>JAPYTO010000468.1 GCA_029941865.1 Fuerstiella sp. | reverse complement strand
CTAGCCCTCTTTCTTCTGACTCCTGAACGCCGAACACGAAGCTGTCGTCGCCGGAAAATCCTCCAAAAGGACCTCGATGACCGAAGGCTATCGAAATCTTTGCTGCGAATTTACGCAACCAGGGCGTCGTCAACGCTGAAAACCGGGGTTGACTGAGACGGCGGATCGAAGAGGAATTCCCTTTAACAACGAGGTTGCTACCCAATAAGAAGTACATCGTTCGTCTTTCAACTGACGAACGTCAAGCATGCAACGATGTGGTTGGACAGCGAAGGGGGACTTCGGAAAAAGTGCGTCGTTCCCGAATTCTGCTGAAGGCCGATGCAGATGGCCCGGCCCCGATCGATGAAAAGACGACCGCAGCCCTCAATTGCAGAACGCAGACCAGCGAGAGCGTACGCTATCGCCCTGTCACCGAGATCTTTGAGAAGGTGCTCGACAGAAAAACGTAATACACCGCCTATGCCGCCGCTGCCTGACGGGAAAGGCAAAGGCAAACTGATTTCGATGCGGTCTGGCAAACCGCCAGCCGGTCACGGAAAGTGGACGCTGCAATTGCTGGCGGACGAGCTGATCACGCTTGAGATTGTCGATCCGATCAGCCACGAGACGGTACGCAGGAACCTCATTTCCTGTTACGCGTCCGGTAGATATGATGACTGTTCCACTCTCTTCAAGGAGAACCTGTTATGGACAACGACAATGTCTTTCAAATGTCTGCCTCGAATATCCGGTTTGGTGCCGGTTGCACTGCGGAGATCGGCATGGATCTGCGGGACATGTCGGCGCAGCGAACGATGGTTCTGCTGGATCCGAATCTGCGCTCGTTGAGCGTCGCTGAGGTTGTCATCGAGTCGCTGAAGGCGCAGCGTCTGGACTTTGTTGTCTTTGACGAAATCTCAGTCGAACCGACGGACGCCAGCTTTCAGCACGCTGCTGCCGTGGCCACAGACGGCGGCTTCGATTCATTCGTTGCGGTCGGCGGCGGCAGCACGATCGACACCGCCAAGGCCGCCAATCTGTATTCCACGTGGCCGGCGGAATTTCTGCACTACGTCAACGCCCCGATTGGAGCAGGTCAGCCCGTTCCCGCACCGCTCAAGCCGTTGATCGCCGTGCCCACCACGGCGGGAACCGGCAGCGAAACGACCGGCGTGGCCATTTTCGACTACGTGGAACAAAAGGCCAAGACGGGGATCGCTCATCGATATCTGAAGCCCACTCTGGGAATTGTTGACTCGGACAACACACGAACACTGCCGGCAGAAGTGGCCGCTTGCAGTGGCCTTGATGTTTTGAGCCATGCCCTGGAATCATTCACGGCAATTCCCTTCGATCAACGTCCGAAGCCGCCGGGACCTCTGCAACGACCCGCGTATCAGGGGGCCAATCCCATCAGCGATCTGTGGTCGCTGCACGCCCTGGAACTAATGGCCGAGTACCTGCCGAGAGCGTTCGCCGACACAACGGACGATGAGGCTCGCAGCAACATGCTGTTAGCCTCAGCAATCGCCGGAATCGGCTTCGGCAACGCTGGCGTGCATCTGCCGCACGGCATGTCTTACCCCGTTGCGGGCATGGTGAAAAACTATCGGCCCCTCGGATTCAATGTCGATCATGCATTAGTGCCCCATGGAATGTCGGTCATTCTGAACACGCCGGCCGTCGTGAAATTTACAGCGCCGGCCTGTCCGGAACGGCACTTGCGTGCGGCCGCCGCTTTGGGAGCGGACGTGGCCGATGTTTCTGCGGAGGCTGCCGGGGATGTTCTGTCGGACCGAGTGATTCACTTCATGAAGCTGATGAACATGCCGAACGGTCTCCAGGACGTGGGTTACACGGCGGACGATATTCCGGCTCTGGTGCAGGGCACTTTGCCGCAACATCGCGTCACAAAACTATCGCCTCGCCCGGCCGACGGAGCGGCCCTGACGACACTTTTTGAGCAGTCGCTGAACATCTGGTAGGCCGGCACGTCTGCGTGCCGTCGCAGAATTTGAACGGCAATGGTCCCTCGGCGGATGCTCAATGGATGGGCCAGGACGCCGGTCTCGAAGAACGAATCGCCGCGTTTTGGCGACAGGACCAGATGCTGGCGTTCGGTTTCTAGTCACCGGCCGCAGCTGCGGATAGCATGCCTTTTCGTGGATTGAGCTGCTCGACTTGAACGACCGCCCTGGAAACGACTTTCACACAATGCCTATAAAAACGTTGATCGCCGCCTTTCTTTGTGCGGCACTTGTACTGCCCGGTGTCGCTGACGAGCCCCATGATCAGTCGGCATTGAACGGAGTCCCCGCCTCGATCGTGAACTCCATCAACGCGCGTCGTGAACAGTCGTGGCAGATTGCTCAGAAAATCTGGTCGGCTGCAGAGCCTGGATACCAGGAAACGCTTTCGTCCGCCCTGCTGGCCGATACGCTTGAACGTGCGGGCCTGAACGTCACGCGCGGTGTCGCCGGAATTCCGACAGCCTTTACAGCGGAGTTCGGTGAAGGTTCGCCCGTGATCGGAATTCTGGGAGAATTCGACGCGTTGCCTGGACTGAGCCAGACGGCAGATCCGCAGCGCACGCCACGCGACGACGGCAATAGCTACGGACACGGCTGCGGGCATCACCTGTTTGGAACCGCGTCGGTCTCCGCAACCATTGCCATCGCGGACCAGATCCGGCTGGGGACGTTTGCCGGAAAGGTTCGGTTCTACGGCTGCCCCGCGGAAGAAGGCGGCAGCGCGAAAGTGTTTATGGTCGAAGCCGGACTGTTTAACGATTGTGACGCCGTCCTGCATTGGCATCCGTCAAGCCGAAACGCAGCGGGGGACAAAAGCAGTCTGGCCCGCATGGCGGTCAAGTTTCGTTTTCGGGGCAAAGCGGCTCATGCGGCAGGTGCGCCGGAACAGGGGCGTTCGGCGCTGGATGCGGTGGAACTGACGAACCACGCTGCTCAGCTGCTGCGAGAACACACGCCCGAATACACGCGGATTCATCACGTTATCACGGCTGGCGGAGATGCTCCGAACGTCGTGCCGGCATTCGCTGAAGTTTATTTCTACATTCGTCACCCTGAAGCAAACATTCTGCGACCGCTGTACAGCCGGCTGGAACTCTGCGCGAAGGCCGGAGCGTTGGCCACGGAAACGGAACTGGAGATCGGTTTTGAAGGCGGCATTCGGGAAATCATGCCTAACCAGACTCTTTCCCGCGTCGTTGCCGGCCATCTGCGGGACCTGAACGATCTGACGTACACCGAAGACGATATGAAGTTCGTCGCGAGGATTCGTGAGGCCATTCCGCAACCGAAACCGCTCGAGAGCATTCATGAGGTCGAAGATGTCAGCGGTACGGTCGGAAAGGGGTCCACTGACGTCGGTGACGTGTCCTGGGTCGTTCCGACATCAGGATTCTCAACGGCCTGTTGGGTGCCGGGAACACCTGGGCATTCGTGGCAGGCCGTGGCGTGCGGTGGCAATCGCATTGCCGAACAGGGCATGCATCTGGCCGCCCGGACGTTGGCGCTGGCGGCTTTCGATTTGTTTACAAGTCCGGAGACTTTGCAACAGGCCGCTGCCGAGCTAATAGAACGCCGTGGCGCCGTGGCTTACAGGTCGTTGATGCAGCCGGGGCAAAAACCACCGTTGAACTATCGAAAGCCGAGCAAATAGAGTGAATGCTGTTGGCGGTGATCCGCCAGCCCTTATGGCGTTCGCGGAAGCATCTCGCCGCCGTCAAGCAGACGTCCGGCCGATTCTTCAGCCGCGCTGCGAGTCAGATAGTCGCCGCGTGCCAGCTTCTGGCGAATTTCATTCAGGAGTTGCAGACGTACTTCCGGCTCGTTGTGCATCATCCGTCGCAGGACGTCTACCGATGGTGCGGGATCGGACGAGCGGGCAGGAACGATGGCATCCAGATCCGATAGCGATGTCGGTTGCTCAAACGCGCTCAAACCGTCTTCTGCAGTCGGACGGTAATTCTGACGGAATCTGAAATGCGGACGATGCATGTTGTGACCTGTTCCAGTGCTAAGCCGCCTAGAGGCCGAAGCGATTCCGTGCATTCGGCCAATAAGTGAGTTCGCCGCGTCGC
>JAPYTO010000467.1 GCA_029941865.1 Fuerstiella sp. | reverse complement strand
CGTGCGAATGCGAACGCAGCGACGAACCGAGCATGGTGCAGGTGCTGCACATTTCGAACGGCACGACAATTAACGGAAAGCTGCAGACGAAGGACAATCAACTTACCACGTGGCTGGACGAATTCAAGGACGACAGGTCCGCATTGCTGGATGCATTGTTTCTGTCGTCGTTGTCCCGCTACCCGGCAGACCGGGAACGCTCAGAGATGCTGCAGCTGTTTGCCGATACGAAACCGGAAGAACACCGGGAGTTGCTGGAAGACATGACCTGGGGCATCTTCAGCAGCCGCGAATTCCTGTTCAATCACTGATCTACCTGGCCCTCTGTTTAAGGCGTGATTCAAAAAAATCAAGAACGACGGACGCAATTTTTTCGCAGCCGGAAATGTTGAAGTGACAGTCGTCATAGAAGACGGTTGTGTCCTGTGGCAGGATGGCAGCAAGGTCGATCAGATCAACGTCTTCGTCTTCGCACACTTCGCGCATCGTTTGGTTATATTTGTCCATCAACTCGGACAATATCCCGGGCGTGTAAGCTCCGTCGAAACTGTATGCCCAGAGCAACCTGTCCAGTTCCGGCGAAAGGTTGTGTTTGTAGAGCGTGGGTTGTGTCATCAACACCAATTTAACTCCCCGTTCGCGGCATGCCGCAATCATGTCGAAAAGGTCAACCCGGTATCGATCAAGAGCATCTTCACACCCCTCAGGAATTTCAGTGATTGTATTCCTTGCAAGCTTTGCCTGCCTGACTTTACGTTTTTCTGAATACCACAAACCGCCAGGGTCCTGCACGACAACCTGTTCACTGGATTGCGTTTCGTACCATCGCTTAATAAACCGAACTGCGGACAGTCGCCGGTAGTACGGCACGCCCTCAAAACTTTGTGTCAATGCCTGTTGTGGTACAGCCAGGCTTCTTTCAGCGTAGGCATTCCAGAGAAAACCGCCCGTGTCGTTGATACCGCAAAGGACAACGACCCAGTCGAACTCACTTGTCAAAGGATAATTGCGAATCTGGTATGTATGGTGGCGAGTGAATTGCCCGCTCTTTCCCGCATTTCCAACAAACACATTTTCGCTGAGGCTGGCTGCGAGTTTGTCCTGCAGCATCCAGGGCCAGCTTTTCTCGTCTGTCACATACAGACATTCGGTTGTGCTTCCGCCCACGCATAATATGCGCAGGCTTGTATTTGCCAGCGTCGTTTGCGGCCCTCTGAGACCAATTTCGTTCACAGAATAGACAATCGGACCGGATATTCCCGGCATTGTATCGGCAGCGACACTCTTTCTCACACCGGGCGGAATTGGCACACTCTCAGGAGGCGGCGGAAAGACAAACGACATTGCTGTCTCTGCCAGCCCCGCCGTGCAAAGTGAAGCATACGTAAGCAGGAGGAAACGTCCGACTGTTCTTGGGGTGCCGCGGCATACGATTATGCACGCGCACAAGTATCCGACCAATAGAACAAGGAACGCGGCATCCATTCTTCCAATTTCCAATCCGTTCATGGCGACGGATGAAAAGGCGACTGTATGGATCACAGCCGGTGCTGTCAGCATAAAAACAAACGCCATTTCTTTGGCGTTGCTTCTGTTTTCTGGCATTGACATGTTGTCAGCAAAGCCCTTGAGGTGTTAACGCTTCCAGGGACAGGTCATTCTCTTTTTTCTGAAGCTGGATGATCATGGGGCCATCCAGCGATTTTCGAGTGCAGGGTCATTTTTGTCGAGTTGCGGCTATCCTGTCAACGGCTGGTTCATCCGGGCAAAGTTCCTGTGGCACACGTGAATCAAAGAGAGGCCCTGCGGGACTCAGGTATACGGTCGGAGTGCCGCCGGTGGGTAGCATCAGCAGCTCTGGCGGAGAATCAGCCTCCACGTCCTTTGGTTTGGCCCGCAAAGGTTTCAAAGCAATCCAGGCCGGCCTGCGAATCAGCCTGAAGGAACACAACGACTACGAAACGCAAGGAGGCTCATTCACTGCCGATGCCGCTTGAATTCCTTCCGACTGTTTCGCATAACTCGCCACCAGGCCAATCAGCTTCTTTCGATCAACGGGTTTGGTGGCGTATTCATCACATCCGACATCCAGGCATTTCTGGCGATCACCCGCCATCGCATGAGCGGTCAGGGCGATGATAGGCAGAGTGTACCCTTCTTCTCGCAGTCGTCGTGTGGCTGAATAACCATCCAGAATCGGCATCTGCATGTCCATCAGGATCACGTCGAACGGACAATTTTTTTCCACTGCAGCGATCGCCAAATCGAAAGCGATCTGCCCATTCTCAGCAAGCGTGACCTCTGCCCCTGCCTTCTTCAATATAAAACTAATCAGCCGTTGGTTGTCAGGCCCATCCTCGGCAAACAGGATGCGGTAATTGTGGAGTGAAGCCAATGGGGCGGCCGCAACTTTTGCAATGACTTTCTCGGAAACCGGTCCGACAGAATTCTGAATCAGTCGCACATTGTCGAGCGGGCCAGTGGAAACGGTGACAGAAAAAGTGCTGCCCTCACCAACTGTACTGGAAACAGAAAACTCACCTCCAAGCAGTTCCACTAATGGTGTGATCATCGAAGTCCTTCCTGATTCTTCGCAACGTAAGTATCGTCTCGTCCCAGCAATGGGCAGCCGAAGGCGCAGAGGTGTCGTTTCCCAACTGACGCGCCGGTCATGACGAGCGACTCGATCGCACTTCTTCCGGCATTGTCACCCGAATGACCTCGCGATCCTGTGATTCCGCCGCTAAACAGAAATCGGCCAGTCGGATCGTAGAGCAGCGAATATCCAGATGTCGTGGCACGAAATCTTATGGCCTCAAAACCGTCCTCGTCACAGAGGACCTTGACGCCGGGAATCGCCTCCGCAGCAGACCAGAGATCTGTCTTCTCCCATCCAGCGGAAAAGACCGAGGGCCGGACGAACAGCACACGAACATCAACACGTTCGGGGCAGTGGGCCATTATTACGGCCAATTCACCGATGGTCGCCCGAGTGCAGGGGCAGCGAGGGTGCGCGAACACGACCAGCGTCGGACGATCCGGACTGCATTCCATCAGACTGTCGTCAGGCCAATGTGCCAGAGGCGCGGTGAGTTGTCCCGGCGTCGTCTCGTACTCCCACATCGACGACAATCCAATTCCTACCATGCCGAGCCAGACGACCGTCAGAACCGGGAGTACCACCCACGGAACCTTCCGTTGTCGTGTCTCGACGGTCTCATTTGCCGTGGACACAGTCATGGCTTCTGCGTTCATTAGAACCGCCTCTCTCTTCAACGTCGTGTCGCGAAGAACGGCACGGATGGGATCGTCCCTGCTCAACGGTTTTTCGAGGTATTCATCACAATCTGCGTGCAACCACGACCGCTCCAGCTCCGCTGCATCAAACTCCGTTGCAGCGATCGCAGACCATCCAAACGAGTGTCCGTCCGACATAACTCGAACGTGCCGCCGGTTGTATGCGAAGCCCATGGCAATCTTCCGGCCCGTCCACCGGAAGACTTTCCGTCGAAGCTGCTGCTGGATCCCCAGCGACCTCGCGAATGTCTAGGATACATCCTGGCAACGTGCATGGAGAGACGTCGCTGACATAGGGATAATCAGGGTTGGGGGAACCAGGTATTCTGAGCCAGAAATTGCTACCGCCGGCACAGTCAAAATTTCAGGACCGTGCACGATTTTCTACGGCCGCGCAATAGTTTCACTGCCACGTTCGCCCAATTGGTCAACGACTCTCTGGATGCAGCCGTTGCTAAGTGACCCAGCCGGCGAACTGTTCAATCACTAACACCGTTCACGATCCGGTTCGGTTTTTCCCACCTGATCTTTGCGACCCAGATGGTGTTGTCGCTGCCGTGTTTTTCGACGCCGACTGGTTGCATCCATTCGGTTACTGTCACCCAGGTTTCATTTGCTGATGCGTCGGTGATGCCAAAGTTGCCCAGACGGGCACCGCGTTCGGCAACAAGAATGCGTTCTGTACTGCGAATCACGTGCAGCTTGTCCGGATCCACCTGAGCGATAAACAGGGGCGCTCGGTGACGGAAGACGTGGTCGTTGTCTGCTCCTTTGCGTGTGTAGACAAGAA
>JAPYTO010000466.1 GCA_029941865.1 Fuerstiella sp. | reverse complement strand
TGTCAGCCGCGGCTGGCCACCTTTCTCCGTCAACGCGTCGACCATTTCCTGGGATCGTTCCAGTGGCACTCCCGTGTCTTTGGCTCCGTGGAATGCCCAGGTTGGCAGATGCGAAAATCTTCTCGCCCAATAGGGCTCGCCGCCACCGCAAATCGGAGCGATCGCAGCAAATCGATCTGGTGTGAATGCTGCCAGTCGCCATGTCCCAAAGCCGCCCATACTGAGTCCTGTGACGCAGATCCGGTTCTCATCCACTTTGTGCCTGCTGATGACCTCATCCAGCAGCGCCGTGAGTTCGATCGGCTCCCACCAGACATCTTTGGGGCATTGTGGAGACACGACGATAAATGGAAATTCCTTGCCTTCGCTGATCAATTTTGGAGGACCATGTTTCCTGACCAATTCAAGATCATCACCTCGTTCTCCCGCACCATGCAGAAAGAGGACCAGCGGCCACGATTCCTGTTTGGCATAGTCAGCCGGTAAGGACAGCAGGTAATCCATCTGGACTTTGACCTGTACGTTCAAACGTTGAGAGGTCTGACCAGAGTCATCAGCGGGTGCCGTGCTTTGCAAACACGCCACACAGGCCAGCAATAGAAGCAAAAATCGCATGGTTAAGATGTTTCCTTGTTAAAACAGTTCGGCTTTTCCCGGCGTTGCCGTTGGTTTCGTATGCCACCAGGCCCACAGGATAAGGACTGCCTGCAATGGAAGTCGCAGTTGGTGCTTCACAGGCGATCCCGGGATCAATTCCTGGTGCTGGTAGACATGAATATTTGCCGGGAAGACAGCAATCAGCAAAACGACAACTCCCACGGCGGCCATTCGCGAACACCGTGGAACAACAAGCAGCAAGCCCAGCAGAACTTCGCAGACACCAGAAAGCAGGACCAACTCATAATGAAACGGAAGATAGGGCGGCATGATTTTCACGTAGAAGTCAGGACGGACAAAGTGCATTGTGCCCGCGCCGATCATGAAGATCGCCAGGATGCATTTGGAAACCTTCTTCAATGCAGTCATGCCATGTCCTGAAAAGTTCGTCGCTGACAGTGACCATTGTGGCGTCAGGAAAACGGTTCGCTGCTTCGCCCGGACGGCTACTTGCCCAGGCACACCAGTTCGCCGCTTTGGGTCGTCAGGTACAGACGGTTTTCGGCGATCGCCAGTCCGTCCCACGCTGGTGCTGGCACTTGAGTTTCGCGAACCACGTAGCCGTCGGAGGTTGAGAGTGCCTTCAGACGGCCGTCCTGATGAACGACGTACAGCGTATCATCACTGGCCAGTGCCATGGCATGAATTTGATTGTGACGCTGTGTCCCCCGCTTGACTTCTTCCTTCTTTGCGCCCGGATCAGTGAAGGGATCCTTTGTCCATGCTGCGCCTTCTGCAATGCGATAGGTACGATACGGTTTGCCGTCTTTTCTTGCTTCCTGAGAGGCCTTCCAGCCGGTGATCCATTTGCTGTCGAACTTCTCGCCTTTATCCAGATCAAAGTCGCGGCGGAACACGTCCGTGCTGCCATTCAGCGAGCTGTAAACATTGTCGTCGCGAAACACGACCAGCGGACGCCGAGGGGCTTCGCCCGGAAAACGATGCTGATGACGCGCCCCGTACGTCCATGAACCTCGCGGAATCCACACTTCACCGGAACCGGTATTCACTTTGGCGAATGCATTCCACTTGTCGACGGACACGTCTTTGCCATCCGGTGACAGCACCCAGCGAGACATCGCCAGACCATCGCCTTCTGCATGCAGCAGGTCGAACGGATCGAATTCCAGTCCCGAGTTTTCATAAAAGCCCTTCTGAGGCACGGTGTTGATCCGTTGAACCCAGTGGCGCTCTCCGGTTAACGGGTCCACGGCGAAGACCAGAATGCCGCCGTCGGCCAGTGGCTGGCGGCCAGCAGCAAAATAGGCGATGTCGTCCATCACAAGCACTGCACCGGGTACCGGCCACGGAGATTCCACCTGACCATAGGCGACGATCCGCTCGTCTGTCGGCGCGGCACGAAGTTTCCAGACGACTTCACCGGTGTCGGCTTTCAACGCATGCACCCAGCCGGCTGCGGAACCGAACAGGCACAGACCACGATGAATAGCGGGCGGAGTGTCCAACCTGCCGTTGGCAGTGAATCGCCAGCGAACGTCGCCGGACGCGGTATCGATGGCAATCAGTTCATGAGCATTGGGGCGAGTGACATAGGCCAGCCCATTGGCGATGGTCGGAGCACTCAGCAGGCCCTTCACAACGGGGTTGTCGTCCCAGTCGTGCATGATTGGACCAGTCGGCCTGGCTTTGGCGTCACTCGTTGGGTTGAGAGCTGTGGTCCAGCGTTTCTGAAGCAGTTTCGGTCCGGGAGTCACAGCGCTCGCGCTGCGCCAACGGTCGCGGCGGTACAGCGGCCAGTCGTGCGGTGCCGGATTGGCGGCTGCGGCGTCAGCTTTGCCCGGGCCTTTGATGAGCAGGAATTCCATTTCGTCGACGGGCAGGTTTGCTGGCGAATCCTTTGCCGCTGCCGGCGCCATCGCCACAAATCCTCGCAACATCGGCCAGCACGTGCAGTGTTTGGGAGTCGTGTAGACCAGACCATTTGCCGGCACCCATCCGTTTTCTCGTGAGCAGTTCGCCTTCGTGATGCGGTTGGCGATCACTTCGCCGGACTTCAGGTTGGTCATATCCAGTTCGCCGGCAAACATAAAGTTGGGTGTGGCGACCGGTGGGAAGCAGTGCGTCAGTCCCGCAGGATACGAGACGCGGGTTTCGCCCGTGAGCGGGTTCAACGCCGAGACCAGTACAGGTGTTCTCTTCATGTTTTCCTTGTCGGCCGTGTTGATCTTTCCCCCGTGCAGAATCCACAGGTCGTCGTTCAGAAACATGGCTCGCGCTTGTCGCGCGTGATTCATCCCCGGTGCGTATTCTTTGGACCAGCGATGTTCTCCTGTTGCTGCCGAGACAACGTGAATACCGTTGTCGGCGTCGTTGTCGTTCAACGTGGAGACTTCGAACACCAGCTGTCCACCATACAGAACTGTGCGGACGGCCCGATCCAGCCAGGGGTAGTCGTCACGTTGCCAATTCACTGCACCTGTGGCAGCGGCCAGGGCCACCGCCACGGCCTTTTCGCCGCGCCGGGCACGACCCTGAATAAACGTCACGATGGCTCCATCGGCAATGACGTTCTGTGGGCCGAGTGCCGAAACATTCCACACTTCGCGACCGGTTTCCGTATCGAACGCACGAACCGAATCGTCGTCTGCCGCGATGACTCGGGTGCCATCATGGATGAGAGATTTTGGCTTGACCATGTCACCCAGTTCCACAACGATTTCGCCCGTCGATGCATTTAGTGCCACTGGTCGGTTCTGCAGCACGGCAAACAGCAGGTGTTCTGACGCGATCGGTCGCACACCGTCACGAGACAGTTTGGGAAGTTCGAATTCGGCCGGGTTGTTTTCCGCCTTTCTCAGATCTCGATGCCACAGTCGCAGGCCATTAAAGCTGTCACGAGCCAGGATGCCGCCGTAGAAGTTTCGACCACCCGCCGTCACCATGCCTTCCACTTCGGAAGTCGCAGCGGCAATCCACCGCACGCGATCCGGTGGTCCAACCAGCGTGTCTCCCGAAACCGCGTTGCCATCGGCCGCATGCCGTGGATGAGTCCAGCTGTCCATCGCTTCCGGCCAGGGCTTGCGCGCGACCAGCGTGGATTCCGTTTCGGTCACCATATCAAAGCCGCCCGCCTCCAATTGTGACTTTGACAAGACTTTCGCATTCGCGACCACGATCGATCCCCCCGGTGTGAGCACGCGCGACAGTTCGGTCACCGGCACCGTGTAATCGCGAATTACAATCAGGTTGACCATGTTTTCCGCGTACGGCAGACGATCAGCATCAACGGGTTGTTCCGCCCACGTCAGACCATAGTGACCGTCTTTGCGCAATTTCGAACGCGCCGACTGAATGGTGTCGGCATTCGATTCCAGCACATGAATCAGATACCGGCCGGTCAGGCTGAGTTCGGCGGCTGCCTGCGTATCGTCGCCGCCAAGCTGAACGATCAGACCGCCGTGCAGACCCGCCAACGCGGCGGGATCAGAGGAC
>JAPYTO010000465.1 GCA_029941865.1 Fuerstiella sp. | reverse complement strand
CCGGGCTGTTGTTTGTGCCCCATTCAAAATCAATGATTTCGGTGATCTTCGACGGCAACTCACGAAACGCATCGACAACTCCGGCAACGTCTTCTTCGCTGGATTCTTCCTTAAACGAAAAGAACACCGCATGCCGCAGAACTTTGCCTTCTGTGTTTTCGTCGCTCACGGACTCTTCCTCGTTTGGCTCAGGCGATGATGTGTCAATTGCCTGCGGATTAGACGCAACAGTGTCTTCCACTGTCGATGTGATGCTGTCGGATGTTTCTGACGGACTCTGTTCGCAGGCCGAACACGCGATCAGCAGCAGGCAACTCACGAACAGCCGACTCGCGGGGAAACGCTGCTCCAGGAGATCATTCGTTACAGACAAGTGCGGCATGGTCGTGGCTCCCGGAAACAGCAGTTGCAAATCAATCTACGTCTGCCACTTTAGTGACCCTGCAGGCATTTGAGTATTCAACAGTGGCTGGGAACAATCAGGATTTGTATAACTGATCCAACCGCCAGATCATTCCCTCCGGAGTTCCCTTCATGTTGAGATCCGCTATCAGTTTCTTCGCCTTCCTGATCTTCACATCTGCCGCATTGGAAGCGGCTGACTGGCCACGTTTCCGAGGTGCCGACGGCAATGCGTCTGCACCGTCTGCCAACGTGCCGCTGACGTGGAGTGCCACTGAAAACATGGCATGGAAGACTGAGATCCCCGGCAACGGTGCTTCCAGCGCCACCGTTTTTTACGGCCGCGTCTACTTAACTTCCTTCACGGGATACGGTCTGGATCCGGATGATCCGGGAGATCGAGAAGACCTGCAGCAACACGTGTTGTGTTTCGACCTGGTGGACGGAAAGCTGCTGTGGAACAAGTCGACCAAAGCTTCCGAATCTGAACAGGAGGCCACTCGGCGAGTTGCCGATCACGGTTTCGCAACGGGCACGCCTGTCTGTGATGAACTTGGTGTATACGCTTACTTCGGCGTGTCCGGACTGGTTACGTATGACCACGAAGGCAACCTGTTGTGGCGGGCGGAAACGGGCGACAAAACGGTGGGATTCGGATCGGCCGCCTCTCCCATTCTGTACCATGATCTGGTCATTATGAACGCCAGCATCGAAGCAGGCACGGTATTCGCCTTCGACAGAACCTCCGGTAAAGAAGTCTGGCGGATCGAAAACGTTGACAAAAGCTGGACAACTCCGATCGTCGCCACCTCAACGGAGGGCCGTGACGAACTGATTGTCAGCTACAAGGAGCACGTTCGTGGGTTTGACCCTGCCACTGGCGACGAGTTGTGGCACTGCGAAGGTGTGCAGGATTACGTTGTGCCCTGCGTGGTCGTGAACGACGGGATCGCATACGTGATCGGTGGCCGCAAGAACCAATCCATGGCAATTCGCATGGGCGGCAGCGGTGATGTCACCGAATCACACAGAATCTGGGAAACCAACATCGGTGCCAACGTGACGTCCCCCGTTTACCACGAAGGCCACCTGTACTGGATCAGTGATCGCGGCATCGCCAATTGCTCAGACGCCAAGACCGGGGAGAGTATTTATCGCGAACGCGTCAGGACAAAGGATCGAGTTTACGCGTCTACGTTGCTGGCCGGAAATCGGATGTACCTGACGACTCGAAAAGACGGTGTGTTCGCGGTCGCCCTGGGACCGGAGTACCAGGAACTGGCACACAACGTCATCGACGGCGACGACAGTACGTTTAATGCGACTCCCGCCGTGGCTGGTAATCAGTTGCTGTTCCGCACCAATGAGTATCTGTACTGTATCGGCGCGAAGTAATTTGTGTTGACTTCTCAGGGTGGATGGGGCCTACGCGGACCATGAAAGAGAATCTCGTACTAGGCATTTTTTCAGCGATACCACTGGTCCTGTTGTTCGTGGTGCGCCAGTTCCTTCGTCGAAATCGGCGGAAGCCGGGAACGCGGCGAATGATTCGCCTGATTGTCGGCAACACACTCATCGGTCTGTTTATGTTGTCTGTCACCGTTCTTGGCGGAGAACTGTACTATCGTTTCTTTTATGACGAGACAGATTCGTTTGGCCTGACGAAGGTGACCACCAGGTGGTTCGACCGACACTTTCAATTCAACACTTCCCGATTCCGTGACAATATTCAGTACCACGCCACTCGTTTGAAGGATCGCAGACAGGTGACGTTCGTGGGTGATTCATTCACGGCGGGGCACGGTGTGAAGAATGTTGATGACCGTTTCGCAAATCGCATTCGCACCTCCAGGCCGGAATTGAACATACATGTGGCGGCACGGTGTGGCTGGGATACCGGTGCTCAGCTGGATTTCCTTCACAGGGCTGCGGAAAGTGGCTATGAAGTCGACGCCGTCGTGCTTGTCTACTGCCTGAACGATGTGGCGGACATCATTCCGGAATGGCAGGCGGTCGCAAATCGAATCTACGCTGCGCCGAAGCCCGGTTTTTTCGTGCAGCACAGCTTTCTGTTGAATACGTTGTACTATCGGCTGAGGTCACTTCGTGAACCAGATATAGGCAATTATTACAGCTTCGTTCGCCAGGGCTACACTGGGACGCTTTGGCAATATCACAGCGAACGAATGCTGGCCATGCGCGACATCGTCGAGTCAATGGGTGGAAAATTTCTGGTCGTGACATTTCCGTTCCTGCATGCATTGAACGAAGACTACGCGTACCAGAATCACCACGATCAGATTGATCTGCTTTGGAAGGAGTTAAACGTACCACACCTGGACCTGCTGCCGGTTTTTGAACCGTATTCGCCAGACACAGTTGTGGTCAGCCCATACGACGCACATCCCAACGAGTTCGCGCACGAACTCGCAGAAGCAGCGATTCTGAAGTTTCTGGATACGCAGCTGCTCCTGGACGATGGTGAGTGACGTGCGGAACGAGCAAACAATGAACACATGGTCGTCTGACAGGACAGAACGACGGGGCGATCAACGCAACATCTCGCGGCGACATGTGTTCGTCTGTGTCCTGATCTGCACGCTGGTTTTTCTGATCTACGGACAGACACTGTCGTTCGACTTCGTTAGTCTCGACGACCTGACGTATGTGACAGAAAACCCCTTCGTTAATACCGGAATTACCGTAAGGAATTCGCTGGCGGCATTCAGTTTCGACGGCGTTTCAAGCAAAGGTAACTGGATTCCGCTGGTGTGGCTCTCGCTGATGCTTGATGTGGAGATGTGGGGAGACTGGGCTGGTGGGTTTCATCTGACAAACATCATCCTGCATTGTGCAAACGCTTTGCTGTTGTACGGTGGACTGCTTTCACTGACACGGTGCAGAAGCGAGTCCGCAGTCGTCGCGATTCTGTTTGCGATTCACCCTCTGCACGTTGAGTCCGTTGCGTGGGTGGCTGAACGCAAGGACGTTCTGTGCACGTTTTTCGGATTTGCTGCGATCTGGGCGTATGGGCTTTACGGCACGCGATCGTGGTCCGGATATTATGTTATTTCGGTGTCAGCATTCGTGTGCAGCTTGCTGGCCAAGCAGACATTTGTGACGTTGCCGTTTCTGTTGCTGCTGCTGGATTTCTGGCCGCTGGGTCGATGCTTTCGCAATGATCCCCGACGCAACAGGCCGTCAGATGGTGAAGCAGACGTGTCCGCGGTAACCGGCGACGCCAACAGTATTCGGCGTGTACCCGCACGTCGGGTGCTCCTTGAAAAGATTCCCTATCTGGTTTTGTCGCTCATTTTTTGCGGGATCGTTCTTGTCGCGCAGACGCACTCAATGACGCAGGAAGTAACATTGCGATCACGAGTTGGCAATGCCGCGATTTCATATGTTCGTTATGTTACGAAAACAGTGTGGCCGACGGACATGAGTGTGTTTTACCCGCATCCTGCGAGCGAAATTGAACCGCTCGCACTTTGGGCAGCGACGACCTTCGTCGTCGGAGCATCTGTCGCGGCGGTGTTCGTTGCCCGTCGCGTTCCGTACGTGTTCACCGGATGGTTTTGGTTCCTGGGGACTCTTGTTCCCATGATTGGTTTCGTTCAGGTCGGCCGCCAGCAAATGGCCGACCGATACGCTTATCTGCCCACCAGCGGACTGTTCGTGGTCATCGTCTGGTCGCTGTCTGGTCTTCACAA
>JAPYTO010000464.1 GCA_029941865.1 Fuerstiella sp. | reverse complement strand
CGGCCGGAGACTGAGCCAGCTTCCAGACCAATGTGTGTTCACGACCACCCTGACCAACAACCAGAACCTTCATTGCAAACCCCACAACTGATTAGAGCAGTTTACTTATTGTCGTACACGATACTGGCTCGTGGGAGTAACGAAACTGCGATCGACAAACGTTCTTCGCGACCACAAGTCAGCATGAAACGCTGTAAACAGAAATCTGAACGAAACCGTGTCTCAGATCATGCGGGCTGACACTCACCACCGAGAACCCACATTTATTCGTTCCTGCACCCGAGTCAACAACAGATTTCCACAGGAAGCACGTCCAGCGTGCGGCAGCATAGCCAACATTGGACGCTTTCAAAGGGTGCCGCACCATCGGATTACAGTTTAGACCGGGGACGCCCCAACGATCTTCGTTCCGTTTCCGTTCGGAATGCTGATTCGGTTGACGTTTGTCATACGGTTGCCAGCACATCGCACAGCACAACTGTAATGTTGTCTTTGCCACCAGCGTCCAGGGCACGCTCAACCAGTTGATCGCAGGCCGCGTGAGCCGTAGGGGCGACATTCAATACATCGACAATCTGCGCGTCTGTCACCATGTCGCTTAAACCGTCGGTGCACAGGAGCAGCCGGTCACACGGGCCGATCTTGATTTGGTATATCCGGGCCTGGACCTCGTCCGCACCGCCACCCAGGCTGTTGGTCAGGACGTTTCGAAATCCTTTGGCAGTTCGTGCGGGCAATCCGGCATCCGCCATGTCCTGGCCCAGCGTTTGATCACGAGTGATCAGTTGCAGCTTGGAATCGCTGTACAGGTACGCTCGGGAATCGCCGACGTGGACGATAATCGTGTCGGTTGCGAACACGTGGGCAGAAGTCCATGTCGTTCCCATGCCGGCGAGGCCAGGGTTCTGTTGGGCGTACGAACGCAATATCTTCTGGATTTCAGAGATGTAAGCGTCCACTCGCTCGTGAACCTGCTGAAAATCCATGTCGGTGATCCGCATCACAACACTCGTCGCACGTCCCATCAATTCAAACATGGTCCGCACCGCCAGCTGGCTGGCGACATCTCCCGAAGCTGCGCCACCAATCCCATCTGCGACGACCATGCCATTGGGATTGTCAGCAGCGGCATCACAGGTCGATGCAGCAATCAAGAATCTGTTCCCGAATGGAACCAAGCAGGTGGATAACGCCGAGATCGTCCGATCCGTATTTTTGCACCTGCAATCGACCGACCGAAAGAACTGAACGATGAACGACCCAACTGAATCAATCCGTCGTGAACGTCTTGTGGAGATCAACGCCGAACCCGGTAGCCGGGAAGCTCTGGAATCTCAACATGGTCAGGTGTGGGACACGAAAGAACTTTCCCGTGACTTTGACGTGACCGGATTCGCCGCACCTCTGGTGGTGGTCAATCGAAAGAGTGACAGCATGTCAGGCAGTCTCGAATTCCAGCACCGACCTCGGTTCTATTTCAACTTTCAAGGCGTGCGGGACTAACGTCAAGAACATGGCGAATAATTCCCGTCACCTGTGCGATGAATGTTCGCTGCCAGCCGGCCGCTGACATGGCGAAGCCTGCTGCTGCAAAAAATGTGCACGCGATGAGAGCGGCCTGGACTCTCTCAGAACCGAGCCAAAACGCCGTGCTGCCGAACAGCACGGTCGTCAGCAGTAGTAATTCCAGCATGAAAAGTGCCGACGGCGTCGAGAGTCTGGCCCGCTCGCCTCGACGCCCGAGAAGTACCATCAATGGTTCGTTCGCCACGAATCCGGCAATGGTGGCGATGACCGTCAGCACGGCTACAGAATTCAGCCCGCCAATGGTCAGTGCCACAACAAGCGGAATACCAACAATCGCGTACGCGCCGTGCTCTTTGGGGTGCAAGCGGACCGGCGTCGCTGTTCCGACAGTCTGAATCGTAGTACCACTCATGTCCTGTCTCTCCAGTTGTACGGAACCATCCTCAGGGAGTTACCAGAGAGACTTTTACGTCCTGAGTCGTCGCCCAATCCGCGGGCAGTGCAGGTTTGGTGTCTCGGAGGATCTCCGCAATTGCCATGCGGTCTGAAGCTGAAAGGTGAGCAAATTTCCGAGACTGATCTGTACCGGAAAGAATCTGCCCTAACTGCTGCCAGACGTAGTCCAGCATCGGCCGCGGCAGCTCATCAAAGGATTCTGACTGGATCAGGTAGCTGCACGGATATTTGAACATGCGCCGGGACAGTTCGAGATCACGCAAGCTGCGCCCGTGACTGTCTCGCTTTCCCGTTTTGACGAAGACATCAGCGTAGCCTGACGTGCCTTTGACAGCAGACGTCAGCGGGGCTTCATCGACCAGCAATAACGCTTCGATCAGATTGTCGCCGGCATTTGCGATTCGCCGATTTGTACTTTCAAGACGGTTGTCGTCTCCGTAGCTCAGAATCTTGTTCATGGTCTTTTCGTAGTGCAGCGCCTGCCGCGTTGCAAAGTTAGCCTTTGTAAGGCAGTTGTGCACCAACGTCTGATGTTCCATCACCATCAGCGCGACAATGTCGCTGTGTGGCGAAATGTATCTGTCGACATTGAAACGGTCCTTCAGGTTGAGAACGTTCTGGCCTTGAGAATTTTCAACCGGTTCTTCGACTCGCTTCGTACGGACGATCAGGTTGCCAACGTGAGACTGTTCGCCGTGTGTCCCCGTCACGTACCAGCCGCCCCAGCGTTCTTTGATTGGTGTCGTGTGGTCAACCGTTCGGCTACCCGCGGAAAACATAGGCTGGCCTCCGGCATCCACATACAATGATCGTACCACATGTCCCGGCACTCCTCCTGTACGCGAAGAGGCGTGGCAGACCATACAGTTGTCGTTTCGCCGGTCAAACTTTGGTGTTTCTGTTGACCGCTGATCCAGCGTGTAGAATACGGTGCCCAACTGCGGATCGACGGCGGAGATTTCGAGTACATCACCGGACTGGCAGTAACCGACGTACACATCGTCCCCAAAGTAAATTGCTCGAGGTGTTCGCGGAGCAATTCGACGAAGTTGAAGACTGGTTTTGGAGAAGACCAGCATTTGGGATTCCGCCGGAACGTTCAGCGCGCTCAGCAATGATTTCAGGTAACCCTGATTTTCTTCATACGCGAGCGTCTGTGTTCTGGCGTCGAGGCTTTTCTGAAGCCCGGAGACACAATTATGCCCAGTGCTTTCTCGATAGCTGATCGGCGGCTTGTCGAACTCGTCAGCCGCTCGAATTGTGGGACAATAGATGGCCGCACAGGTGAGCAGCGTTGTTGCAGTCATCAGACACCGGAGTGGGGCCGTTACGTTCATAGTTGTCTCCTGTGAGACTCATCGGATCAGGTTCATCAACACCTTCAAGAATACTGCTTGAATAATACACGTAAAGGTGTATAATTCGACTTGCGTCGGAAAAGGAACATTTATGCTGTCAAAAACTGCGGACTACGCCCTACGTACGGTGGCTTGTCTCGCTCGCGAGACTGGTAAGGCGGCCCGTGCCGATGTGCTGGCTGAGGAGACTCAGGTGCCACGTCGCTACCTCAACAAGGTCCTGAAGGATCTGGTTCACGCAGAACTCGTGCTTTCGCGGCCCGGTCCGGGCGGTGGTTATTCACTGGCAGTGTCGGCAGACGAAATCACAATTCTGGCTGTCGTCAATGCTGTCGCTCCCCTGGAGCGAATACGTCACTGCCCACTGGGGCTGCCGTCACACACGAACCTTTGTCCGTTACACAAAGAACTCGACAAAGCGTACGCGGCCACCGAAGAAGCATTCTCAAAAGTCACGATGGGGCAGTTACTCAATTCCGACAGTCGGATCGTTCCGCTGTGTGACGTTTCCCTTCTATGTGCACCGGCGCAGCCTTCAGTCTGAGCGTGTTCTTTACACCAACGTCTGTTCTTCACCCGCAAACGACAGGAATAACAATGACCCATAGGTGGTTCAGGGCAGCAGCCCTCATGTCCAGTCCCCTATTCCTGACAGTGACGTTGTGCGCACAATCTTCGGAGAACGAATCGGCCACTCCGGACGAAAGTGACGGCCTGCCTGCAGCGTCATCGCCTGCCCGAGAAGACCGTGTTACCGTCGAGGTTGCTCGCGATCGCGCCAGGATGATG
>JAPYTO010000463.1 GCA_029941865.1 Fuerstiella sp. | reverse complement strand
GCCCCCCAGTCCGTCATCTGTCCTCCCGAATATTCGTACCACCAGCGGAACGTGTAGTGAGATCGTTCTTCCAGATACGGCACATCCGGCGTCTGCCCCTGCCACAGGTTCCAGTTAAAGTTGCCCGGTACCGGTCGTGTCTGAAACGGCCCGCCCAGTACATTCTTACCCAGAACAATTTCAACCTGTTGCAGTTTTCCGATGCGACCGCCTCGCACCATTTCGACTGCCTGACGAAATCGATGATCACTGCGCTGCCATGAACCGACCTGCACCACGCGACCGGTTTCCTGCACGACCTTGCGCAGGATCTTTCCTTCGTCGATTGTCAGAGTCAGCGGCTTTTCGCAGTAGACGTCCTTACCTGCTCGGCAGGCATCGATGATCATCTTCGTGTGCCAATGATCGGGTGTACCAATCGTGACGATGTCGACGTCCTTGCGAGCCAGCAGGTCCTGGTAGTTTTCGAAATGTCGTGGCGTACTGCCAAAAGCTGCTTTGGCAGTATCACGGACGTTTTTGTCGACGTCGCAGACAGCAACAATGTCTCCGTACATCTTCGCCTTGTGAGCGATCACGCTGCCCTGGTAACGCAGTCCAATACTGCCGACTCCTGCACGTTCCACCTTGTGTGTCGGCTTGTCCTGAGCTGTCAGAGGTTGCCGCAAACTCATGCCTGCCAGTGCGCCGGCACTTAGTGCTGACGTTGTCAGGAAGTTGCGACGATTGTTCTTGCTGGTGGCCATCAATTCGCTCCCGTGGCATCGTTGGGTCAATTACTGTCGTAGCGGAACTCGCCAGGAGTTTCGGCAACTGGTGATTCCAAATGTCCTGGCGACTTCCGCTACAGGCAAATCGGACACTTATTGTTCGATCGATGCCTACTTTGTTCTGCCGCTGAGTTTCCTCGAAAGTTGCGTCAGGACAGGTCCTGACCTACGTTTACTTTTGTCCGGGCGATCTGAAGATTCACACGACGCGAACCGTTATCCGCGGAACATGGCTGCCCGCGCTTTTTGCATTTCGTAAGTGAATTGCATGACATCGAAGGCATTAAGTTCGCACAACAGACGTGTTACCTTCGCATGCGTATCGTCATCAAGAACGTCTTCGACTTCTTTCATGCACTCAACCAACTGAGCTTCCTGGTCACTGATTTCCTTGTCAGAAATCACGCCGTCCTGGAACGCTCGCACAAAGCTTTCCATTTGTTTGGCGTACTCGTCAATCAGAGGTTCTTTGGTGTCAGGGTCAATCCAGCTTTTGCGGGCCATATAAGGAGTCTCCGGGAATCAGTCTGAGATTAAAGATTTAAGTTTGGGTTTGAGATTTCAGACGGTGCTGTATCTCAGTGGGGGTAAGCATCCTGCTTGCCGTGTGTTTCTCCTGATGAATCGCAAGCTGGAAGCTTACGCCACGAATCTGCAACCCAGAGATTTAACTGTGACAATGCACTAGAGTTGTTCCACCAGATTCCTCATCTTCGTCAATTGCTGCTGCAGTTGCGATCGACCGCCTTCAGACTGCAGCTTTTCTCTCCATTCGTCGTTGAGAAAATCCATCTGTGTGCATTCCAGAACGGCCGCAATTTCCTGCATGTTTTTCTCAAGCCCCTGCGAAGACGGTATGAATTCGGTCAGTGCGGCTTCAAGATCGTCCTTGTTCACAGAGCTGCGTCCGTCCAGCAGAGCGACTCGCCGAGCCGTCAGCACGACGCTTTCAATGTCCGCGCCGCTTAGTTCCATGTGACGCTGATCCAGTTCGATGTCGTCCATGTCGATCGTGACGTCATTCTTGCGGCCCATCACCTTGAACATGGTGCGGATTTCGGCCTCGTTGTCCGGATAAAACAACGGGATGTGGACTTCGGCGCGACCCTGTCGCTTCAGGTCGATGGGCAGCAGATCGGGGCGACACGTCAGCAGCATCCACATGATCTTGCCACGGTAGCGAGTGTCTCCCATTTGCTGAGCAATCATGGCGAAGATGCGACCGCTGGTTCCGGAATCGCCACTTTGGTTGCGGTCGCCGAGCGAGGCATCGGCTTCGTCGATAATCACGATGACCGGGCCGAGACTCCGCAGCACGGTGAGGACTCTCTGCAGATTGCCTTCGGTTTCGCCCACGTACTTGCTGCGGAAGTTTTTCAACTTCACGCACGGAATTCCGATGGAACCAGCGTAGCATTCGGCCAGAAATGTTTTGCCCGTGCCGACCGGACCACAGATCAGGTAGCCCATGGGCGCCGCGTCGGAATTGCCGTCACTGATCAGCTGAGCATCCTGGCGGAGTCGACGGCAGCCCGCTGTGTGCCCCACGACCAGGTCAAGCGTGTGTTTCGGTTCGACGAATTCCAGAAAGCCTCCGCACTGTCGTTCAATGGCCGTCTTCTTCAGCGTGCGGAACTGCTTACTGGTCGCACCACCCGATCGGGACGTTTGAGACAGCAGATGTTCAAGACTCAGCAGACTCAAACCGTTGGAGTTACTCACGAGCTGCTTTGCGGTCAGTCGGTCAGCACCGTCGCCGCTGGCAATCTTACCTGCTCTGGCATCCACGAATCGCTGGCGGGCCGCTTCGTCCGGCATGGGCACTTCGATCGTCGCGACATGCGGACTCTGCGCCAGTCGATCGTTAACATCGGAAAGATTTTCAGACACCAGGCAAAAGGCCATGTTGACACGGCGGATGTACGGGTTGCGTGCCCAGCCCAGAAACCGCACCACGCGGGATGCGATCGATCCGGAAATCTGCACGGCTTCACCGGGAGGCACCAGATACTGGCCGTAGTCGAATACCACGGCCAGCCGTTTTCGCTTTTCAGGATCGTCCTCCACCAGGTATCGCTCGATCATTTGATCCAGCGTCAGCAGAATGTCGTCCGGCTTGCGAGACCAGTTTCGATAATGTCCAAACAGTCCGGTCAGGTCACGCATCATTGCCTGATGACGCTCGCTGTCCCTGCCCGCCAGCGCCTGCAGCCCTTTGCTGAGGTTGTGCTGCAGAACGATGTCCCAGCGACCAAACAGGTATTCGCCGAGAAACTCCGTAACGCTCAGGAACTCGGTTTTACTGCCATCATCGCACGGCACCAGATCGTGAACGTTGCCGTGCAAAATGAAGAAACAGGAAGTCCCGGAAAAGTACAACTCCGCAATCTGCCGCGCCCAGCTCGGATACCAGTCCGGCAAGTCAAGATTGACGGCTTGTTCTTGGTGTTCTGACATGCGGTACGTTTTGGTTGGGTTGAAGGCAGCGAAGGGGGGACCGTCTTAACGGCGAAGCAGAGCTTCGGGGATATGCGTTCCCAAACCGGAGTTTGGGAACGAGCTTAAGAACCTGGCCAATCCGTTGGCCGTCGGCACCGTCTCAGTTCGTTTCCGTCTGCCTTTGAGCGGGACCGAGATCTTTCGCTTCCTCGCCAACATTCGCGGTCTGTGGCGTGATCATGCCCAACTCCATTTCAAACTGCCGCAGGGCATCTTCGGCCATGGCGGATTCGGCAGCCGCTTCACGTTCGATTTCTTCTATACCCTGTTCAGAGAGGTCAGAAGCAACCCTTGCTTTCGCGCGGTTCGTATCGATCTTGTCCTGCAGGACAGATTCGATCTGACCAAGATCGGTCGTGATATTAAACTCGAAAGTCCCTGCGAGTTCTGAAAGTTCTGCTTCGGCACGGCTCATCTTGATTTCGGCATCGTATTTCTTGATCTTCTCTTTGATCTCGCCGACTGTCTTGGTTGCCCTTTTGATTTTATTGACGTTATTGTCGTACGCGTTTTCGTGCATTTCGAGCTGACCGACATTTTCGGCCATTTCGTTTTTGGCCTTCTGAAGTTCTAACGCGAACCTTGAGGCGGTCTCACGATCACCGGCCTGCAGGTACGACTTCACCTTGGCTTCCAGCTGAATCACATGCTTCTTGTCGCCGTCGACCTGCCGTCCGACCCGTTCAACAAGGGCGCGGTACTGAGCCAGGCCTTCACGTCCGGACTTCAGCTGCTCGACAGCCTGGTCATATTCGTATTGCATCTGTGCAATCGGGTCGGCTGTCCAGAAAAAGTTGGCCAGCTTGTTCACTTGAGCCCTAAATGCATGCCAGAGTTTGCCAATGATCATCAGACCGCTTCCTCAT
>JAPYTO010000462.1 GCA_029941865.1 Fuerstiella sp. | reverse complement strand
GAGTGGGTGTTGGGTGACTTGTCCGTTTTGCACTTCAGTTTATCTAATGAAGTACTCCGCGCCGGACCCACTCGCTTGCGCGTCGAGCTTGTATTTGGTTATTCATGGCGCAGTGCTTCGATGGGGTCCATGTGGGCGGCCTGGCGTGCCGGATAGACTCCAAAGATGACGCCCACGCCCAGCGAAATTACCAGGCTCAGAACCACGGACCATGGAGCGATCAGCGGCTCGAGTGTGTACACGACGGGCGGCAGCAGGTCTGGTGACATCACGGTCACTGCTGCCCGCAACCCACGAAACACAGGACCACACATCAGGCCGAACGACACGCCCAGCAGGCCGCCGAAACTTGACAGCACCACCGTCTCGGTCAGAAACTCCCGGATAATATCCTGTCGCTTGGCGCCCAGAGCCCGTCGAATTCCGATCTCTCGAGTGCGTTCCGTCACTGTCGCCAGCATGATGTTCATGATGCCGATGCCTCCGACGAAAAGTGAAATGCCGGCGATTACGATCAGCAGCACGTTGAACATCGCACGCGTCCGCTCGGCCTGACGCAGCAGCTCTTTGGGGACGACAACCGCATAGTCTTCTTTGTCGTGATACTGCTTCAGCAGCAGCTCGATGATCGCCGCTGCGGCGTCCACATCCTTAACGTCTTTAACTTCCACAGTGATCTGGCTGAGTTCCACCTGCTCTCCGCGAAAGTCACCGCCGACGCGTGTCATCACCAGATCGCCGACGCGTTGTCGCATCGTATGCAGCGGAATGTAAGCGTCAAGATTGTAATCTCTGGCATCCAGGCTGCCGCCGATCGCGGCCGACGACGCCCGCGACGCGGTCTGACCAATCACCACGTAGAATTCACTGCCCACCCAGATCGTGCGACCAATTGGATTTTCGAACGGAAACAGGCGCCGCGCTGTGTCGTCTGCGAGGACGACGACTTTCTTGCCACGGTCACGCTTTGTCAGCCAGCGGCCACGGGCAATTGTCAGGTGATTCAATTCGCGGTAGTCCTCGACACACCCGACCAGTTTTGCGTCAGCCGTTCGATCTTTCATTCGTAACTCGAAACGAACCTCACGCATCGGAACGGTACGGCGAATGCGAGGCACATTTGCGACAATGCGACTGTAGTCCTTACGCAGCAGGCCGTAGACCTTTACCTTCGAATTGGCGAACTGTCCGTCGCCCGACGATGTCGGCTCCTTGGTCCGCACGATGATATTGCTGGCCCCAAGCTCCAGAATCTGCTGCTGAGCCCGGTAGCTGACCCCTTCTCCCATCGCCACCAGCCAGATCACCGTGGTCGTGCCGATAAAGATCCCCAGCGCTGCCAGCCCTGCTCGCATCTTCTGCAGCAGCAGGCTTTTGAATGCCAGGTGGACGGCTCGTAGGAGGGTGCTGTTCACAGGATTGGGTACGTTGGGAAGAGTCGTGGACCGTCTGGCGGTCAGAACGTTGTTGATCGCGCTGCGATCAACAACTGTGAAAGGTGGCCGACCACCGCAGATTGACGCCCAAGTGGAAACTGAAAGTCGCCAATCACGCGGCAAGCCGACCAGATTGTAGGATTAGAAAATGCGTGGGTTTCGATGTTACAGGTCAGGTGTGTCAGCGAGGCGTCGGCGGAGTCGCAAGGCTGCGGTGATGTTCTACGGGGCACGCCCGATATCCTGTGAATTCCGCGGCTGTTTGAGGGTTTAAGCGGCTGATTCTTCAAATTTCGATTTGGCATCCGGCTCTTTGGCATCGTCGTCGTTCTTCTGTTCTTCCTCCTCGTCCTCCTGCGATTCCGTGAGTGTTCTTGCCGCCTCTTCCTGTGCCTCTTCAATCGAAGCCATGGGGTTGAGGACGACTTCTTCACCTGCATTCAGGCCGGACTCGACAAGAATGAACACGTCGTTGCTGTCGCCGAGCTGCAGTTCACGCCGCTGAGGTCCCTGGGGTGTCTGGACCCAGCAAAGGTAAGCGTCCGACGCTTCCAGTACGGCCGCGACAGGTATCGTCAGCACGTCTTCATGCCGCGCCAGGATGACTTCTACTTCGGCGCTCATGCCGGGCTTCAGATCCTCTCCGGTTGGAAGCTTGATGATGGTGTCGTATTTGACCTGGTTGCCTGTCCACCAACCCGCCGGGCTTGTCACTGAGGCGACGGATGCCACCTCGGCGTCCAGTGTCCGGTCAAACACCGTCACTTTGGCTGCCAGTCCTGGTGTAACTCGGTCGACCATGGATTCGTGAATGCCGACTTTGACCTGCATCTGCGTCAGGTCGGGCATCAGCAGCAGAACCTGATCCTTGTGAACAGTTGCCCCCTCTTCGATCTCCGGGGCATCTTTCCATCGTGCGGAAGAAGGGTGAATCACCATGCCGGCTTTTTCAGCCTTCACGACACAGTACAGTATTTCCTCTTCGGCGCGTTCCAGACGACGGTTATCTGCAAAGACTCGTTCTTCTTCAGCTTTGAGCCGTGCGGTCGAAGCTCTTAAGTCACCGTTCAACATTGCCAATTCTTCTTTTTTTGTGAACTGCTCAAGCACCTCGATCCGGGTCGCGGTGAGCTTCACATTCAGCTCAGCACGCGTGACAGCAAACGTCTTTTCCTCGACATCCAGTTCACTTTTATAGCCGGCTTCAGCCATCGTCTTCTCATGAGCCAGCAGGTCCTGCGCGGTAAGCAGACCTGCTTCCTGAACGGCATATGTTTTTTGCAGCGTCTTGAGTGCGACTATGTATCGCCCATGCTCGTATTCGCCAACGGCCAGTGTGGCTCGTGCAAGATTTGCGCGGGACCGTTCCGCTCCCGATCTTGTCCAGAGCGCATACTTTGTGCGTTCCGCGATCTGTTCTTCCATGTGCAGTATGTCCAGTCTCACCAGTTCGTCGCCGGGCTGCACGTAAGTCCCGTTTTCGACGACCCAGATGACCGTATTGCTGCCTCGGACCTTGCACTTGATTTCAGTGTTCTCAGAACTTTCCAGTGTGCCCTGTTCGATGACTGTGACCAGCAGGTCGCCCCGAGTGATTCTGTGCGTCAGGAGCGAACTGCTGTCCTGAGACGGGTTGGGATTGGCGAGTGTTGTGACGATGATCGCAAACACAGCAATGACGAAGACCGCAAAGAGCCCTCGTTTCCACCATTGGCCTGGCGGACGGTCGCGGAAGTCGTCGTTGGGTCTGTTGGTCATTGGATCACTCGCTCCCCGATTCCGCGTCGACCGTGTCGTCGAGCCGGTCGTCCAGCGTGCTGTCGATTGTTTTCAGCGCCTCGTCCTGAGCTTCCTTGACGTGCACCAGAGGGTTGAGGATGACTTCGTCACCTTCCTTCACACCCCCATCGACAACGATGGATATGTCATTTGTGTCACCGAGTTTCAACACCCGCCGCTTCGTTCCTGCGGCCGTCCTGACCCAGCAGAAGTCGCCCTCGTCCGTTGAGACGACCGCCGCGATGGGAATTGTAATGACGTCTTCATGCCGAGCCATGATGACTTCAACTTCGGCGCTCATGCCGGGCTTTAGGCCCTCAGCCGATGGCAGTTCGATGATCGTGTCATACTTCACAACGTTTCCTGTCCACCAGCCAGCGGGTCGCGTGACGGACGCAACTTTGGTCACTTTGGCTTCGAGCGTCTGATCGGGCATTGTGATTCTGGCCGTCAGACCTGGTTTGACGCGATCGATGATGGATTCGTGAATACCGACTTTTACCTGCATCTTTGACATGTCGGGCATCAGCAGCAGCACCTGATCCTTTCGTACGGTCACTCCCTGCGAGATATCCGGAGCTTCTTTCCAGGCCTCAGCCGTAGGATAGATGACCAGACCACTGCGCTCGGCCGTGATCACACAGTCCTTGAGTTCCTGAATTGTGCGGTTCTTTCGGCTTTCTTCCATTCTGAGTGCGGCTTCGTCTGACTGCAGTTTTGTGTTCGTAGCCTTCACGTCACCCTGCATCGTCTCCATCCGCATTTTTCTGGTGTATTCTTTCAACACTTTGAGCTGTGTCTGATTGACTTCGAGTTCCAGTTTCGCCTGTTCAACCGTAAACGCATTTGCCTCGACTTCGAGTTCAGTGACATAACCCTGTTGAAACAGCGTGTTGGAGTATGCCTGCATCTTCTCCGCGACTCGCAGATTCCGTTCGGCAAC
>JAPYTO010000461.1 GCA_029941865.1 Fuerstiella sp. | reverse complement strand
CGCCGTTCGGATTTCCGCAGTGGACTCTCGAAAACGCTCCGACTGACTGGCCGGAAATTGAACGGAACGACGCCGGTTTCACGGAATTCGGCTGGACGGAATTCGGACTGCAAACCTACTACACGCTGGTGAATTGTGGCTTCCGCATGCGTGTCACCGGTGGCACGGCGTCGGGTGTCCACCCGGTTCCGCTTGGCCACGGTCGAGTTTACGTTCATTGTGCCGACCGCTTCAGTTACCAAAGCTGGATGACCAATCTCAACGCCGGTCACAGCTTCGTGACACAGGGGCCATTGCTGGACGTTCGGTTCAACAGGCAACTTCCGGGATCATCATGGCAGCGTTCAAGCGGTGAAAACACGATCAGGATCACAGGCAGGGTCGAAAGTCTTCATCCGCTGAAGTCAATTCAGGTCATTCGTAACGGACAGATTGTCACCACCGTTGATACTCAGCCAGAACTGACCGCCGCCGGTACCTACCGAACAAGTGTCGACACATCAGTAAACGTGCACGGTTCCGGATGGGTTGCGCTTCGGTGTTTCGAAGACCTGCCCGACGAAAAGGTGTGTTTTGCACACACCAACCCGGTCTTCCTGGATGTCGCAGGACAACCCCTGCGACCTCGCAAACAACGCGTGAAGTTCTTTGTCCAACGAATGGACGAAGAAATCGAACGCAACACCGGGATTCTAAGCGACGAGGCGGTGGCAGAATTCCGTGCGGCGCGCGAAATCTATGCCGACATTCTGAAGACCGCCCGATAAGGCGCATTCGAGACCGCGCGGTTGCCAAAAACAAGTGCCGTCGAACATGTGTGCCTGGCCAATCTGTGTACCATCAACGAACGACGTCCGTCAAACACCAACCGAACGTACTGCGTCCATGATCGCGTGGCTGAGGACTGCCTCACCCAGTACAAATGAACACAGGTTGGCAACAATGATCACAAAGGCATCCCGGTCCGGTCGAGCCAGTAGCTTTTGGTTCACGACAAACCGAAAGAACAGAACCTCGGCCAGCGGTGCATACGTTTCCGCGCACAGCAGAAAGATCGGACGACTGTCAATTTCGAGCAGCGTGAAGACCCCGGGCAGCACCAGAATCACGATCGGATAGGTAAACGCAGTCAGCAGAAATCCGGCGGTGATACGCTGGGAACGTTTGTGCTTCCGCGACAGACAAGAAAACAAGATCGGCAGCTCGATCGTCACGGTCGCGATGTAACCGAACAACAGAAACAGCCACTGTTCACCGACAGACATCACGGCACCGTTCATCAGAGCAATCGCAGTAGAAACGGTACTTCGGCCAGTACATGCAACGTTGCCACGGTGAAGTAGACATCACGCGTTGTCGAATAATCTGCAGCAAAACCCAGCCACAACAGCCCAACCACCATAACGGACGACAACAGGCCAATCTGAATTCCGCGACGGAAAGAAATGGACCGTTTCATGAGCGGAATGTTTTTGAACCCCTCGGCAAAGACGCGACCACTGGCCAGCGGAATGGCGACGAGCCAGACGCCATAGTGCAGCAGCTCCAGAAATGCATGAGTTGCGATCAGCCGCCGACCAATGAATTCCGAAAACCATGCGGCGCCAGCATGCTGCGTGATCTGTTGCCGTATCCCGACGGGTACGGCCAAACCGCCTCCACCGCTGGAAGGCCCCACAGTCCACAGCACCAGTAGCAGCACAGGAACGACCAGCAGACCTGCTCGATAACTTCTATGCCATTCTGGCCGCCGTTGAGCAAGTTCACGATCCAATACCCACAGCCCCATCAGCGGATGCAGATATACCAGCAGCAGCGGCAGAACCATTGGCTGCAGCCACATCAAGCCGACAACAGCGATACCGATGGGCCATGCGTAGTCCCACTGGCGACGCGGCGGCTGCTGTGCACGCATGGCAACCAGATGTGTTCCCCAAAGAATCAGCCCGGTGTTCCAGACACCGACCGTCCACAGCACGGATGACGCTGGCCAGCCAAACCATGTGGGAATTCGTGTGAGCAGAGGAAATGCGATCGTCAACGAAACGACACCTGCGGCAGAGAACAGGAAAAAACTCCGCAGCCCGCCAAAACGCGCTGGCAGGCGAGTCAGAAAATAACGGGCCTCCACGTAATTGTGCGGCCCGGCAAACAGAAACACGACAGCGACGGACATGCCAATGGGAAGTGCAGCGGTCAAGCCCATCGCAGCCAGTGCAAAGAGAACCATTCCCGTCACAAAGGCGAACGGTGTGAGTTGCGATCGCGAATATAGAGTTGAGGACACCAGCTTCATCCGAAGTAGCGGTCACAGTTTGCAGGTCAAATCAATGGGGTCTTACTCGGCCGTTTCCGGACCTTCTTCGGGCCAATCCTGAGGCTGCTCGGGCGGGCCGGAATAGTTTCTTCGCTGTTCCGCAATCGCCTCCGCGCGAGCGGCATGCTGAACGGACGTATATATCACTGACGCGACAGTCGCGCAGACCGTCACGGCGAGGAACACGAAGCCCACTCCCGCTACCCGTGAGTTATGCTTCTTCGTGGCAATCACGGCAGCGACAAGGACGGCCAGCGAAATCATCGTTCCGGCCATCGCAACGAAAACGCCAGAGGGCAGCACACTTTCGGTTCCGGGAATCACGGGATGCGGCGGTGGTGGCGGCAATATGTCGGCGATGATCAGAGTTTCGCACAGGAATCCATCAATAGACGGCATCAGTTCACGTCCGAAAAATCTGTCGTCTCATCTTCTGACGCTGGCTGCTGTCGCCGGTTGCGGCGACGTTTGATCCATCCAAATAGTCCCACTGCGAGCGTCAGAAACACACCGGCAACAACTACGAAGACTACTCCGCCGCCAATCAGAATCGGCAGCGGAGACAAGTCTGCTAATAGCGAGCTAACGAACATACTGAGCTCCGTTCGGTTCGGTCACATGAGTGTCATTCCCGAAGATAAAGACACCCTGCCTTACACGAACTTTTTTGGAAAACAACCAGGAGTTGGCATTCGTTTGTTTGCCAGCACGTCACTCGCTGTCCTTTTCCTTTTCGTCGTCGTCAGTGACGTCCGGCTTGTCTTCAAGTTTGATATCAAACTTTTTCTCCAACGCACTTCGAATGAAGTCACTCAGGCCCGGGCCGCGCAGCTGGCGAGCGGTGGCGAGAATCTCTCCACTGTCACCGTCGACAAGCAGGACAAAGGGAATTCCACTGACGTCATGCATATAGCCAAGGGTCGTGTCCCACATCTTTCCTTCGTAGATCTGTGGCCATGGCAGCTCGTGCTTTTCCAGGAACGCCTCGATTTTTTCTGTCATGTCCGCTCGGTCAAAACTGATACCGAGAATCTCAAACCCATCGACGTGCCAGTTTGTGTATGCCTTCTTCATGTTGGGGATTTCTCCGATACAGGGACCGCACCAGGTCGCCCAGAAATCCAGCATCACGATCTTTCCCGCGTAGGCGCCGGGGAAACGGACCTCCGCATCGTTCATCGTTGTGGCCACGAACTCGAGTGCTTTTTTGCCAATTTCGAGGTTGGGTGGCAGCGGCATCTGATCCAGTTCTTCCGCTGCTTTCTCCAGCGACACGGCCCCATCGTTCAGGCTGAACACGTATGTCGTTCCCGTAAAGTTGAATGGTTTCCCCATTGCAGCCTGCTCAAATCTGCGGCTGAGTTTGCCGTTACCATCGCGATCCACCGGTAACCTGGTCGTCTCGGTGGGGGCTCCGCCAACGAACGTGGTGAAATCACGCTCGTCCAGTTTGAAGCTGTATTCGTACCCATAGTCGGTGTAGCACAGAATCGTATTCTTGAGCGATGCGCGACGCTTGTCGGCTGGATCGAAGCGATAGAAATTGATCGCGCCGATCTTTCCGTTTCCTAAGTCGATTTTACCACTTCCGCTGAATTGCTTGTATTCGCCTCGTTGAGTGGATCTCCATATTGCCTTGCCGTCGTTCGTCAAATCACCGTCGCCATTGGTGTCGACGTAAAGGGTTGCGTCACCTTCTTCGGGTTCATCCAGTATATACGCCCAACTTTGGTCGCCGATCTCAAACAAGCCATAGCGTGGAGCTTCCAGATTTTCAGGCGTTACCTTGACGATGTCAGATTCTTTATCCATTTCGGAGCGAACGGGGCGGTAGCCGCCGACTTTTCTTGTG
>JAPYTO010000460.1 GCA_029941865.1 Fuerstiella sp. | reverse complement strand
TCAGATGCCGCAGGGGCGGCATCCACGTACGATGCGGAGCCTTGTGCTGGCACATCAACATGAACGGCTTGTCGCCCCCGGCATTTTCCTTCAGCCAGTCAATCGCCAGGTCAGTTACGATATCGGTACAATAACCCTGGATGACTTCGCGTCCCTGCGGTCCTTTGAACGCCGGATTGTAATAGTCTCCCTGACCAGGCAGGACCTTCCAGTAATCAAAACCCTGCGGATCAGTGCCCAGATGCCACTTGCCAAGCATCGCGGTTGAATAGCCGACTTTCTGAAGCAACTTTGGAAACGTCTGCTGGTCGCCGTTGAACTTGTTTCCATTGCTCATGAAACCATTCAGATGACAGTGCTTGCCGGTCTGAATGACGGCACGACTGGGGCCACAGATACTGTTGGTGCAGAAGCTGTTGTCGAACAGCATGCCTTCCGCGGCCAGTTTGTCGATGTTCGGCGTGGGATTAATGTCTTTCAGCCACCCGTCGTAGGCCCCGATGGCGTGCGGAGCGTGGTCGTCGGTGAAAATGAACAGAATGTTCGGCCGATCAGCCGCGAATAACGCGGTGTTGACTGAGGCAACACAGACAAACAATTTAAGAAGGAAGTGGCGTTTCATCGGAATCCTGGAGACATGCAGAATGCAAAGATGGGTGAAAGAAATCTCAAACTGCGATGCCGGCGATTCGGAATGAGTCAACCCGGCCAAACGCAATCCACACGAATCATCCTGACTGGCACCCCGATCCGTCAACTGACTGACGCCCACCGCATGCGGAACAATCAATATCAGACAGGATCATCGCGGAATTGTTGGCCAGCTTCCGCCGATCGGCGACTTTTCATGACTCAGTCGTTCGAAAAACCACGTCTCAATTCCGTATCCCGTCTGGTGCCACTGTAATGCTGCGGGACCATCCTGCATGGTTCCGATGTCTGCCGCCGATTGTCTTTCCGGAGTCGGGGCGATATCGTTCCCACCCTGATTTGCATTGTTGTTCAACACGGATCCGGCAGACGCCGAATAATCGTGCCCTCCGGATGAGTCAGGAATCGTTATGCACAATTCGTTTTTGGGGATGCACACCGCTGACTGGATTGTGCTGGCCTTTTACTTCGTTGTGATTCTGGCAATCGGGGTGTGGTCGGCAACGCGAGTCAAAAACGCGGCCGACTTTTTCATGGGGGGCCGCCGTTTTGGCAAGTTCTTCATGATGTTCTTCGCCTTCGGTTCAGGCACCAGCAGTGACCAGGCAATTACGGTCGTGGCTGGCACCTGGAGAACCGGCCTGGCGGGCATCTGGTGGCAATTCCTGTGGCTGCCCGCGACGCCGTTCTACTGGATCATTGCGCCGATTCTGCGACGGATTCGTGCGCTGACCACGGCTGACTTCTTTGGCGCACGTTTTAGTCCGGCCACCGCAGTTTTGTATTCCGCATATGGCATCCTGATCTCAATCGTGTTCATTGCCGGCGCACTATTCAGCAGCGGAAAAATGATCAATGCTCTGACCGGAAATGCGCTCGATGAAATGGCGGTGCAGATGAATGTGCAGGTGCCCAGCGTTTCGTTCGCCTCCACCGTTGCTCCGCAGGAAGACGTGGCCGGTGAAGACGCCGGGGCGCAGTCAACGGTGTCCGTGCAGTGGCGTGCTTTGGAAGGCTATGAATACGCGATTCTGGCAATGACAGTCCTGTTTGTCACATACGGCATGGCGGGCGGGCTGGCGGCCGCCATTATCACCGACTTCATCCAGGGCGTGCTGACGATCGCGTTTTCCATTCTGCTGCTGCCGTTTGTCTTTCATCAGATTGGTGGCTTTGGCGCTCTGCAGCAATTCGCAGATCTGAAGCCCGGCATGTTTGACTTCGTTGCCAGCGCTGAAGTTGCCAAACAACTTGGCCGCGAGCCGATCACGGTGTTTTACGTCTGCGTTCTATCCATCACCGCGCTGGCGGGGATTATCGTACAACCCCATATTATGGGTGTCTGCGGTGCCGGCAAAACCGAGTTTGAAGGACGCTTCGGTTTTACCGTGGGCAACTTCCTGAAACGATTCTGCACAGTTGCCTGGACCTTCACCGGACTCGCCTGCATCGCGTGGTATCTTGGCACAAACAGTCCGCTGCTGCAGTCAGACGATCCCGCCGATCAGGCGTTGTACGCATCCCTGCAGCAGCGAGCCAGCGTGGACTATGACAGCCTTCCTGAAGAGCAGCAGATTGAGATCGCTGCTGCGGACAGCAAATTCGCCGATGAGTTGTTCGGGCGAGCGGCCTACGACATTCTGCCGCAAATCGCTCCCGGGCTGATCGGCCTGCTGATGGCCTCTCTGCTGGCTGCGGTGATGAGTACCAGCGATGCACAAATGGTCGTGTCCAGCGGATTGTTCACAGAGAATATCTATAAACGGCATCTGGTAACGGGCCGAACAGATCGCCATTACCTGTGGGTGGCCCGTTTTGCGGGACTCGCAATCGTGTTGGCGGCGTTGATACTGCAGGCGACGTTTACCGATGTCATTCACGCCATGAAGGTGATCATCAAAACGCCCGCAGCCATCGGTATCAGCATGTGGTTCGGGATCTTCTGGAAGCGCTGGAACACACTTGCAGTGTGGGTTTCCACATCGGCTGCGGCGATTTCATGGATCGTGGTCAGCCACTACGGCACATGGCTGCATGACCTGCTGCCGCAACTGGAAAGCCTGTTCCGTCAGACAGATAACGGTTGGGTCATGCTGGATGCGTGGCAAAGTCTAAGCTATATCGGTGGTGGAGTGATTGCCGGCGTCATCACCGCGTTGGTGACCAGACCGC
This sequence comes from Fuerstiella sp., assembly GCA_029941865.1. Classification (GTDB taxonomy): domain Bacteria; phylum Planctomycetota; class Planctomycetia; order Planctomycetales; family Planctomycetaceae; genus Fuerstiella. The sequence continues at coordinate 1,350 of JAPYTO010000460.1, read as the reverse complement.
AGTCACCGGAACAGCTGGATCCATTTTACACTCTGCTGCGGACTCCCGTTCAGGAGGATGAAATCGTGGCGGCTCCCTGTACCGTGCCAAAGAACAACTCAACGCGGGAAGCCGTGATCGAATTCGCCGGATTCCAGTTTCCCACACCCACGAAGTTTGGAGTTTGTGGTTTTGTGGTCGCGTGGATTCTGGTATTTGCCATCGTTGCGATGACAAAGTGGCTTAGCATTTTAGTTTGATTCCGCAATACATCAGCGGCGGAGACTGAATCCGCTGGAGAAGGTACATGATTCACCTGAAAGGACATTCCGCGCTCGTGACGGGTTCAACCAAGGGTGTCGGCAAAGCCATCGCCGAAGCGTTTGCAGCTGCCGGAGCCAATGTTGTCATCCATGGGCGTCGTGAGAGTCCGGAATCGGAAGAAGTGCTGGCGAACTGCCGAACCGCTGGAGTGACCGCCGAATTTATCACGGGCGATCTGTCCGGCCCGACGGAGACGGTCGTTGACGAAGTGTTTGACAAGGCGATCAATGTGATGCCTGGCATCGATATCCTGGTCAACAATGCCGGCACGTACATTGACAAGCCGTACCTGGAAATGGACCTGGAGACCTACGGCACGACCATGCGACTGAACGTTGCTTCACCTTATTTTCTGACGCAGAGATTCGCGCGACGCTGGATCGAAGAACAGACGGCCGGTCGAGTGCTGATGATCGGCTCTATCAACGGGCAACTGGCAGAACCTGTGCACACCTGCTACGACGCATCCAAGGGAGCCGTTGCGATGATGGTCAAATCCTGCTGCGTGTCCCTGGCGCCGCACGGCATTCGAGTCAACGGCCTTGCCCCCGGACTGGTGAGCACTCCGTTGACGTCCATCATTGAAGAAGATCCGAACTTCAAGAGCTGGATGCGTCTGCACACGCCTAACGGTGCTGTCCCCGGGGCGGAGGTGTGCGGCGACGGGGCCGTGTACCTGGTGAGCGACGCCGCTAAACATGTTCACGGCCATATGCTGATGGTTGACGGAGGTATGAGCGGCTGGCAGCAACCTGATATGCCGCGTGACTGGGGCGAGAAATAGCCGCAGGCCGCGACAAGTGAACGCAACGATGTGTGGACCGGAGTCCGCTCGGATGTGTCGACGGTCAACGAGTGCTGGTGGGCAGAGTATTGACTCCCGCGCCCCATGGTGTACCGACGGATTCGAATATCGATCTCGTGCGTGGTCACGTCTAAGAACCGGCGTTATTCCGTAGCCGAACTCGCCAGAGTTTGGAGGTCTATGTCATCCAAAGTCTTGCGCCTTCGGCTACCCCGGCATTAAGACTTAACAAAGCACTAGTG
>JAPYTO010000459.1 GCA_029941865.1 Fuerstiella sp. | reverse complement strand
ACCTCGTCCGGGGCGATGTAGGTCAGCATCAACCGGTCTTCAAGGCTCTCAACCGGCCAGACGTCGGCAACGTTAGGGTTCTGGTCGTAATACGTCCTCGTATTGCGAGCAGAGCGAAATGCTCATGGCGAAGCGGAGTTGAAGAAACGAGAAACGTGGCGGGCAAGTCGGGAACGGCGATTCTTCGGGGTCACTGTGGATCCTCATATAGAAAACCAAGGTGAGCCGCAGACGGAATCGGGAGAGCAGGAAACCAACAAAATAATGACGGAGTACGCACGTAAGCCCGATTCGAATGCGAGGATAATTCCGCTCGTAGATTAACTGTGCTCACCAGGCAAAGGTAAGGACTTATATTCCATTTTGCGCGATTTTAACGGTCATGCCGCGCAGCAGCTCAAGCTGCAGGACTGGTTCACACTCCGCCATGCTGATGAGGCGGTGGGCTTTGATTCGCACGCTCCGCTGTGAAACACAGGGTTTTGCTGGCATTTAATCGAGCAGTACAGCGATCCAGGCCGATCCGCGTTGCCCCAACCGATTTGCCGCCATCCACTAGGATTTTGCCGCGAATATGGCGATTTGCAGCCCGTAGACTTTGTCGCTCCGCTGGGTGAACAACAGGCGACTTCTGAACGCCGCATGCAACTCGCATCCGCAGGCCGCCACCACGTGCAGTCGTGCGCACGGTTCAGAGGCGGTATAAAGACCCGGCCAATCCCTGAACTTCCACAGAATTCTGTACGAATTCCCCTGGCCGCGGTCACTAAACAGTCGTGACACCTCTGACAAGGCGATTACCCTGCCCGCTTGGGATCCTCATCAAGTGCCTGCACGAAAACTGAAAGACGAGCCAAACCGTTGAGTTTTCCCGCTGGAATGGAGCTGAAAATGCGACTGACTCTACGAACTCTGCTGGCCTACCTGGACGACAGATTGACGTCCGCCAATGCCCGTGAACTGGGACAAAAACTGGCTGCCAGTCCATTGGCCACCGAACTGGCAGAACGAATTAAAGCAGTTGTGCGGCGGCGCCGATTGGCTGACGATGCCGCCAGACAGAAAACGATTGACGCCAATCTGATTGCCGAATATCTGGATGATCAGCTGACACCAGAGCTTGTGGCTCTGATAGAAAAGGAAATCCTGGCATCTGACCACTCACTGGCTGAAGTCGCCGCGACGCATCAGATCCTGGGGCTTTTGAGTGATCCGGTGGAGATTGAATCCGGCCTCAGAGAGCGACTCTATCAGATGGATCCGACCGCCGTCGATGTGGACGACGGCGATAATGCTGCTCAACTGGACACCGCCGGAGCGGACTGGCAGCCATTGACGCCGCAACTGGAGGCACCGAAACGCTCGCCAATGATTCTGCTGGCTATCATGGTGCTGGGATGGTTGGGTTTACTGGCGACGGACGCAGATCTGTTCAATTCTCGCCCCCCCAAAGCCCCTGCAATTGCCGTCAACCAACCAGAGCCACCGGCCGCCCCGGCGGCTGCTGTCAATCAGGCTCCGAAAGTACAGCCCGCAGATACCGGCGAGCCGACGGAACCGCTCACTACGGAACAGCCGGTCACGTCCACCACCGAAGATTCCGGGAATCCGCCCGAGGTCGCCGTGGTTGATAATAAGAACCCCGCGGCACCAGTCACGCCGAAAGATATGCCCCCACCGGTTGAGCCAACAAATCCCGCGACGGTGCCGGACCAGCCCACCGCAGCACAGCAGCCACCTGCTGCTCGGGCGCAGCAGTTGCACCTGACGGACGACTATGCCATGACCATCGTTTCCAGTCCTGACGATGCACAGTGGCAGTGGGCCACAACATTGACTGATGGTCAGGCAGTCGAGTGGGATTCTGTCCTGCGCACACGGATCGTCGGTATCGCGGAACCCTATGCCACCATCGTGGATAACCATCAGGGTGGCTGGTCAACCATTGTTCGGGGCTCATCGCTGTTCGCTGCGTTGAAGAACGAAGCGACCGGGATTCGGTTGTTCGACGGACGCATGATTCTTCTGCGGGGCGCACTGGCCGGACAGGCGACGACACCGATCCCTGTGGGAATTGGCGGCAGAATACTGCATTTTTCTGTTCCTGAGGCGGGGCAACGAATCGGAATTCACGTGATGCCGCTGATGGACGCACAGGAACAAGTGGTCGTTGACGATGCCCAGGCAGTGGTCGACGATGAGTCAGCGCAATTGCCGCTCAGCAACCCGTGCATGGTTTACATCTTCGCTGCGGAAGGCGATGTCGTGGTCAGGGTCGACCAGGCAGAAACCCCCGTCACGATTCGCCGAGGAAACATGCTGCAATGGGACACAAATTCAGAAACACTTCCCGCAGAAACAACCGCGCAGACGATAATCATTCCCGACTGGGTGATCGAGCCTGCGGATCCGCAGACCGACGCCACGAAGAGTCTGTTGTCCCAACTGGCCACGGGATTCCAGAAAAGCGAGTCTGTCACCGACGCGGCATTGAGCCTGAGTGAACATCGGAATCCTCAGATCGCCGCTCTTGCGATGAAGCTGCCCGTGTTGCTGCGCAAGGTCGACGATCTGGCAATCATGCTGCTGCAGTCGGAGTCGCAGGTGGTCCGGCGGGAATCAATTATGGGACTTCAGCAGGTTCTGTATCAGTCGTCCTCGGGCGCCGCACGAATTCGCACGGCCCTGGAGACTCGACTGCCGGAACGAGACCTTGAAGACGCCATGCGCCTGCTGCAAGGAGTCACCAGAACCGCTGCAGAAGAACGTGACGTCAGTGAATGGCTGGTCGCCATGCTGGACAGCAAACGAGTGGCCATTCGTGAACTTGCGATCTACAACCTGGAGCGCATCACCGGCGACGACCAGGGTTTCTTCGCGGGCGATACTTCCGGGCGGGTGGCCGCTATCCGGCGATGGCAACGCATTCTTACCCGCAACAACGGGCGTCTCGTCATGCCTGTCGAAGCAAAGGTTGCACCTCCGCCCTGAAGTGCTGTTACTTCTTTCCCGCAATCTCTTCCATCAGCAGCCGCAGCTCATTCACTTTAGCGGGATGCTGTTCGGCCAGATTCGTGGATTCGCCAATGTCGGCCGTCAGATCGTAGAGTTCTTCAGTTTCACTGCGTTCCTTGTCACGAGCGTAACCGGGAACTTTATGCCTGGCAGCAAGATACTTCCATCTGCCCCGGCGGACTCCGTTACCCTGGTAAAAAAAAGTATTGCGTGATCCGTTTTCATTCGTGCCGCACAGCAACTCAGTCTGGTCGACACCGTCAATCGTGCGATCAGCAGGAATGGCGAATCCCGCCAGATTTGCAAACGTTGGCATAAAATCGATGGTTGCAAAGATGGCACTGGACACTCTGCCGGCCGGTACTTTGCCCGGCCAGCGAACAATACACGGGGCTCTCGAGCCGGCTTCATAGCAGGATCCTTTACCGTCACGCAGAGGACCAGCATCGCCCCAGAAGATGGATCCTTCCGGATGCCCTTTTTTTTTGTCGGTGTAAGCCGGTTGATTCCATGGACCGTTGTCGGTGGTGTAAATGACCAACGTTTTTTGTCGCAGGCCGAGCTCATCCACCGTGTCCAGCAGACGGCCGGTGTGGAAATCGAATTCTTCGACAACGTCACCGTACAAACCACCTGCAGAGGTCCCTTTGAACTTCGGTGACGCATCAAGGATTGTGTGCATCATGGTATGTGCCACGTACAACACGAATGGCTGCTGCGGGTCACGTTTGTTCTTCAGGTAATCAATGGCTTTGTCAGTGTAGAGCTGAATCAGACTTCCCATGTCCTTCGTACTGCCAGCTGCTTCGTTGTTCTGGTGGAACCTGACATTCCCACCATCGTTTGCGCCCAGCGCACCAAAGTAGTAACCGAAGCCCTGAGCGTTGGGCATTCGATCAATAATCGGCTTGCGGTTGGACACATCCCACTTGCCGATGCAAGCCGTTTGATAGCCGACTTCGCTAATCAGTTCGGCAAACGTAACCTCATCCGCCGGCATGCCCCAGCCCTGACTGCGCACCGGATACCGCCCGGTCAGCAGCGCAGAACGCGAAGGGCCGCAGACATGCTGTGCATAAAAGTCAGTAAATCTGGTACCGTCTTTTGCCAGCTGGTCCATGCGAGGAGTGTTATTCGTCTGCGACCCATAGCAGCCGAGATCTCCGTAGCCCTGATCGTCCGTGAAGATGATCAGGATGTTCGGTCG
>JAPYTO010000458.1 GCA_029941865.1 Fuerstiella sp. | reverse complement strand
AGTGCATCGACTGCGAAGCGTGCGTACCGGAATGTCCGGTAGAAGCGATCTTCCATGAAGACAACCTTCCCGAGCAGTGGGCAGGCTACACCGAACTCAATACCGAAATGGCTTCACAGTGGCCCGTGATTACAGAACAGAAAACTTCTATGGCAGAAACGGACGGACAATGTCCGTCAGCCACGTAGGTTCGCCACGCGAGTCCGACAATCACGGCTTCAAAGAATGTCTTCTTTGAAGCCGTTTTCATGCGCGGTGGTTCGTAGTGTCCCAAAGGCCGCAGGATTTTCGGGATCGTGGGGCGTTGACGAGACTCGGTTTCCTGGGGCGTACGTCGGCACCGAAAGGTTCACCGCTTTGCGTCAGGTCCAGACAGTACGGGCGGATCGCGTTGATGCGATCATTGGAAACGGCATACTGAGTTTTCAGACCACAATCCGACGGATTTGATTCGTCGGTTTCGCAGTACCCGAATTCGACTGCCAGCAGAATCAGCTTGCGGTCGTGGAACACCTCTAAGGCGTTCAGTGACTACGCAGGAATGGTCGTCGTCGCCAGTGAGGCATCTTCTGAAGATGGTGCATTTACGGCCAACTCCTCTTCGGTGAATGAGAAGAGGAAGCGTTGAATGCCTGCTGACTTCTGACGAATCGGCCTCAACTCAACTTTTGACCACCCCAACAAGCCACTCTTGCTGTCGTCCTCGATCCAGCATAGCTTGAAGGGTTCAACGTTTGCCACAGCCGCGCAAACTTGGTCTATCCATGAAGCTGCGTTTGTTACAGGCGAACATTTCGACAGAGGTAGATTCTTAAGCGAACCAGGATCTGCGTCGAAACGGCGTTCGAGAGCTTCGTTGGCCCATTCCACCTTGCAGTCGGAAGTCAGAATGGCGACGCACTGGTCCGTAGGCGATTGCGCAGTCGTGAGACGTCATGCGCCACGTATCAGAGAAAGTTGAAGAAAGCTGCGGGATTTCAAGCAAGTTCGTCTGGCACGGACGGTCGGGTCTCTTCTGTGAACAGCAAGATGCTCGACAACCAGTAGGGCAGTGAGGACGTGCAGGCCTGTCATATTTGTGTAACGAGTGGTTACTGCTATCGCGGTTCTAATCTGCCAGCGGATAGCGCGCCTGCAGCGTGTTGGGTAAATTCGCGGCTGCGAAGGACGGCTTCTTTGCCCAGAAACCGGCAGATCCTTGCCCTGGATTGGTTCACGAGAATAAATAAGCTGCTGTAGGCGTGAGACGTCGATCGTCTCGACGTGCGTTGACGGGGAAGTCGAACCGGCGAAACGTCGTGGGAGCCGTTGCGGCGTCTGTCAGACCGCCGTGCTCAACTCGGGAAATTCCACGTGGTCAGCGTAGTTGCCCAACATGTCCAGCAGGCCGTCGACGTTTGACTTCACGAAGTAGCCCGCGATATTTCGTTCGTAAGCACGCGAGCGATCTGATTCCAGCGACGACGTTGTCAATACAAAAACAATTGTCTGGTGGAGAATGGGATCGCTGCGAATTTCGGCAAGGAACTCATGGCCGTTCATGCGGGGCATGTTCAGGTCCAGAAGAACGATCAAGCGGCTTCGCTGATCCGGCGTAAGTTCGCTGCGCAGGAACTCCAGAGCCCTGCTGCCGTCCGCCGTCGCGTGAACGTCAAACGCAAGGTAGCGTTTCTTCATTCCACGAGTGACCGACTCGACATCAATGTCGTCGTCTTCAACTATCAAAACCGTCGCGTTTCGCCCAGACATCACTTTGCTATTCCGTCCTAAACTGAATTGACAGGCCATACAAAATTGAAGGTTACACCGTCGCCGACGTTTGAGTCCAACCGGATGCTGCCTCCCTGTCGTTCAATCTGCTTTTTCACAATGGCCAAACCCATCCCGCTGCCTTCGACGCTCGAGTCTCCAACTCGCTGATACATTTGGAACACGCGTTCATGGTGCTGAGCATCGATTCCTGGCCCATTGTCTCTGATACCAAACAGGTAGTGACCGTCGCAGTTTTCGCAAAGAACTTCAACCAGTCCCTGTTCGCCTTTGTCATTGTGTTTAATCGCGTTCCCAATCAGATTCAGAAGCACTTGTTCCAGCGGGACTCGAATCGTCCTGCACGTTGGCAACGTGTTTCGGCCACCGTACCGAAACTCCATAGGGGTTGTTAGTAATTTCGGAAATTCCATCCAGGATCGCCGACACATCCACATCCTCGGGCTCAGCTTCTGTGCGTCCGATTCGCGAAAAGTTCAGTAGATCGTCGAGCAACAACTCCATTTTTCGGACGCGAGACTGCATGGCGTGGCAGTGTCGCACCGATTCTGCAGGCAACAGGTGTCCGGCATCTTCGTCTATCCATGTTGCTAATTGACGAATCCCTCGCAGCGGCGACTTCAGGTCATGCGACGCGACGTAGGCGAAACTGTCGAGGTCGGCATTTGTTGCTTCAAGCTCATCTGCCTTTACAGCGAGTTCCTCAGTGAGCTGTTCCGACTTCTCCAGCAGTTCCTGTCGCTTCCTATTCTGATCGCTGAAAACTCCAGCCGCCAGTGCCATCTGACTTATCTCATCTTTACGATCGGTTTCCGGAATCGCCACCAGCGTTTCGCCCGATGCCAGCCGCTTGAATGTGGCCGTGAGTGCCGTGATCGGCTGCAGAATCAACACTGCCAGGCGTCCAGCGATGAACAACGCCAGGGCCAGCGCTATTCCAATGCCGAATCCCGTCATCTTCTGCACGTTTGCGGCGGTTGAGGCTACTTCTGCAGATATCGCATCGCGGCGTTTCTCCGAAATTTTCCGCAGACGATCGGAATAATATGTGACTTCCGACGCTTCTCCGGCCATCACTACGTTCACCAAAAACAGGTAGCTGCGGGTGGCCTGAACAGCGCGAACGCCGATGCGTTCATATTCTTTAAGTTCTGCGATGAGTTTCTGTCTGAGTTCCGCCGATTCCCTGTGCGTGCTGATCTCGGTCAGACTGGCAATCGCTGAGTCAAGATTGCTGAGCGCACGATTGACAAATTTTGTATCTGGCCCAACATAGTATCGCAGCAGCAGTTTTTCCGCCTGAGAGAACATGGTTTCACAGCGGAGCAACGCGACACGGATTTCGTCCGTTTGTTCGCTCTCCGTGATCAGCGAATTCAGTTCGCTCAGCTTGCTGTCAATTACTGCGGATTGCTGTGGCAATTGTAACTGAACCAGATCTGCCCGAATTTTCCGTTCTTCAATGACAGAATCGAAATGCTTCTTGTACTCGGGCAAATGTTCGGACATCCGATCGAAGAGGTCACGCAGTTCGAGATCTGTCTGATTGCTGGCCATCTCATGGATCAACGTTACCAGATGGTCGTTCAGTTCGACGATGTCGTAGCGCAACGAGTCGTGTCCGGACGTCATATACCTGCCAACGCGCAGTTGGAGTTCCTGAACATCACGGTCAATTTCGAGTACGGCGGCATTGACGCCGGAAATACGGCGCATCGCAGTCGACGAATCGTGCAATTGGTGTGCGCCGGCGTAGCCAATTACGCCAATCGCCACTAACAATGTTACGATTACGGAAAATCCAACGTAGATTTTTGATCGAAGTGAAGTCAACACACTCACCCTGGCCTGTGGTTATCAGGTTGCTGTTAGAAATTCGTTCCAGTGCGGCAACGAGTGCTCGTAAGTGTTCATCACTGTATTCCAAACAGCAATGTTGCTGAAACGTCGTTTGTAGGAGCCGCCATCACGGATTTCTCCTTTTCGGACAACAGTCTTACCGTCAGTCCCCTGCAGATCGGCGGCGGCCGGCTTTCCGTCGTACCAATAGTCCCACTTCTCAGCACTCAGATGTTCACGTGATCGCTGTGGATTGGAGATGTAGTAGCCTTGGCGAGCAATGAACGCCCCCGGCCACCCTGACAGCCACCAGTTCATGAATTCGTAAGCCGCATCCTTGTTTGGTCCCGTGGTTGCTGATGACATGCACATCACCCCGTGCCACGCCCGATATCCCTCTTTGGGTGAGGCATAAACACAGTCGATGCCTCTGCCCTTCAGCGCGAACACAGCGGGCGAGAACATGCTTTCGACCACCGCTTCGCCACGGGTCATCAAATCTACGGACCGGGGTACGCTGCTCCAGAAGCCGCGAAAATGTCCCTCTCGACGTAAGTCAACCAGTGCTAAGTTCCAGTTTCGCACATTTGAGCGGTCACCCTGTGAGCGTTGCGA
>JAPYTO010000457.1 GCA_029941865.1 Fuerstiella sp. | reverse complement strand
GGTCACTGAACAACTCACCGCATTTCTGCTCGGTCAGGTTGCCGGGCGTCATGCAGAGTGCGGCTTCCAGTGCTTCGCAGTCGACCATGGATGCGTCCTTTGAATGAATGACGGGACTGCCGGGACGTTCTGCGCGAAGGACTTCCAGTTCCGTGCGGTTTTCGTCCCAACCTTTTGTGATGGCCTGGTCTTCGATGTCGTCGTGTTTTCCCGCACAGATTCGGCTAACTCTGCGGACACGCTGTGATTCTCGAGCCAGCTCTTCTCGCATTGCAGCCACGGGATCCTTCTGTTCCGTGGCATGGCCGCGCGATTCAGGCAAATGAGCGGGAATGTCTGCTTTGAGGGCCCGTCCTGTATCACTCGAATCTGTTGCGGAGTGTGATGGAGGAGTCGCACCGAGCTCAGGGGCCTCTTCGCTATCCTCTTCTTCAATGATTCCACCGATCGTGGCGGCGATCTCCGCCGTTGTATTTTCGTCAGCACCCAGAACCACAAAACTGACCTCCCCCAGCGTGGAGCGACGAGCGATATTGACGGGACCGGCAACTTCCCGCCCATTGACTTCCACGACCGTTCCCGCCGGTATGAACTCGACTTCTTCAGCACGGGCGCCAATGGATGCCTGCCATGAAAACCCGCGATCATTCAGCGCGATCACGCGTCTCGCCTTTTCTGAGTCTCCCAGAACTTCTCCGCTGACGAGCAGTTGATTGTTCTCAACGTTGACGCGATCGGTCTGTCCCATGACGAAGTCCACATCACGCGTGTGGTCCAGCAGAATGGGGCGTCGCTGTCGCCCGAGGTCGATGCCTGCGAGGTCCACAACCACCGGAAATCGCCAGCCGCTCAGCTTCATCGGGCCACCCGTGTAGGCCACCATGCTGAAGCGACGCTGGCGGTCCGGCTGAAGACTCGACGCCGCTTCAATTTCAAGCGTGTCGGACAGCAGGCTCAGTGGTCCGCTTTCAGAGTGTGTCTGCTGTTGTGGCTTCTTCTTCATCTTTGGACATCCTCGGGTTCAGGTTGTGGCTGAGCTTCATCTTCAGACAGTCCCAGTTCGCGCATCAGCCGAAGCTCATCTGCTCGCTGACGCAGCTGGGTTTCCCAGTCCTGACCTCGACGTGCGTACTCATCGGCCAGGGTTGTCGTGAAAGAGTCGAGTCGGATGGCCTGTGCGCGTGCCTCTTTGGCGGGGTCCACATGCTCATGACCGTCCCAGAACCACTGATGAGGCCATGCAGCGAAAGGCCCGATGTCCGTCGGAAGCAACCCGGGAATCAGCACCGCTTCATCGAACCATGCATGGAGAATGCGGTCGAGGACGCGGGATTCCATGTGAGATTGATCGACGCGGATCGACTTGAAGTAGGTCTGATGATCAAGGCGACCGGAGGCATAGTTGTAGCCGGATGAATTTGCCGCAGCGACGTTGAACGGCATGTTGAGGCAACGAGCGATTTCGTTGAGGATTTCATGCTTGAATTCGGCATAGGTTCCGGTTGGTTGCTCCGCACGAAGCTGAGCCATCTTCCATCCACCGGGCATCGTGAGCAGCGTGTTGCGATCCAGTTCGATCGGATCGAGTGATTCGACCGCATCGGTTTCGCCATGCGGAGGAGAGTCTGTGTAGATGATGCCGGCGTAGTAAGCCGCGGATTTGGCGGCATCGAGCGTAGCCAGTGAATAGTCCCGCAGCATGGCGAACAGCGGCAGCGCGGGCGTGATCTCCGGAACGCCGCGACTCTGTCCCGGTCGGTCCACGCGAAACAGATGGAGGACTGACTCTGCGGGCAGGCGGTCATAGTCCTGGTGAAATGCAGTGTCTCCGCCGGGGTGTTCCCGCAGAATGTGAAATTCGATCGGGTTACCCGCCTTATCAAACACAATGCCGTCGTTCGCTTCCGAATTGTTCCAGGACAGATCAGGAGTTTTGACCTGTTCGGCTTCCACCATCCGCAGGTCGAGCTGTACGTCAGTGTCGAGACGCGGATTACTGGTCAGGACGGCGAACGCTTCCCCATCCTGGGTTTGCGCCATCCGCAGCGTGCGGAGTTTCTCGGCGAGGCCAACCGCTTTGGCCCACTGGTTGAATGCGCGCTCAATCTGTCGGTTGGCTTCAGTATCATCGGTGAGCAGCTGCAACCGGGGCCCGGTTCCGACAATGTCATTCGCCAGCGTGAGCACGATGCCGCGGGCATAACTGTTGTTGGCGACCTCGTAGCGGGCGCGATTCCGCAGGATGCGGCGGACGTCCGGGCTGTTGGCGGCATTGGCCGACAAACCGTCCGAGTTGGCCCAGTGACGTCGGTTGTTGTCGGACGTGAGAGCCGAGTCGTATTTGCCGCGCAGAAACCGTGCCGACCGATGATGTCCTCGGGCGTCCGGTTTGGCAGCAGACAATGTGCGGCGCAGCCAGGTCAGCACGGTCACTCAGCTCCCGGTGGGACGATCTTCGTGAATCGGAGACCGAGGCGTTTGGACTTCGCCGCCTGCTTTGAGGCGAGGTAGCGATCCGCAGCAATCTGGTCGGAGAGCTTGTGCTGCTCCATGCTGCCGGAGTCGCCGGAGGCCTTTGCGGGCCCATCGGCGTTGTCGCGGATCGTTTGTTCGAGGTCGTCAGCCATTTGGGTCTCACAGATGGCAGCACCATGCTGCCTATCTGGAGAGCTACTCGGTTGGGTGCCGAGGTGACGGAGAGACTGTCAGAAAACGGGGAAATGGCCACATGAATTTCATGGGGTATCTTCGTTGTCAGCTTGTGCCAGGCAAGTCCGAGATCAGGCACAGGACTCCGTCCGGAATCTTGAGCGCGACCGTGACGAGGTCCGGCACTCAGAGCGTCCCGTGTGCGCAGCATCCCTCCGGTCGCACGAAACGCTTACAGCGCCGCAGCAATCGTTCGTCGTTCGTTGGGATCGTCTTTCGGTCTTTCCATTCGGATAAATATGCCAGCAGAATTGTGTTTGTGCTGGTGTTTTTATCCAATGATCGAAATCCCACAATCCCGGTGCTCTTTGCACTACATGATCGTTTCCGCTTGCGTGTAGACCACGTAGAAGTGCCGACATCCGCAATTGGGACAGACAAGGCCCCTGGCCTCGGTGTTCGCCTTCAGGTCTGTCATCACCTCTTGTTTTTCTGCAGTGTTGACAGTTTCACGCGTTCTCGCGACCGGCGCTCCTCCTGCCCGGTACCGAACAACACGGATCCCTGAATCGACGCGGCCACGGCGGAGCCAACCAGGCAATCGAGCCAGTGGTTGTCGGCCTGCTCCGGCCGCATCTTCCATTCGTCGACTTTGCGACCACGGCCTTCGGTCTTCACGAAGTACTCGGCGGTGACGTGCTCGGCGAACAGCCGATGCGTCTCCGCCTTCGACCCGAACAACGACAGGCAACCGCTGTCTCCCATCGCGACGGCCAGGCGGGCATGCACGAAGGACTTCCACCAGTTGGTGTCGTACACCACGTGCCGCACGGATCGCTTGCCCCGCACGTTGGGGATGCGCCAGTTGAGGCCGACGCGGTCGCCCTGCTTCCGCTTGTAGTCGGAGAACGGAATGCTTGACGCCCCGACGAATCGACCGTGAGACGGCAACAGGATCGTGGAGTGCGAACTCTGCCGGCAGAACTGATAGACGACGTCGGTGGAGTGACCCCAGTTGGCATCAATCAGGCAGCGTTCAATCCGCATCGCCGCACCGTCATCACGTTTCCATTCGCGGGACAGATAATCCTGCGTCAGCGAATCAAGACCGGCATAGATGGAGCCTTCGAGTCCAGTGCCTTTGGCGCTCGCCGCCAATGTCTGCCGAGCGTCACGCAATGTGAAGTACGCACGCTGCTGGTCGGGGAAGCCACCGTAATCGACGACATAGCCGCTGAAGTTGTCCTCCCAGGCAGCCACGACGTAGAAGAGCATCTTCTGCTGCACATCAATGAACATGGTGAGGTGGTTGCAGGACAATGGGATTTCACGGCGCTGCATTCCATTCGTTTTGGCAGCGACCTGGTCGACAGTCAGCAGATCGTCGTCGATCGTTTCCGCCGGCAGCGGTTCGTTCTGATATTCCGCGAAAAACGCCGCCTCGTCCTGCAGCTTCAGATTCATCGCGTGCTGGACCGCGGACAGTTCGTCGTGGTTGAACCGCTCCTCCCAGGCAATCACTGCGCCGGCGTCCATCTCCTCGCGGTGCTCTCGATAAAACTCGGTGGCTGCCTTGC
>JAPYTO010000456.1 GCA_029941865.1 Fuerstiella sp. | reverse complement strand
AACGGATATCACACGGGCATGGTCGGCAAGTGGCATGTCGGCCTTCGCTACCGTCAGACGAACGGATTGAAAGCTGCGGGATTCGAAGATGCGGACCTGCGGATGCCACTGGCCGACACGCCGCTGGACCATGGCTTTGATTTCTGCCGGCTGACATCGCGTTCACATGGTACGTCAGGGCCGGAACCCGGTAAGAAGAATAAACCGAATCAGAAGATCGGCCCCGGGCACATCCACGGTCGAACAGCCGTCGGCGCGACACAGAATGGTCGCCAGATCGCTGACGGAGGGGATACTGCGTACATCCTGAAGGAACTTGGTGGCCGACATTCCGACAGTGCCATCGAGTTTCTCACAAATCACGTCACGAACAATGAGACAAAGACAAATCCCCTCTTCCTTTATTACCCCAGCAATTCCAATCACGGTCCGCACACACCTGATTTGCATGTCGGCGATCAGCCGGTCGCCAGTGCGGCGCGTAACGTTGCTGCAGAACCGATGGACAGACGCAGCGACTACATCTACGAAAATGACGTGGCACTCGGTCTACTACTGGATTGGCTTCAGGCCACGGATGATCCTCGAAACAAGGGCCATCGGATGATCGAAAACACGATCGTTATCTTCACCAGCGATAATGGATCAGAAAAGAACGATGATATTGCCACCGGTCCGTTTCGCAGTCACAAGGGGTCATGTTACGAGGGCGGTCATCGCGTACCGTTCATCGCGGCATGGCCTGCTGGAAGTTTTGGCGATGGCGACGACCAGAGTCCGGGGCGTACAAGTCACCAGCTATTGGGCCTCACGGACCTCTTTGCCACGTTTGCCAACGTGCTTGGTGTCGATCTGCCGGATAACGCGAACGGCGAAAAAGGCGGCGAGGACAGTTTCAACATGTCGTCAGCGCTGAACGGCCGTTCTGAACGACACCGCCCGCTGTTCCTCAATGACCATAAGGAAGCACGGCAAGACCATGCGGTGGCCGTACTACGACTGGATCATCCCGTGGTTGGCGGCAAAACGTTTGCCGGACAATGGAAGCTGTTCTTCGATGCCAGCCTGTTGCGCGCCGGCGAAGTCAATCCTGTTGAATTGTACGATCTGGCCACTGATTCAAAGGAGGCCAACAACCGTGTCAGCGAAACGGAGCTGCAACCGCTTGTTGCGCACCTTTCGCAAGTCGCGTTGTTGCACCGCACGGCCGGTGGTCATCGGTTGGCGGCTGACGCGTCCGGGAAACGCATCACGTTCCGCTGGCCGCCGCCGCCGGCTTCATCCGGTCGTGGAACCGCATCGGGCCACGAAACCTTTCAGCTGGCGGATCGGTTCCAGGGGGCCTCCGGGAAGGCCTTGGTTGTCGATGCCAAATCGTTTCGCCTGACCATGTCCGGCGTGCAACGCAACAATCAATCCGGCGATGTGACATTCATTTGCAACGAACGAGGTCTCGGCATCAGCAGCGGAAACGTTCACCAGGTCGATGAGGGTGAAGCTTTGTTGATCCGGTTCGACCGAGATGTTATCGTGGAATCCGCAGCCATTGTCGCTGGCAATGGCGAATGTGGTGGGTACTACCGCGTCGGCGAACACGCGCCGCTGGCGATTTATTGCGTCGATGGTGACATCGATGCTCAGGATCAATCGGGAATTCTAAGCGATATCGGCGTCGTGAAAGCGGGGCAGACGCTACGACTGGACAGCAGCCCTAACTTTGGTGTCGAGACTCCCGGTCGCTGGCGACTGGCGTCCTTGACGGTTCGCCTTTTGAAGTGAGAGTGTGTCTGGTCGGTCGATCACATCCCAGTGAAGGACTTGCGGCAATGCAACGACGAATGGTGATTCTGTTTCTGGGCACCTGCTGCCTGTGGTCCAGCAATATCGCGGCTCAATCGACTCAGCCAGAGGCACGCATTCTGATCGTTGTCGGTCCCAGCAATCATGCTCCCGGCAGCCATGAAGTGGCCGCCGGCGCGCGGTTAATGCAGCACTGTCTGAACACCAGCCCCAACATGCCGCATCTGAAAGCTGACGTCGTTTACGGGTGGCCGACAAATGAGGCTCCGCTGGATGCGGCCGACACGATCGTCTTTATCGGCGACACGTTTCCGCCGAATCGGTTTCCGGGATCGGACGCAATTCTGGCAAAGCTCGGCGCGATGATGAATCGTGGCTGTGGAATTGTCTGCGTTCACTATGCCACCGGATTACGGGCCGACGATGTTGCCGCAGACGGCGAGCATCCGTTGCTGCACTGGATGGGAGGCTATTTTGCGACGCGATGTCCTCATCATCAATCCATTGCGAAGATCTACCCCGCCGCACAGATCGTTCCGGCGGCACCAAATCATCCGGTCTCACGCGGCTGGCAGAAGTTTACTCTGCACGATGAACCGTACATCAACAACTACTTTGGCAAAGACGAAAACAAGCTGGCGGACAACGTGACTGCTTTGGCAACCTCCATGCTGCCACCGGAAGCTCCGCAGCGGGAAGTCGTCTCATGGTGTGTGCAGCGAGACGACGGTGGCCGAGGATTCGGAATTGTCATGCCGCATTTCTACCGCAGTTGGAAAATCAGCGACCTGAGAACGTTCATTCTGAATGCAGTCGTCTGGACGGCAGGGCAGCAGGTACCGGCAACCGGAGTACAGTCTGATCTGCCCGAGCTGGCGGATTTCAAGCCCGAGTCGGTGGAACCAATTCCTCGTCCGAAGAAACCCTGACGCAGGGCCTATTCCTACCGGCCGCGCGATGCGATGTCGGGACCGGGCCTACGGATGTCTCCGCCGCCCCCGCACCCTACGGCTTCAGCCAGGCAAGATCGCTCCACCAGTCGACGTCGTTCTCCTGAATTGCCCCGGGTGACGACCGTCCTTTGCGAACTATATCGGTAATTATTCGCTGCAGGCGGGCGGCCACATCGTTATGACTTGCTCTGACGTCGTTGGCTTCCGTGGGGTCAGTTTCCAAATCGTACAGTTCCTGTGGCAATTTCCTATACTGCATCACCAGCTTCCAGCGGCCATCACGAACTGCAAGACGCCCGTTCGCCGCGTGATGAATCACGGCGGGGCGCTCGTGCGTCTGTCCCATCAACGACGGCAGAAAGCTGATACTGTCTTCTCCCGCATCGGCAGGCAATTCCGTCGCATGGATCTCGGCCAGCGTGGCTAACAGGTCGGTCTGGCAGACGGGCACGTCACAGCGACTGCCGGGTTTAACGCGGGACGGCCAACGAACGATGAACGGCACGCGATGTCCGCCTTCGTAGATCGATCGTTTGCCTTCACGGTATGGGCCTGAACTGTGGTGAGCAAACAGTTCGATTCGTTTCGCGAACGTTGTTTCGGGACCATTATCGCTGCTGAAAAAGACGAGTGTGTTGTCGGTCAGTCGTTCATCGTCCAGCAGTTGCAGCAGTCTGCCGATGTGCCAGTCGGTCTCCAGCATGAAATCTCCATACGCGCCGGCTTCGCTTTTGCCCCTGAAGCGGTCAATCGGAATGACGGGCTTGTGAGGCGACGTGTAAGGCAGATACAGAAAGAAGGGCGTCCCGTCACGCGCGGCTTCTGCTTTTCCCTGAACCCAATCGATGGCCTTGTCGGTAAACCGCGTCAGGCATTCGCTGTCCACAAAGTCCGGTGCGACCTCCAGATCCTTGGGTCGTACCGCCGAGTCTTCGTAGGGCGGCATGATCCGATAGTCGGAAATTGCGATCGCATTGGGCTTTTTGCGAGTAAACAGGGTCGGGGGGACAGCGGCGTGTCGTCCGTCAAACCACGCCAGCACACCGTAGTTCATCGACGCGGGGATTCCCCAGAAATAGTCGAAGCCTTTGTCCAGAGGCATGTTACGAACCGGCTGCGACCAGTCACGATTCTTCGCGTTTGTTCCGGGAAAGTCCATTCCCAGGTGCCATTTGCCAACCATGCCCGTTGAGTAACCATTGTCGCGCAACAATGATGCCAGCGTCACGCGACCGTCTTCGATCAGGCATTCACGTTCGGCACCAAACACACCGCGTTTCAGTTTTGTCCGCCAGCTGTAGCGCCCGGTCAGCAGGCCGTATCGAGACGGCGTGCAAACGGTATCTGAGCAGTGTCCATCGGTAAACGTCATGCCCTCGCGAGCCAGTCGATCGATGTTCGGCGTCTGGAATTTTGCTTCCGCATTCAGACAACTGGCATCACCGTACCCCTGATCGTCTGTGTAAATGACAATCAC
>JAPYTO010000455.1 GCA_029941865.1 Fuerstiella sp. | reverse complement strand
CGCAACCCCAGTCTCACTTCTTCAACCTTTCCGCCTTAAGTCCACGCCATTCGGGTCGCTGACGGTGGCTGCGCTGTCGTACGGGCCATGCCAGTCCTGGCACCACTCACAATGCGTCATGCACGTTATGCCAACACAGACAACCACCTACGATCAGCTCGCGTCTCAGCTATCAGCTGTATTTGATATTTTTGTGAGCGATCAGAAATACTGGATCGGTCTGGCGGGATCTCCCGGGAGTGGAAAGAGTACGGTTGCGGAAGCGATCCGACGACGTATGCCAGAAAAGGTCACGGTCGTTTCTATGGATGGGTATCACTACTATCGAAGACAGCTTGACACTATGGAGGAGCCTGAGAAGGCGTACGCCCGGCGGGGCGCTCCGTTTACGTTCGACGCAGAACGATTGGTTGATGAGCTTCGCTTGGCGCGGCAGAAGGGAGCAGCGTCATTCCCCAGTTTCGATCACAACATCGGTGACCCTGTTGAACAGGACATCGAACTGAGACCGGGAAAACAGGTTGTAATAGTCGAGGGCAATTACCTGCTTCTTGACGAATCGCCATGGGCTTCATTGAAGAAGGACGTCTTTGACGAGACGTGGTTCCTGGACGTAGACGTGGCCGAATGTCGGCGACGAGTTGAGAATCGGCATGTCGGGACCGGGCTCACCAGAGAGGAGGCCCGACATCGTGTGTCGACAAACGACGGCCCCAACGCTGAACTGGTCAGAGACGCATCTTTGAAAAACGCGAGTCAGATTGTCAGGATCGATTCGCCAGTCAACGAGGCGTGACGGGTAAGTGATACCAGGCGAACGGCAGCAGGACATCGGGGAAGTCTCTCGGCTATCGGTCGATTTGACAGGAGGCAGACGGCACGGTGCACTGGGAGAGTCGGCATCACTGCCGCATAGATCGCAATTCGTTATTCCGCAAAGCCTGCACCTGGAGACTTGAAATGGGCACATGGGGCCCCGGCCTTTATTCCTGCGACTTCGCGAAGGACTTGAAGGGTACCGTGTCAGCAGTGTTGTCCCTGCTCATTCCTGAATCGTCAATTTGTTATGGTCATTAACTCCTCGATAAAATACCCGGTTTTATCGTCGGTTTTCCCTTTTCAATGGCCGGGTTTTCGAGTTACAGGTCGGCTGAATTCCGACCCCGGACAATGTCTTCCGCACGCAGCTTCAGGATTGGAAACGGACATGGCAGTCGGGCAAACCGGTACTGCTGCAGACATCATCGTTTGGTTGTAGCTTGCCGGGAGCTCCTGTATCGGGGCAATAGCAGCCAGCGAAGGCAACGTCGAACCGTTGCCAGTCAATCTTCCGAGCAAGCACACACAGCGGATGGCTGAGATTCAGCAGCTGATCAAACTGAGCCAGAAATAGATCGAGCTGACTGGTTTCCGAACGAGGTTTGGGCTTCATGCCTGTCTCAAATTGCAAGGTTTCTAACCGGTTGGAACTGATTCCTTGCAATCTATGACATCCGGTCTGCCAGAACCAGGCCCGTATTCATTGATGAAACAGATTTTTCAGTGACGACTAGCTATTATGCAGCATTCAACGCGAACGGTGCATACGCTTGCGAGCCCTGGTTTGGGCTGACGACCGGCGCCGCGGCAAATATATGAGGGTTGTGAGCTGCACTGGTCCGAAGTAACGTTTTAGTAACAGTTCTTCCTTCGGTAAGCAGGTTTCCGAGAGCCAAATGGTCAACAACAGTCCCCGGAGTCATGAAATTGTATCATCGAAGCACCAGATTCTGGTTGCGGATGACGATCCCGTCACGCTGCGAATGTTGAGCCATTACCTGAAGGCCGCTGGTTTCGAAGTCGTCAGTGCGAAGAATGGTCGTGAAGCGACGCAGCTGATGTCCGCAGAAATCTCGGTGGCCATATTCGACCTGGAGATGCCCTATAAATCCGGGTTGGATTGTCTGCAGTTCGTTAAAGAACATTATCACGATACTGGCGTATTGGTTGTTTCCGGCAAGGGCGAGATTGCAGACGCCGTCAATGCGATGAAGCTGGGTGCGCTTGAGTACATCACGAAGCCATTTGATCGCGACGAACTTGTGGCGCGTGTAAACCACGCCTGTTGGAGCACGCAACTTGCTCGAGACAACCGAGGTCTGCGAGAAGCGGTTGCCGTACCCGCTCCCTCCTCTGAAATCGTGGCACATGCGGAATCCTCGCAACAACTCATGCACCAGGTTTCACGCGTTGTGCCGCTGGACACGACTGTCTTGATTACGGGAGAAAGTGGTACGGGAAAGACCACGGTTGCACGGATGATTCATCAGTCGGGCCCACGGGCCTCCAGTCCGTTCATCACAGTGAACTGTGCATCCCTGCCACGCGAACTGGTCGAAGCAGAATTGTTTGGACACGCTAAGGGAGCATTTACTGGCGCGACCAATGATCGCCCGGGACGCGTGGAAATTGCAGATAACGGTACTCTTTTCCTGGACGAAATCGGCGACCTGCCGCTTGAACTGCAACCCAAGTTGTTGACCTTTCTGCAGGATCGCACGTTTCAACGCATCGGAAGCAATAAAGTCTACTCGGTGGACGTCCGCCTTATTGCTGCCACGCATCAGGATCTCGCGGCCATGTGCCAGGCAAAACGCTTTCGTGAAGATCTCTATTTTCGGCTGAATGTTATCTCTCTGCGAGTGCCTTCCCTGCGCGAACGGGGGGACGACATCGCGGATCTTACAAGGCACATTCTTGCGCGGATCGGTCAGCGACGCGGACAATCTGCGCTGCCATGCGACAAGGAGGCGATGGCGGCCCTGCAGAATTTCCACTGGCGCGGGAATATTCGTGAGCTCGAAAATGTACTCGAAAGAGCTTCTGCGTTTTGTGAAGGTGACACGATCAAGCGGGAGGACCTGACGTTTGATGAGGGCGTGACCGGGACCTCCGAGACACCGTTTGCGCCGACGGCACCAGTCTTTGCCGGCAAGACGCTCGCCGAAGTGGAAAAGCTGGCGATCATCGATACGCTGCAAGCTGCTGGTGGAAACAAGGCTGAGGCCGCACGTCGCCTCGGCATCAGCGAAAAGGGCATCTACAACAAGATGAAGCGGCACGAGATCTAGACTGGAATACGTTCCGTTTCAACGCCCCGCGTTCCCGGACCTGACGCCTATTCCCAAATGCTGGCAGGCCGCCCCGACAAAAGCCTCCATCACCTCGGCCGCCTGTATCTCTCCTGGGCATGCGAAGCGGTGGATAGTCGCCCGGGGTACCTGTCGAAAAGTGCACGAAGACGGAACTGAGTTCATTCGCGTGCGAGTCGTCCGTCCTTAGCAGTGGATGAGTATTCTGCGATACAACAGAAAAACGGTGGACAACCAAAGATCAATTACTGCATAGGTTTTACAGCTCTAAGCTCTACTATCGATGTGAGGTGAGGCTGTGGATCGAAAACATTGTTATTAAATTCAGTTGCGGCATGGTACGTGCAGTTGTGCGGTATCGCACAGGCCACACGACACGATTTCACATGTATACGCAAGACAGGCACGGTTATGATCGCCTTTTCAACTACACGGCGGAATCAGAAAATGCCCGGTCAGTGCCGACGGCCTGCAAGAAACCTCGTATTATCGTTCTTCGTGCTGGTCTCATTGTGCCAGACGCCGATTCCGTGGGTTCATCGGCACGACGGAGTAGAGAAGAACGGCCAGTTTGCCGATCACCTCGCGGCGTATCACGCTGACGGCGAAGAAGAACGTGGCTGGCATGTGCACTTTTCGTTGGTCAATGACATCCTGCGGGGGAATGGTTGCCCCATCCCTCCCAGCGAGGACGACCCCGAATCGGCGGACATCCGGCTGAATTCGTTTGGCGCGATTGTCCGCTCTTCGAACGTCCGGCTGAATTTGCTTGGCGCGATCGTCAGCAACCAGCAGGCATGCCCGATCTCTAATGTCGTCGTGCGACTCACGGAGATCTCATTCGGTGCGCAGCATGATTGCGCATCCTCGCGAGCGCTGCTGATTTCGCTCTGCGTTAGCCGCTGCTGACGGCACATTCCGCGGGATCTGCTGTTCCCAGGCTCGGAAGCTCTGCTTCAATCTCCTGTCGTCGCACTTGTACGCGCCGAGAATCAGATGGAAGACGCGCCGAGTCGCTCGACACACTCGCTTCCCGTGTATCGAGATCACCGCACGGACTGTTGCCAATCTGACGTGCTCCCCAAACCTGCAGGACATGACC
>JAPYTO010000454.1 GCA_029941865.1 Fuerstiella sp. | reverse complement strand
GATTACGGGGAGGGAGTGGACTCGCCACTCCCTTACCCGCTTATTGCGGGGCCTTTCTCATACCGTCGGCAGCTCTGATTCGACGACGGAACTTATCTGTTCATTCCGACGGACGTTGCCAGGGTATCTGTCCACCTTTCTGCAGTTGCAGTCTCATGGCAGCGTTCAAGTTGTTGACCATCCCTTTGTTCGCGTCGGCAAGATTATTTTCCTCCTGCGGATCGGCCTGCAGATTGTAGAGTTCCAGCGGTTCCCACGGTGAGTTGTGCAGCAGCTTCCAGGGGAATTCAATCACGGCTTCAATCGTCTTGCCACCATATCGCAGTCCTCCTTCGCGTCGGCAGAAGAACATTTGTGTGCGCAGTGGCTCCTGCTGCTCCCCGCGCAGAATCGGCAGGAAACTGCGGCCTTCGATCGGATGTTTGATCGGAACCCCGGCTGCCTGAAACAGAGTGGGCAGGATATCCATCGACATGCCGGTGAACGTCGTTTGCGTACCGGGGGCGATTTTTTCGGGCCAGACAATGGCCGTGGGAACTTTCAGTCCGCCTTCGTAAACGCTCTGCTTGCCGTCTCGCAGCCGCCCGTTGTTGGCACCAACGCTAAGTTGCCCCCCGTTGTCGGACGTGAAGACGACGATGGTGTTTTCTGCCTGTCCGTTCTGTTTCAGGGTGGACAGGACTTTGCCGATTCCGTCGTCCATGTGCTCGATCAACGCCACCAGTTTCGCTCGCTGAGGATCAATGTCGGGTTCTCGTTGCAGAACTTTCTGCTCCCATTCTTTCGGCGGTTGAATGGGCGTGTGGGGTGCGTTGTAGGCAAGGTACAGCAGGAACGGTTTTCCTTTTCCTTTGCGGCTGTTCAGGTAGTCGATCGACCATTGGCTGAACAGGTCGGTGGCGTGACCCTGCGGGTCGATCTCAGTCCTGTCGTGGTACATGTAGTTGTTGCCGTGGCGGCGATGGTTGTAATAGTCGTCCATCATGTCGCCCAGGAATCCGTGCAGGTGATCAAAACCACGCTCGATCGGTGTGTTCGGTGACTCCAGTCCCAGATGCCACTTGCCCACAAGTGCCGTGTGATAACCGTTGTCCTGTGCCACCTTGGGCAGCATTGTTGCCGTCGGATTCAGGTATCCCCAGTTGTTGTTGGGATGAGTGCGTATGACACCGGGAACGCCCACCAATTCCTGATACCGGCCGCTCAGCAGGGCAGCGCGAGTTGGGGAACACACCGGACAGTTGGCATAAAAGTTGGTAAACTCCATGCCCTGAGCAAACACTCTGTCCAGATTTGGCGTGCGCATGTCCCGCGCACCTCGGCAGGCAAGGTCCCCGTAGCCAAGATCGTCTGCCAGGATCACCAGCATGTTTGGGCGATCTGTTTCCGCGGCCGGCAGAATGTTGTGAAGTGTGGGAATAATGAGAACGAAAGCGTACAGAAATGGTCGCACAAGACGGCTCCGATGGCGTTGTGAGTGTTCGTAGTCAGGTAAAGATAGCGGGAGTCGATGCGTCCCGAAACCGACTGCCACATGCTGCGGCGGTCCGCCATTTGCGCCGCCGTGATTTAACGATGGCCGATGTTATTCGCAGGATTGGTCACTGTCAGCTGAAGCGACGCGGCGGGCGGTTTGACGTGTTGGCTCGTTCGATCCTGTCACAGCAGATTTCTGTGCAGGCCGCGCGGACGATTCGTCGACGCCTGCAACGATTGCTTCCAGGCGGGCGGCTGTCAGCGACTGGGATCGATCGGTTGTCAGATGATCAGCTGCAGTCCGTCGGGATTTCCCTGCAAAAACGTGGTTATCTCCGTAATCTGACCGGCCATGTGCTGGACGGGACGGTCAGTTTTCGTCGGCTGGCAAGGATTCCTGACGAGGCGGTCATTGCAGAGCTGACCGCGGTTAAGGGAGTCGGTCGCTGGACGGCTCAGATGTTTCTGCTGTCCGGTCTTGGGCGGCCCGACATTTTCGCGCCCGACGATCTGGGTCTGAAGAATGCGATGCGGGCACTCTACGGTCTCGGCGCCAAACCATCGACTGAACAGCTGGAAGCGATCGCAGAAAACTGGGCGCCGTATCGCAGTGTCGCGTCGTGGTACCTGTGGCGGTCGCTCGATATGCCGCTGAATGCAGAATGATGGGCGGCCGGATTACGACCGGTGCGCCGAATTGCCGGGCATACGTAGTGCCCGCTGCCAGCGGGCTTATCGGTGTTGGTCCGCACGCAGGTTGCGTGCGCTACGTCAGCAAGGACACGCAGGCTGCGTGCGCTACGAAGGTGACACCAATCACATGCGCGACTCTTAGTTCGATTCCGCCGGAATGTAGTTCAGTGTGTAGTAGGCATCTGAGTGCAGCAATGGAAGTCCCTCGGACGAACGGACTCCCGCAGCCGACAATTCATGTACATGCCCGCGCTGCAGGCCATCGATGCGCAGGCGTGCTGACATACCGTCGGCAGCGACATCAATTGAGGTGATCGTGGGTGTTGTGTGGTCGACTTCGGGACTGCCATATGATGACTGAAAGATATATGTGTACGTCTGCAGTGTGTACGACTTCGGGTCGCCGGCGGTTCCCGGATCGACAGGATTCGTAAACGTGACTTCAAAGCCGTCGGACTTTGCTCGCATTTCGTGCATCTCAAATGGTGTTGTTCCTGTCCACACCAATCGTTCCAGTGCAAACGGTTTGGTGCCCCGGGAACCCCAGCCTCGGTTTGTTCCCCCGACGAACATCGATCCGTCATCTGTCAAACGCACTGACAGAGTGCCGGAACCAAAGCCTTCACGAAACGGAAAACATGCGCCCTGGTAGTGCCCATCGATTTGTTCCAGAAAACATCTCATCACTGTGCTGAAGGTCTGGTCGCCGACGAACATCTGTTCACGAAACGGACCAAATCGGCCATCCGTGATGTCGCAGGCCACTCCACTGGCGGACTGCCCCATCTTTTTGTACGGAAATAGAATCACGGGCGGCTCGTATTCAGGAATTCTGTCCGCCTCCGTCATGATGCGGCTGCCGCTCACGGGTTCTGTTGGACGCGAACCCAGCGACGCCGCTACGGCCGGTTCATCGAACCATTTGAAACCGCCCGGGTGACCCTGAAAGGAAGATGGTCGAAGCCATTTGAGACTGCATGTGCCATTCCACGGTCCCTGATTGTCCGTGTAAAAAACGTCCTGCACAGAATTGAAACCAATGCCACCCGGCGAACGGATTCCACTGCACGTGGGGACTGACTTTCCATCGCGATTGATGCGCAGGCACCAGCCTCGATATTTTGAGTCGCTGTTGAAGGAACCGGTCAGACACAATACGGCCCACATGTTGCCTTCGTCGTCAAACGGTGACCCGAATGCGTATTCGTGGTAGTCGCCGTTGATGCCCCAGTCATCATTGAATGTTTCAAATTCGTCAGCGACTCCGTCTTCGTCCGAATCCCTCAAGCGGGTCACTTCGCACCGCTGAGTCACGTACAACCAGCCGTTGTCCCATGACAGGCCCAGGACTTCATGCAGGCCGGACGCATACAGTTCAAACTGGGCGCCGGACGGATCGTCACTCCATGCGTTGTGGACCGCGTAGATGTCCCCGCGCCGTGTCCCCACGGCCAGAGTTCCATTCGGCATCACTTCGATCGCCCCGACTTCGAGATTCAGCGCTTTGGGAATCTCAAATCGCAGCAACCTGTAGTAATCGTCTTCCGTCGGCGCAGCGGGGGCCCGAGGTCGGTCTTGAGCCGGAACGGTTGAACAGCAGACGGCCACGCAGACCGCTGTCAGAACGCGTAGAGATGCAGGCATGTATGGGATGCGTTGGCTTGATTTGGAAACGTATGTCCTGGGGGGCCGACGTCAGATTATGATTCGATCGGTACCAGCCAGATGTTACGAAAACGAATGGGATTGCCGTGGTTCTGAAGATAGATCGGGCCATCCTTCGGGCCTTCTTTCACAGGCGCCGCACGCGTGCCTCTGGGCAAATCCAATTTGTCATGCACCACGACACCGTTGTGCTTCACGGTCATCCATGCATTCTTCTGTTTTTCTCCCTTGTCGTCAAAGACTGCGGAATGGAATTCGATGTCGTAGGTCTGCCATGAAAGTGGCGGGAGGCACATGTTGACCGTTGGATCGGCGATTTCGTAGACGCCTCCACATTCGTTATTCCTGCCCTCCAGACCAAACGAATCCAGAATCTGCACTTCGTAGCGTCCCTGCTGGTA
>JAPYTO010000453.1 GCA_029941865.1 Fuerstiella sp. | reverse complement strand
TCATTCCGCTGGCGTTTCACCCGGATAACACAGAACTGGACTCTCTTGAGAAGTCTGATGGTCTGTCTGATCTGCGAATGATGGCCGTTGCCAGGTTGATGCTGGACAATTTCGATCACATTAAGGCTTATTGGATCATGCTGGGACAGCAAACTGCCCAGATGGCACTAAGTTACGGGGCCGACGACATTGACGGCACCGTCGTTCACGAGCTCATCTATCACGATGCTGGTGCCGACACTCCCGAAGGAATGACTGTGGAGCAGATGCACCAGCTGATTCGGGAAGCCGGTCGTGAGCCGGTTGAACGCGACACGTTGTACCGCAAGGTCATTCGCGATGGTGCCAACTGGACGGTTGGCGAACCTGTGGTGGCGTGAACATAGTGATGAGGCGAATCAGGATGTATTTCTTGTTGGCTTGGCCAGGAAGCGCCGAAACCGTGCTGGCCACGCACGTTCGGCACGGAATACGAATGTCCCACGGGGACTTGAAAAGCGGGCTCGACGTGGCAGTTACCGACGGAATCCGACCACTTCTCAGACGTATGGCACTGATGTCGTGTGGCGTGATTGCTGGCGCTTTGTTTGCCGGTTGTGGTCAATCGACGAGTGATTTTTCCACAGACACCGACATTACGGACACTCTTCACACGGAAGTCGAGCGAGGCCCGGTCAAGGTGACCGTGGATGTGTCACCGAAAGAACCTCGCCTCTCTGATGAGCCGAAACTGACCCTGACCATCACGGCCGCAGACGGCGTGAAAGTTGACGCGCCGCCGTTCGGACAGTCACTCGGCGAATTTGTTATTCGCGATTTCCATGAACCGATACCGAAGCGTGCCGACGGTCACCGGATTCTGCAGCAGATTTATACGCTGGAGCCTACACGCGCAGGCCCGATTTCGGTGGCTCCCATTTCCATTCGGTTTGTCGATGATCGCCCTGATGGCGATGGCAGGGAACACACGATTGAAACAGACGCCATGACGCTGAACATCGCAACAATCGTCCCGTCAGAGGCACCGTCGCTGAATGATCTTAGACCGCCCGCACCTCCGGAAGAACTTCCCGCAGACGGAATGCGATTCGCCTGGATATGGATCGTCTGTGGAGTCATCCTGTTGGCGGGTGGTTACATGATCCTTCGTCGTCGTCGCACGGACAGGAAGACGGCTGAGCCGCAGTTGTCGCCGCAGGAACTGGCCAACCGTGAACTAAGAGCGTTGATTTCCGGCAAGCTGTCGGAGACCGATGTGAAGGCTTTCTTTGTGGAGCTCACCGGGATCGTGCGGCGATATATCGAACGCAGCACGGGCGTTCGAGCGCCGGAGCAAACCACGGAAGAATTTCTCCGGGAAGTCAACGACAACAATCTGTTTCCGCATGAAACGAACGCTCGTCTGGGGGCATTTCTGGAATCCGCCGACCTTGTGAAGTTCGCTGGATATCAGCCGGACCTGGAAGGCATTAAACAAAGCACGCAGCGAGCGAAACAGTTTATCGAATTGAAGGCCAATGCTGAGGCGCCGCACGATTCCGGCGACGACCTGAATTCAGATAACCGCACTACGGAGAAAACAGTCACATTGAGGGAGACTTCAGAATGAATGTCTTTCGTTTCGGTTCACCGTGGGCATTTCTATTGCTGATCCCCTTTCTTGCCGTCGTGCTCCTGAGGCGGCGTCGCGAACAGCCAGCGGCCCTATATTCCAGCGTTGAGCTGTTGAAGCTGCTGCCGATCACGTTTGCTCAGCGTGTCAGGCGTGTTCTTCCGGGGGTGAAGGCGATGGGGCTGATACTGATCATCGCCGCGCTGGCCAGACCTCAACTGGGACAGGAAGAATTCCGCATTCGGACCGAAGGCATCGCCGTACAGATGTGCATTGACCGATCCGGATCGATGCAGGCATTGGATTTTCCGGTGGACGGCCAACAGGTGGATCGCCTGACGGCCGTGAAAAGCGTTTTTCATGACTTCGTCGCGGGTAACGACGACTTCGACGGCCGACCGGACGACCTGATCGGTCTTGTTGCCTTTGGTGGATTTGCCACGGCCCTTTGTCCGCCGACGCTTGATCATGGAGCATTGCTGGAGGTGTTGCAGAGCGTCGAAATTCCAAAGCCGATTCGTGATGACCAGGGCAGAATCATCAACGAACGGCTGCTGCAGGAAGAGCAGGCAACGGCCATCGGAGATGCTCTGGCCCTGGCGGTGGACCGTTTGAAGGATCTGGATTCCAAGAGCAAAGTGATCGTGCTGCTGTCGGACGGTGAAAATACGGCGGGAGTCATCACTCCGGAAGACGCCGCAGATGCTGCCGCTCAATTCGGAATCAAGATCTATGCGGTGGGCGTCGGGACAACGGGCATGGCGCCTTACCCAGGCGTGGACATTTTCGGACGCAGTGTGCTGCAGGCACAGCGCGTGCGGCTGGACGAGGTCACTCTGAAGCTGCTTGCGGAGAAAACCGGTGGTCAGTACTTTAATGCTCAGGACACCGAATCCCTGAAGCGAGTTTATGCTGAGATCGACCAACTGGAGAAGACGGAAGTCGAGGGCCGGCTGTACACGGAATATCGGGAAGTCTTTGGTTTCCCGATGGTCACCGGAGTCCTTTGCGTTCTGGTCTGTATCATTCTTGATGCGACATGGCTGCGATCCCTGCCGTGAGGCGGGGCGGCCCGCCAGCCGATGCGAGCTGACGCTCGGAAGGTGATGGGCCGCTTCCGTTGGTCGCTAAGCCTGACTCACTCACACCAACCACGCCGGATAGCTGATGCCAACCACGATTACCGCGTTCGAAACCCACGACATTCGATTTCCAACGTCGCAGGAACTGGACGGTTCTGACGCCATGAATCCCGATCCGGATTATTCGGCAGCGTACGTTGTGCTAAGAACTGATTCTGAAAACCTCAGCGGCTACGGCATGACGTTCACCATCGGTCGCGGCAACGAGCTGTGCGTGGCCGGCATTCAGTCGCTGGCCCGACTGCTGGTGGGAGTGACGGTTGAATCGTTGATGGCCGAGCCGGTAACGTTGTATCGAAAACTTACCGGAGACAGTCAGTTACGCTGGGTCGGACCGGAAAAAGGCGTCATCCATCTGGCTGCCGCCGCGGTGATCAACGCCGTCTGGGACTTGTGGGCCAGAATCCATGGTAAGCCGGTGTGGCAGATGGTGTGCGACATGTCGCCACAGGAATTTGTCAGTTGCGTCGACTTTCGCTATCTGACCGACGCGATCACACCGACTCAGGCTATCGAACTCCTGACACAGGTTCAGGCTGGCAAGGCGGAAAGACTGGCCACCGTCACGCAGCAGGGGTACCCCAGCTATACGACGTCAGCGGGCTGGCTGGGTTATTCCGACGAAGCGTTGAAACAAAAGTGCGAAGGGCTTCGCGAACGCGGTTGGTCACACTTCAAGATCAAGGTTGGGCGTGATCTGAATGATGACATTCGTCGCTGCCGAGTAATGCGTCAGGAAATGGGTGACGAGTCCTTTATGATGATCGACGCCAACCAGGTCTGGGACGTGCCTCAGGCGATCGAATGGATTGATCAGCTGGCCGAATTTCGCCCCTGGTTTGTGGAAGAACCAACCAGTCCCGATGACATTCTGGGCCACGCCGCGATTGCGAAGGCCGTGTCGCCGATTCGTGTGGCCACGGGAGAAATGTGTCACAACCGAGTGATGTTCAAGCAGTTTCTGCAGTCCGGCGGGATGCAGGTCTGTCAACTGGATAGCTGCCGATTGGGCGGTGTTAATGAAGTGCTGGCCGTGTTACTGATGGCTGCTCGGTACAATGTCCCCGTCTGTCCGCACGCAGGCGGTGTCGGGCTGTGCGAATACGTTCAGCATCTCAGTATCATCGACTACGTTTGCGTGTCGGCCGACATGGAAGGACGAATCACCGAGTATTCTGACCACCTGCACGAACACATGGTGACACCGGTGAACATGCAGAATGGTCGCTACATGTCACCGACCGACGCGGGTTACAGCGTCGAATTCACTCCCGATGCACTCAATACGTTCTCGCACAGCCCGTCCGCCCTGTAGCAGCCTGTCCGGATATCTCTGTTCTTGTGAGCGGCACGGCGCTAGCCCAATGGAAACCGAAACAAAGAATCCCTCAGCCTCGAAGAGGCGACCGTCAATAGCCAGGGGCGTGAGCCCCTGGGACAAGAACACAGAATGACGAACAGCCCCATCAGGCAACGCCGTGAAGGAAATTAGACAACCAATTCATTGCTGGAAATTGCTTTGAG
>JAPYTO010000452.1 GCA_029941865.1 Fuerstiella sp. | reverse complement strand
CGGAATAGCCTTCAAGTTCCTCTTCGACCGACTGCCACGATCGATAAAGCTGCCGATATTCTGCGACCGCTTTCTGAAACGAAACACCCCGAGAAACCAGCTGAGCGAAATAGTTGGCCTCCTGATTCAAGCGGCCCAGGCTGCGGAGCGTCCTGTTGTGGCTGGCACCGGGGCGAGGCGCCGTATCCTGGACGTCGTCAACCAGATCGCGAAGATAAGCTGTCAGCGTGTAGGCTTCACGCGTCAGTTTGGAGTTGTTGAATTGCTCCTGAATCCCAAGCAAAGAACAATACTGTGCGTCCAGACGCGCCACCCGTTTAATGGACGCGCGAGTCTGAGCACTCAGAGACCTGCACTGGTCCAACTGGTGTGACAACGCCGTCCATTCGCTGTTGAGACCACGGTATTCGTCCAGCATCACCAGATGATTCGACTGGCGGGCACTCCTTTGATTCAATGCCGTGGCGTTCGCCTGAAGTTGAATCGCGGCCTGAAGGTGTCGACGAACTTCGAAGCTTCTGCGGGCGTCAGTATTTAATAACGCTGAAAGAGTTGCACTTTCCTGGGCGTAGCTGGCAATAAGAGTCCGCAACTCCTGCATCTCAGGAGTCACACGGCCAGGCCGCAGCCCCTGGGCCCCACCGCCTCTTCGCTGTGACTTTTCCAGCTGTGATTCGATCAACGCTCGCAGCAGACCCCTGGCGATATCTTCACCACCCTGAGCGTTGAGCACAGGAGCAGCTGTAGTCGCCTGAAAGACAACAACGCACAGCAAGGCGCAAAGCGGCTTTGTAGACATCATCAAACTTCCATGGCACCGATGGACGATCATTTCTCCGGAGAAGTGTATGCGCGGATTCTGAAATGAACAGCGTATTTCAACGTTCGCCAGCAATTTCGCGCGCCAGGGGCAGGTCTCCGCGTGCTGCGTGCTGGAACGCGAGAGTACACCAGCGCACAGAGACGGAATAACCAATGTCGAACAAGGAATTACCAATGTCCAGGTGGCGGAGTTCTAAACTTCATCCATGGACATTCTCTGTTCGACATTGGATATTCGAATCCGCCGCACTGGACACACCGCTGGGCCACGTCACGCCACGTCAGTATCCCGCCGCCATTCCGTCTTTGCGTGATTCCGATGCACCGAAGTAAACGTCACGTGCCGCGTCGTAGCGAATGCCCTGGTAGCCACCAAAACTTCCTCGCGCTGACTTCAGTTTGTGTCCGCGCTCCTTCAGACCGTCGCGCACTTTCTTGCCAAAGCCACTTTCCAGCGCCACCGCGCCGCCGTCGGTCATGTGTTCTCCGGTCGGCTGAGAGGAACCCTGGTGGACAATGCGAGGAGCATCGCCGGCCTCCTGAGTATTCATGCCAAAGTCAATCATATTGACGATAATCTGAACGTGTCCCTGCGGCTGAGTGGCCCCGCCCATAACTCCGAAACACAGCCACGGCTTGCCGTCTTTCGTGACAAAGGCCGGAATGATCGTGTGAAAGGGGCGTTTTTTCGGAGCGTAGGTGTTGAAGCGGCCTTCGGTCAGGTCAAACAGCTGACCTCGGTCCTGCAGGCAAAAACCCAGGCCGTCCGGGCACATTCCGCTGCCGAAGCCTCGGTAGTTGCTCTGAATCAGCGACACCATATTGCGGTCTTTGTCAGCCACTGTCAGATAAATCGTGTCGCCTTCTTCCAGCGCGTGCGGCAGGCTCAGCAGGTATTCATCCGCTGCTTTGTTTCTGTCGATCAGTTTTCGCCGCTCCGCCGCGTATTCCTTTGAGATCAGTTTACTGACAGGCACGTCGGCAAAATTCATGTCGGCGTAAAGTCGGGCGCGATCCTCGAAAGCCAGTTTCTTGGCTTCCGTGAACCAGTGCAGATAGTCAACGCTGCCAAAGCCGGCAGCCTTCAAATCAAAGCCTTCCAGCACATTCAGCATCTGCAACGCCGCGATGCCCTGCCCGTTGGGCGGCAGTTCCCAGACGTCGTAGCCGCAATAATTCGTCGACACCGGATCAACCCACTCTGACGTGTGCGCCGCCAGGTCGTCGTAACTCAGAAAACCGCCGTGCTTCTGCATGAAGTCGGCGATTGTCCGAGCGACGTCGCCCTTGTAAAACTCGTCGCGTCCGCCGTCCGAAATCTTCTGCAGAGTGTTGGCCAGCATCGGATTGCGAAAGATGTCACCGGTGTCCGGCCCCTTGCCGTCGGGGAAATACGTGTCCAGAAATCCAGGATACTTGCCGAACGTTCTCTTCCCTCCCCGCCAGCCCGCCCCAATAATTTCCGACACCGGAAATCCTTCGGTCGCATACTCAATGGCCGGGGCGAGCACGTCTTTCATTGGCAAACGGCCAAACTTCGCATGCAATTCAAACCAGCCGTCCACACATCCCGGCACCGTGACAGGCAGCGGACCAAACGCAGGAATGAATTCCAGCTTCCGTTTACGAAACTCTGCCAACGTCAGACTTGCTGGAGACCGACCGCTGGCATTCAGTCCGTGCAACTTCTGCGTCTTCGCGTCCCAGACAATCGCGAACAGGTCCCCGCCAATCCCATTACTAATCGGCTCCATCAGACCGATGGCGGCATTGGCAGCAATGGCTGCGTCCACGGCCGAGCCACCCTGCTTCAGAATGTCAATCGCCACCTGTGTCGCCAGTGGCTGACTGGTGGCGGCAACGCCGTGTTGAGCCACGACTTCGGAACGAGTCGCAAAGTCGCGGCCGCGAGGGCGATCGCCTCCGTCAGACGTGATTGTCATGAATAACCCCGCGACGGAAATGAGAATGATCTGGCGCATGAGCAGCTTTCGAAGAACAACGTGTAAATTCTTACTGGGCGATTGCTGCCGCGATCTTCTTATTTGCTTCAGCCCGAGCTTTCGCGATCACGTCAGCCACATTGACCGTGACGAACCCCTGTCGTTTGCTTTCGTCGGCAGCTTCCATAAAAGCATAGATGTCAGTTGTTTCCTCGGCCGATACCGGCGGCTCACCGCTTTTGAAGAACTTCACGATTTCAACTAACAGTGGATCGTAACCATCATAGCCGCCGATCGGGCCGGAACTCTTCGTTCCGAAGGCAGTGCCTCCATACCCCCCTTTCCCCGAGCGGATACCTCGAAAGGTGCCGATGCGACCGTCATTCCAAGTCCCCGTGACCTGGTCAAAGCTGGCCGTTTGAGTTCTCACAACCGTAGCAACGCCAGGCCCCATCGCCGTGAACAGCGTTTCACAACCGTGAATGCCGTACCAAAACAGGTCCGGGTGAGTTTTCTCCAGCGAGCACGGCGAGTGGGCGTCGCAGCCGGTAACATCGCCCAGTGAGCCGTTTCGGATGGCCTGCACTCCCTTGGAAAACCTCAATGACGACGACGAAAACAGCGGCGTTTTATAGTGCTTCGCCAATTCGAAAATCGCGATGCAGTCCGCCAGTGATCCAGCGATCGGTTTGTCGATAAAACAGGGCTTACCGGCCTTCAGCACAGGAATCACCTGTTCCAGATGAGGCCGACCGTCGTTTGTTTCCAGCAGAACGGCGTCGACCTGTTCGATCATCGCCTCCAGATCGTGAACGACCTCAACACCCAGTTTCTGAATTTCCACAGTGTATTTTGGCACGCGCGACACACTGCTTTCAATATCCGGCGACCCCTTCGGATACACCATCACAACCCTTGCGCCAGCAACATGTTTCGGATCATCGGTATTGTTCAGCAACCTGGCGAATGCGAGGCAGTGAGACGTGTCGAGTCCAATCATGCCCACACGCAGCGGTGCGGTGGATTCCTGAGCCTGAACAGAAGTTGCAAGACAAAACAGAACAAGGAAGAAGAGACGTTTCATTATTGGCCTCGGAGGGTGGAGGGAGGGAATACAAACTCGCGGGCGGGCGGTCGAAATTGCGGTGAAGCAACATCCTGGCCCGCGACAACTCGAATTCCAATCGTGACAACCGTGATTTCGTAGCGGAAGGCGAGAATACGCGGGCACGAAGAACAGGAAATGACCAATTTCGAACAAGGAATGACCAATGTCCAGGTGGCGGAGTACAAGACTTCACCGATGGACATTCCTTGTTCAACATTGGGCATTTGAAGCGCGCTGGGCGCAGGTCTCTGACCTCGACACTGAACAACCGCAGACATCTCCGGACAATTACAGCGCCGGGATACCTTCGGTCAGCGGTCAGGAATAATCAATACCGAACAAGGAATGACCAATGTCCAGGTGGCGAAGTGCAAAACTTCACTGATGGACATTCCTTGTTCGACATTGGGCATTTTGAAGCTGCCACA
>JAPYTO010000451.1 GCA_029941865.1 Fuerstiella sp. | reverse complement strand
TGGCGAGTTCGGCTACGGAGCAATCCCGGTTCTTAGACGTGACCACGAACTGGCACAGTTCTGCGCACTGTTGAACGCGGGAGTCAATCGATACTGACGATCAGAACTCCTTGACCGAAGTTTCCGTCGTGCGAATATTTCAAATATTCGAAGTCCGTGGGCGAAAACGAGCCGTGACCGACTCCCTTGGACGCTATTCTGTGGGACAGCTGCGTTCCGGTCGTTACGAACATTTCCGCCCCCTTAGTTTGCCGTCAGTTGTCCAGTGTCTGCAGATCGCATCTATTCTCTTCCACTGAACCGCGTTGGTGACTTCGAGTTCGATGACGAAGTCGCGGACGTATTTCCGGACATGATTCGTCGTTCTGTACCTGGATATGCCTCCATGCTGTCCATGATCGGCCAGTGTGCGGAGACGTATGTTCTACCGGACACAAACGTTTACGACCTTGGCTGCTCACTGGGCGCCGCGACGTTTGCGGTGCAGCAAAATGCTCCGTCCGATTGTCGTATCCACGCTGTGGACAGTTCCGCAGCCATGGTGACTCGTCTTCGCAGAATCGTCAGCGAGCAATCGAGTGAAGGTGCTGCGGTTGAAGTTCACAAAACAGACATTCGCGAGATCGCCGTTCGTAACGCGTCGCTCGTCGTCCTCAACCTGACGCTTCAGTTTCTGCCGCCGGAAGAACGTGATTCCTTTGTCCACGGTGTCGCGGCCGGCATTTTGCCAGGCGGGGCGATGTTGCTGTCGGAAAAGATCAGCTTTGCCGATGCCGCTGAGAATCGTTTGATGACAAGGCTCCACCACGACTTCAAGCGGGCTCATGGATACAGCCATCTTGAGATCGCTCAAAAACGAACGGCCATTGAAAATCGCCTGGTGCCGGAGACTCTGGAAACGCATATTGAGCGACTTCGCAGAGCCGGCTTCAGCACCATCTGTCCGTGGTTTCAGTGCTTTAATTTCGCGTCTGTGCTGGCCGTCAAATAGGCCATCATTTCGACGGATGGGCACGATTCGGTAAAGCAGTCGTTCTTATATGCGTCTTGAGCGATGTTGCAGACTTTCCTGAAGCGCCGAAACCTATCGCATCGGGTAGCTCTAGCCTCAATTGCGCACGGATTTGTAGACGGATCGAGCAAACCGTGTGTCTGTTGGAACATCGGCCGATTCTTTCGAATGTCGGATCGAACAGACTGTAGCACGATGAAATTCGGTTTGCGCTGCTCCGGCATTGGCGTCGGCCTCGGTCCGGCCTACGGCGTGCAAAATGCAGCCTAACGCTTTTCAATGCGATACAGGCTGGTTTCGCTGCGCAACAGGATGGCGTTGTCGACGAAAGCAAATGAAGCGAACGTGCGAGTTTCGCCATCACCCAGCTGGTTCTTTGCAATTTCGAGATATTCCGTACCCGGTTGCACCACAGTCGTCGTACCGGTCTCATCCTGAAAGTAAATGACTCCGTCCGCCAGCGACGGTGATGCCGAGAACTTGCCGCCAAGGCGTTCCTGCCAGTGCAGATCACCGGACACAGCATCGCGGCAACTGGCGATGCCTCCGTCATCCACCATGTACAGTTCGTCGCCAACCAGTAATACGGATGGTGACTTTGGAACGGCCTTCTTGATTTTCCACCGTACATGCGAATCTGTGATGTCGCCTCTCCCGGTGGGATCAATAGCGAAGAGTTGCTGATCACCGAAACCGCTGGAGACGTATACCAGACCGTGCCCCACGACGGGCCGAGGCACGACCGAATATCCTTCGCCGTATTCGACCTGCCACAGCTGCTGTCCTGTTTTCGTGTCGTAAGACCAGACTCCGCCGCTTCCCGGACAGATCGCCTGTGTTTGTCCGCCCGCGCTGAGAACTGTTGGTGTGGAGAAACTGAAGCCGCGAGACGGATTCAGCGGTCGATCTGTCTTCCAGACCTGGTCTCCGGAGTTCTTGTCGAGGCCGACGACGAAGCGATAATCCTTGCCATCGCAGCAGATGATTAACACGTCGCCAGCAATGGCAGGTGATCCTCCGTTGCCGTGTTGCGGAGCATAGACCAGCTCCGAGTTTTTCCAGATCACTGAGCCGTCAGTCTTCAGGCATGCCGTGCCGTGTGGACCGAAGTGTACGTACAATCGGTCATCCTGAAGAATGGGCGTCGGGCTGGCGTGGCTGTTCTTGTTATGACTTTCGACCTGCTCATCGGCTGAATGTCGAAATACTTCCGCGTTCCAAATTGTCTCGCCGTTGGTTGCTGACAGACACAGAACCCGCAACGAATGCAGCGGCGGGCTGGCATCGCCAACAGGAATTGCCGTCGTTACATAAATTCGTCCGCCCGAAACCACGGGCGAAGACCAGCCATTCCCCGGCACGTCAACCTTCCACGCAATGTTCTGATCTTCGCTCCAGGTTGTGGGCAGGTCGACCGCATCAGAATGCCCCTGTCCCGTGGGGCCGCGAAATTCGGTCCAGTCTGCAGCAGTTGTGATTTGGGGGGCAAACGCCACAGACAACATCAGGAACAGAAGTTTTCGTGACATCAGAAGCTCTTTCAGGAGTGGAATCGTTGGGGAAACGAGTGCGGAAGGTGAGCAACAGGCGATCAGCAGCGGCCGCCGTTCCTGTCGTGGTGTCGATGCCGATTCTGCGAGGGAATATGACTCTCTTGAGCGGTGGGCGACGGCGTTGCAAGGATATGACGAAGTTCTGGCCAGCGACGAATCACAGGGGCAAGGCGCCGGGGCCGCCCCCGCACACGATCATTCGACTGTCGGACAGCGTATCCCAAAGTTCTGTGCTTGTCATGTGACTCTGCGGAACCTCCTGCATACGGGCGCAGAAGGTGATAAGCAAAAATCGAGAACGAGAAGACGAGCAGGAAGTACGAGGACGAAAGAAAGAACAGGATTGTCGTCTTCGTGTCTCGTACTCGTCTTCTCCTCCTCGGATTGCTGCCGCAGAGGGTGTGAAGGAAAGAGGTCAGGCCCAATACCGTCGACACGGTATTTGCCACGTTGATTCAGCTAACCAGGCCAGGGCATGTCCTGGCGCGTCTTTCGGCGTCCGGACGGGTCCTGGCCAACGTAACTCCTTCACCGCCATTGGGTGCGTCAGGCGTTGCGGGCACCCGAGTGTTGGGAAACCCCGTGTTTTCCACGTTCCGAATACACGGCGCCAGTCCGCGGCCTTCATATGGTCGCTCTCTAAACTGGCCAGGCCGGGTATCAGAATTGATCATTCGGGTCACAGAGCCCCTACAACCGCTGGAAGAGTCTCAATCATGGCATGAACCGGCGGTCCGGACGTTGTCCGTCGTCCAAGGTCGGCTAGAATTGATGCTACGTATGCCGTAACGATCCACACCTCAACCGGAGTGTCAGCTTTGGCGTTTCTGTCCAAGGTTCAACTGTCGTGTTTTCTGTTGAGCTACCTTGTCGCCTTCGGTGGCGAGTTGTTTCAGCTGCTGCGCCACCGGTCGGGGATGGCTCGGGGCATCACCATTCTGGCGGCTGCGGCCGGGCTGCTGGCTCACACCGCCTATCTGGTGACACGCAGTTCGGACTCCGGACTCCCACCGCTTATCGGCAGCAGCCACGACTGGTTTCTGGTACTGGCCTGGCTGGGCGCATTTTTCTATCTGATTCTTGTGGCCACGCACCGGCGTCTGGCACTCGGGCTGTTTCTTTTGCCCTCGATTTTGAGCCTGATCATCATGGCATTGTTCGTTGACGATGTCCTGGCCGATTCCGTACGAGAAAAAAATGCAGTCCATCGCTGGGGGATGCTGCACGCGTCCACATTGGTGATCGGACTGGGAACAGTCGCCGCATCGACCATGTGCGCTGTGATGTACCTGCTGCAATATCAAAAGCTGCGAGGTCAAAGTTCGTGGCTGCATCGACTGCAGCTGCCCAGCCTTGAACGATTGAATAGTTTTATTCGATGGCTGGTGGTCAGCACAGTCATCATGCTGACGGTCGGGCTGGCAACCGGTTTCATTCTGGTCATGGTCGGGCAGCAGCCCCCTGATGGTAGCTTCAGCTGGAAGGACCCATTGGTGGCCGGCACGTCCATTGTCTGGCTGACGATGGTCTCGGCGTTGTGCCGGATTCTCGCCCGGAAGGAGCAGACCGGACGTCAGGTCGCGAGGCTGACGTTGATGGCCGGAGGATTTCTGTTGGTGACGGTATTAGGACTCACTTTGTTGTCGGGAGGTATACACGGAAGTTCGCCTGGCAACGTTGGAGAGATGATTGTTTCACCGCCAGAGAGCAGTCTGGTTCAATCACGATGAACGTTGTTGT
>JAPYTO010000450.1 GCA_029941865.1 Fuerstiella sp. | reverse complement strand
AAACGAACTCGATCCGTTTGAATGGCCAACGCGTAAAGATCTGCCATCAGACGCCATTCGGTCGTCAGATCGTTCAGCTTCATGTCGATGCCCTGCCCGCCGGGATCCGCCGATCCGCCATGAGCCAGATTCGAACGCGGCGGTAGTTTGGCCACACCTTTGGGGCTGTCCTTCATCTCGAACGCTCTTTGTTCGAATTCCCGAATGCGGTCCAGATGGTCAGCGACTCGCGCACGGGACGTGGCCCCCAGTGGAGAATTCTCACCTGTGTAGAACCGATACTGATCAACAACGGAATCCAGCACGCTGCGTTTCAGTCGCTTGCGTCGCGCGTCTGTGTCGTCACTGGAAAATGCGAACGACCCAAAGACGCGATCGAACACGTCACGCGGACGTTCCTGCATTGTGGCCGCAACAGTTCCGTCCAAGTAATAACTGTGTACATACCGGCTTACTCGGCTGCGGCGGAAGAATGTGCCGGCGTTCAACGTCGGAACCATGCCTTTCGGCAGACCATCAGGGTAATGCGCATTTCTGACAACCTGATCAATCGAAGGCCCTCCCGCCTTGGCTTCGCCGTCCGGGGGTTCTGCCGTAAACGCAGCCGACGCTCCATCAAAGTGGGCGTTGATTCCTGATTCATCGCAGCGGACGTGATCGACACCGCGCATGATCAGCAGCTTATCACTCAGCGGCTTCAGAGGTTCCAGAACGCCATCGTAACCTTCCGCCTGCAGCGGAGCGGGAATGCCGAGACCAAAGAAGACGTTGAATGCCCGCACCGGCACATCGGCGACAGCGTCTTTCGCAGCAGCGGTCATCGCCGCGCTGACGGTCATTTCTTCCAGCAGCGGCAGGCCGATGGCAATGCCGCCCAGTCCCTTTAATGTTGTACGACGGTGAATATTTCGTGTCATCAACTTTCGCCCTGAATAATCGTCTGGCGGCATGGTGTCGTTTCGCCACCGGAATGAAACTCTATTCGGCTTCAGCTTCTGTCTTCGTCGTCTGTACAAAGTCGCTGGTGACAATGGCCGTCATGAGTGCCGGCCACGTCCCTCCATTTGCCGAAGCAGCTTTGTGTATGTTATCGACGATCGCTGCATCTTCGGCTACCAAAGGACGCCCCATCGCGAATTGCGCCACTTTCCACGTCAGCGTCTGACTGACCCGGTCGCTGTTGGCCAGCAAGTCCATTAATTCGGCCGAGTCCGCATACTGAACAGCCTTTGCGGTACCCGGAAACAGGATTTCACCATCGCCACGCAGCTTGTTGCCATGTTCATCCGTATCGTGGTACGCGCCGACCCCATCAAACTTTTCCAGCCCGAAAGCCAGTGGTTCGAATTTCGAGTG
This sequence comes from Fuerstiella sp., assembly GCA_029941865.1. Lineage (GTDB taxonomy): Bacteria > Planctomycetota > Planctomycetia > Planctomycetales > Planctomycetaceae > Fuerstiella. The sequence goes on along the minus strand of JAPYTO010000450.1, from coordinate 2,950 downwards.
ACAGCCTCCGCAACTGGCATTGGAGATTCGCTGCATGGCAATGCTGCGCTGAGTGACGCCGGCTTTGGTGGGAACGGGAGTCGTATCCACGCACGGCGGCGGATCCTTGACGACACCGCGGAGCAGTTCGTGCATGACCAGAAGCCCGCGCGTCACCATGGACGCATCATCCCCTCCGACTGTCAGAAGGCTGCCCTGAGTCAGCAGTCCACCGCGGCCGGCGACCTGTGAAAGATCATACCGCTGCGTTTCACTGCCCTGCCCCTCAAGGCCATAAAACGTCGCCAGCCTGGGTGTGGCGAACGTCACCTGCGCATTTAACAATGCTGATAGAGGCTGCTCCTGCTGCCACACCACTTCTTCAAAGTAGGCCAGCGTCTCCTGACGCATATCGTTCGCCAACTGTGGATTCCAATCAGGAAATCGTTTTACGTTGGGTTGCATGTTGTCGAGTCGACCAAGATTCAGCCAATCGGACGCGAACCGCAATGATTGCTGCACGGCTCGAGCATCCTGCAGCATTCTGACGGCCTGTTTTTCAACATCCCATGCCGCCAGCTGCCCCGTCTCCGCGGCTTTCATGAGTTCCTCATCAGGCGGAGTTCCCCAGATGATATAGCTCATTCGTGATGCAAGTTCGTAGTCGGCTACGGGCACAGAAGTTCCGTCACCGCGTTGACTTTCCACCCGGTAAATAAATCGAGGCGACTGCAGCATGGCCTCGATCACATAACCCATCGCTTCTTCAAAGGTACCTCCCGCGCTGGCAACTGTAGTTGTGATGCCGCGATAGGCAATGACATCTCGTTCGTCAACGGGGCCTCGCAGCAGCCATCGCCCCACCTTCGAAATAGCGTCACCCATGTCTTTGTCAGTGAACTTCTGTTTCTTCGAATACTTCCGAACAAAAGGTTTCACGTCCATGCGACTGACGATCATCTCAGCCAGCGTCGCATAGGCATTGACGTGCTGAAAGTCGACACCGAGATTGTAGGCGGTATTGCTGAATCCGTCGGCCCGCAGGTCGCGCGGCAGAATCTCGCGGGCTTCCTTTTCAATATCCACGCCAACGGCCTGACGAACGGTTTCTATGTACTCGTCCACCGTCAGCCGCTGTACGAAGTTCTGGTTCTCGCTGCCGTGCGCGTAGATCGCCGGATCGATCTGGTCGAGCGTCCATGTGGCACCCTCGTCAATCCACTTCTTCAGCGCGGCATTCTCAGCGACCGACAACGGCGGACGCTCATGAGGCATCGATCCGGATTCAACAGACGCCCACAACGGACTCTCTGCCGACTTCCCTGGCAGAATAACTTTACCGTTTTCGCCGCCGCGAAAAGCGGCGACTTTCTTTGACAGATCCAGGCCGCTTTCATGCGTCGCCGAATCGTGACACTCCAGACAGTGTTTTGCGAACAGCGGTGCAACTGCCGTTTCGAAGTGCTTTGCGGCAGCCCGTTGTTTTCTTTCGGCAATCAGTTCTTCGGAAATCTTACCGTCCGGTCCCGCCATGAAATTCTGAGTGACTTCCGGCGCACTCAGTGCTCGACTGTAGATTGCGACAAGACGCACCGTGCCCAACCATGGACGGTCCTTTGATAGTTCGTTGACCAGACTCAGGCGATATGATTCGTCCCACCTGGAAGTATTGCCACCAATCTGCTTTTCAGCAGTCTGTTTGCCGTTTACGTAAATCCGGGTTTTTCCATTCTTCGCGTGCGTATACGTCACATGAGTCAACTGTGTTTTCGCAGTCTTGCCGGGCGACAGCAGCGATGGGACTCCGTTGCTGCTGGTCTCTGTTGTTCGTAACCGGACTTCGAACTTGTCACCATCCTGCCCCAGCGTGAAATTGCGGGCACCGGAGTCCTTCGAAATCGTGACCACTCTCGCCGGCCCCTTTTGCGTGGTGTCTTTCGGCTGAACCCACGCTTCAACGGAGATCTCTCCTGTTCGGCGGACCGCACTGATCAGCCTGGTTGGTGGCTGATCAGTCTGAATGATCGTTGGCTTAAGAATCTGCAGCCCACCATTCACTCGCCTCACCGCTTTGGTATCTGCGATCTTCAGATCGATGGCGACACCAACTTCGGAATGGTCTCTGACGACGTTTCCATTGTCCTCAGAAAAATCATAAAGAACCTGAAGACCACTGATGACCCGGTCGTCGGCGGCGGCACTGTTGGTCGCGCACACAGCACTCACCAGAAGGAGTGTAGCGCTGTGGAGGATTGACGGTAATGCTGCTGTCAGCAATGATCGCATAGTGTTTCCTTTGGCTTAACATCTTGTTCGATGCGCGAAGGAATTACAATGTCTGATGGTTTTTTGGGCTGAGCAGACGGGATATCGACTGCCCTGTTTTCAGACAGGACTCAGCGAAAACCCTTTGAGTCTGACACCTCAACCCGTCAACATTTCAGGGCACGGTTTAGCTGGTTACGCGAAAGAGCGGCCACACTTCGTCCACACAGTGGCAACCATGAGACGTGCCTGAAATAATGCGTCAGCAGTCTACTTCGACGCCAGCCCCCTTCATCGTCACCCAGCCAGAGTTACCCCATGCACAAAGCCTTCCTTTCAGTGATGCTTTTCACCGTTATCGCTCCATTGACGACAGCCAGCGCCAGCGAGTGGTCTCGTTTCCGTGGCCCCAATGGAACAGGCATCGGCAGCGGAGATTCGATTCCGGTCGAGTTCACGGAAAAAGACTTCAACTTCAAGACGAAGTTGCCTGGCGGATCCGGCTGCGGTTCGCCGGTGGTCTGGGGCGACAGAGTTTTTCTGCTGAGCGCCAATCCGGAAGATGCAACTCGCTACATGGTTTGCATCCATGCAACGAGCGGAGACATTCTCTGGCAGAAGGAATTCAAATCGGAAGCTCATCACCTGCATACTCGCAGTAGTTTCGCTTCGTGCACGCCTGCCGCAGATGAAGAACGAGTTTACG
>JAPYTO010000449.1 GCA_029941865.1 Fuerstiella sp. | reverse complement strand
ATCGTTGATGGCCTGACGACGGCCAGCTTTACGCCGCCGACAGATCTGCCGGTCGGTGAATACCGCTACTGGGTGCAGGCATCCACGGGGACAGGTGAAAAAAGCGACTGGAGTAACAGCTACAACTTTACTGTGGTTACTGCTCCATCCATTGACACGTTTGGTCCGTCCATCCTCGATCGGACTCCAACCATCACGTGGAACAACCAGGATCGCGTGACGAGCTGGCAGGTCTGGGTCAACAAAGTTGATGAAATCCCGGCTGTCGTTCTGTACGTCGAAGACGGATTAACATCGCCGGCATTCACAATCCCAACCGAAATGGGGAACGGTCAGTACAAGGTGTGGGTGCGAGGATTCGCAGACAGCGTGACCACGGAATGGAGCCCCGGATTCGAATTTGAAGTCGGTGGTCGACCAGTCGTTACGAACCCCGCCAGCACGACAGATACAACCCCCACCCTGTCATGGCTGCCTGTCGAAGGTGCCGCAGGCTACGAAGTCTACTTCGCCGCCGAAGATGATATACCGAATCCGATTCTGCGACAGTCAGGCCTGAGTGCGACCTCAATCACACTCACCGAAGAAGTCGAACCTGGAGTCTACAAGTTCTGGGTGCGGGCAATTACGGCGGACGGAACACTGACTCCATGGAGCCCCAATTCGCAGTCAATGCTCACCATCCAGGCCGTCGAAGTACCCGTCCTGAACGATGTCCCGGACGGCTCCGACTCCACGCCGACAATTACCTGGTCAAGCGTGACGGGTGCTGCACGTTACGAGATATTCATCTCACTGCAGGCGACGCCAACCGTGCCGGTAATACGGCTCAACAACCTCACGGATACGTCGTTCACGCCAGCAACGCCGTTGGCATTGGGTGACTACCGAGTCTGGGTCAGGTCGATCAGTGCCAGCAGCAAAGTGAGCGACTGGAGCGTACCTGACAGCTTTACCATCGCCATCAGTGAGTTTCCCGAGGAAGACCATGGGCCAGTCGTGCAGCTGGCATCTTTGGATGCCGCCGCCACAACGTGGCAACCGGAAGACGTCACGGTCAGCCTGATTCCTGCTCAGGTGGTCTCAGTAAGTGGTCGAGCGGTCGACGAAACAAGACGGCAATTAGCCGTGGCCGATCAGGTCGAATCTCTGCCCGAAGCGAACGCTCCGGAAAGCTCTGCCCAACAGATGGAGGAACTGCAGTCCGGTGACGACCTGATGGCTGCCTGGGACGAAGCAATCTGGAAAGAAGAATCTGCGGCGACGCCAGCGGCCGAATACAGCGATTCTCCGTCCGGCCCGAAACACAAGGCTGCAACCGGCTGGCTGGCTGGCCTGGCTGCACTGTCGCCGGCACTGTTCAGGAAACGCCGAAAAAACCGAAAGTAAAAACCCGGTGTTCACCAGCCCACAGGCTAGAGCAGTTTTCTTATTGTCGTGGACGATACTGGCTCGTGGGGGCAACCAAACTGCTATTAAAAAGTGCTCTTCGCGGCCACAACTCAGCGTGAAACGCTGTGATGAACGGGCCTGCGACAATACTGTTCGGCACGGTACGAGAACAGTTTGCCTGTTCGCGTTAAGCGATCGGGCTCGTGGGCACGCCGTTTTCTCAGGCTGAAACGCGTCTATCGCAGCCACAACTCAGCGCGACACCCTGTAAACCACTCGCGAGAAACAGAAGACTCAACGACATCAATCCGGCCATAACGCCTGCCGAAGGATCACTCATTGCCGCTCTACTACGAATCATGAAAGCTGCATTCTGACAGGAGAGTACCGGCAATGGGATGGTGAAAAGGTGACGGCACACACACCTTGAAATCCTGCGCGGCATTCCCGCTCACATCGACGTGACGCCCTATGGCGGCGATCATGCGAACGAGCCCGATTACAGACAGATCGGGAAACGGATCGACTGTATGTCACCGAACGAGGCTGCGCGAAGCTTCGTTTATTCAACAGAATCGCCGCTATCGGCAGCAGCAATGCCTGTCGCCTGCGAGACAACAGCGTCCGGGAAACGGTGTACGAACGCTGCCGCAACGACGGGGTGGGATGGGCCTCAATGAAACCATTAGCGACCCGTTTTTCACGCCCCACCGGCAGTGCCTCATCGTACCACACAAGTGTTGATTGGTTTGGGAGAACCGGTTCCTCTCAGGGCCAGGTGTCGTCTGGCTGAAGACAGGCCATTTCTGTGCCCATCATGGTGCTGGTTTGTTTGAACAGGAGGGCAGTCGAGGAAGCAGAGAAACCATGATTACTAACCACTGTTCTCTCTGCGGCCTCCTGTTCAACAGTAGCCCAGCGATTCCGGGGACAGGGGTTGATTCGCTTGACCACGGAAGGCACAGAAAAGACGGTAAAGAATCAGGCACGTATTCGCGCCGTGCGACCGAATGATTCTTTCGATTTCGACATTGAGGCAATGACAGAAACAGCCCTTCTACTTATCGACTTCAAGACACGCCCGACGAATCTGATACGTCTGGTTCTTAAACAACAAGTCAATCATCAGGCCAGCTCCGTTCCGTGTCTTCTGTGTATTCCGTGGTCGCATACGCCTGGGTACTCTCAGATTCATTTGACCGCGGAAAGCACGAAAAGACGCCAGAAAAAAGACGCCGCACAAACCAATTCAGATGTGTTGTACGGTGAGACCGGCAGTGCGAACAGCCAACCGGACCACACGGTTCGTGCGATCTTCGTGCGAGTCGATCGTCAGACGACTCGTGGCAAGCATCACGGCGGTTCAAACGGCGTCCACAGCGACGGGATCGTCGTATCGCAACCAACGGCACGAACCGTGCCGAACAGTCCTGGGCCTACGACGAAAAACACCACAGAATGGCATACAGCAGCGCGAGCCCGACCGTGGTTTTCACGAACATCACCGTGGCGGACTGGAAGATCCGAGAAGGCATTTCAAAACGAGTGCTGCAATACACAAGACTAATTGCGGCGGTCAGAGGTATGGCGTAAAACAGTGAGGGCATCGTTAACTGACAAGCCTTGTTAAGATGTCGAACACGGACAGGGAAGGACTCATTAGAGCAGTTTACTTATTGTCATCGTCATCTGGCTCTTCATCTCCGTAACCGTATGCCGGCCCTTCATATGCGTCCCAGATGGCCATCAGGTTCAGCAGCCCCGCAATCCACGTAAATACGCAGGCGATATCGAAGTGCTGACTTAGTTTTCCGTGCAACCGGTCCAGCTCGGCGTTGTCCCGTGGAGCCTGGTACCAATCGAGAAACGGACGGGAAACAGCTCCCTGAAGCCTGTAGACGTCACTTCCCTTCACGCGAGCGCCCGGCAGACGTGACACGCTGATCTCGCGACGCGGAGAACCGAAGACCTTCCGACCGAGCTCAAGCAATCCTCGGATTTCCACGTCCACGGGTGTCCCATCCTGAGCTGCTCCGCGGAAAGTGCCCACAACATCCCGTGGACCGTCCGCATTAAGCTGCAATTGCCCGGCGACGGGAATCGATTTCTCGCCGGACTGAAAGACGCCGTCAAACGTGCTGTCGATCGGATCGTGCAGCGTTCCGACGACTCCGTCGTCCCCGGCAAAGCGATACTGTTGGACAAGTGAAGGCAAGGCCGGCAGGCCCACCAACACCTGAGCACCATACCCGATCGAATAGCTGGTTTTTGGTGCGTCTTCCCGGGGCTGCATCTGGATCGACCCGTGTCGTGTTGCCTGAGCCATTTGGCTGTATACTGGCTGCCAGTCGCCCAGAATCATCCCGCCAAAGAACAGCGACAGGATGCAGGTGAAGTAAATTCCTGCTTTCAGCCTTCGCCCCTGATAAAAATGCCCGGCTCCGGGAATCAGGAATGCCAACAGGCCGGCCAATTCTCGCGAACGGAAGTTGATTCGAGGGTCTCTCATAAGTTCCTGACCTGACGCTGATATCGTCCTCATGTTTCGTACCAGCATGGATGCGGTACACACTCTGGCTACGCAGGTTGTATCATATTCCGTGCCTGACGTCAGACACCATACCGACCCGAACCACTCAGTAGAACGCACTGCAAGCCGCTTCCTGACCACGAAACATGAATGGGCTCGAAACGGCTAAAGTTCACCCACGGACGGTCCGATACCGACGATCGGCCGCTATTGGGGGTCCCTGCGAACAACTCCACCAAAGAGGTGTCTAATGGTTCGTTCCAGGACATCCCCCCTCAGCGGTTTTCCGTGAGAATCCAGACTGGGACTGGACATCGCTGAAAACCCCTGTAAACATATGTGGCTTGCTGAGAACGGGTGTGTAGCTCAGCTGGTTAGAGTGCGGCTCTGATAAAGCCGAG
>JAPYTO010000448.1 GCA_029941865.1 Fuerstiella sp. | reverse complement strand
TCGCTCATTGTGGTCACTGCGCTGCAAAGTTGCGATTGGATAATACTTGTGAATCCTTGAATCCTGATACAACCCGCCACGTCAAATATTTGGCCATTTTGTCCTGTTATCGATCCGGACATATGACAGACGCGAGTCATGTTGTCACCATAGAGGGGAAGTCTCTTCATTAGATCATATCTAATACTTCCCCTGACATTCATTCCCAACACCTACAAGAAAAGCCACCACGCTTTTCTCTGGGGCCTTTTCCTCGGCCGCTATTCACACTGAGAACTGCGGAGTTGAATATGTCTTTGTGAATTAAAAGCAGAACAGCGGCAAGGCTCTGGACGTCAAAGACCGCAACTATATTTAACAAGCGATCGACATTGGCAAGCTGGGACCTGACGATTTCATGGCGAAGAGTCCGGAGGGGCCGTGGAAACGATTGAGCACAGTCAACGGATTGAAGTTCGCCGTTGCTGAAGAGTACGACGACAGTGAGAACGATCACAGTTACGGAGAGAACGATTACGGTCGGGGGCACTCCATTAAGGAGTAACCGAGGCTATCGTCAGCTGGACGACACAATTTAGTTGTTTTCGGTGGAGACATTGATGAGTGTAAATTTGAAGAACCACCGCTGGTCTGTTTCTGAAGCAGACTTTGCCGTGCGAGTCATGATTCCGGACCTGAATGGTTTTTTCAAGAACCTGCCCAAGCTTCCTGACATCCCCAAGGGCCGAACGCTTGTCATCGAGCCGGGAACCAGAGCTCTGGTGATCGATGAAGGTGTTATTGCTGGCGAGCTGCGTGGTGGCAGCTACACATTTGAATCATTCACCGAACGTCTGCAGTTCTGGAAGAATCGTCAGGTGACGGTCTTCCTGACGCGAGAGGAAGACGTTCCTCTGCAGATGACGGCTGAGTCGATTCCGACTCTGGAGAACGTGTGTTTCGATATCGATTATCGCTGGACCATTCAGATTCAGAACGTCTCGCGATTCCTCGATAATCTGATGGGCGCCCGTAACGAGGTTTCTATCGATGAGCTGTCGTCTCTTCTGATGCCCATCACAAATCAAGCCGTTCGCCGAACGGTTGGTCGGATTGACTTTGATACTGTCAAGGGACCGGATTTCGTCAACCTTCTGTCTGACGGAATGTCTTCCCAGCTGGAGACCAGGCTCACACGTTACGGGTTGGCTTTGACCGACCTTCAGAGCGTGGAAATACAAAGTGATGGCGACGGTCTTTCCGAACGCAAGGGTGAACAGTGGCTGCAACTACGTGAAGTTCAGATGCAGCGGGCGGCTTCCGTCGTTGAGAATGAAGAGCTGAAGGCGAAACTCGAAGACATCAACAGCAAAGTTCCGATCCGAAAACAACTGCGAGATGCCGTCTCTTCGGATCAGTTCAACAAGATTCAGTCAAAAGAAGAATTTGCCCAGTCGCTGCTGGAAATCGACAAGCAGCGGGTCCTGCGTAAAGAAGAGAGGGACGAACTTGTCGAGGCCTATGAATCCCGCAAAGAAGATCGCGATCAGCTCCGGGAGCATCTGCTCGCAACCATGGACCTGCATCGCGAACAGGAACTGGAAGGACTGCGGGTGGAAACCGACTACGCCGTCCGCCAGAAATCGCTTCAAAAGGAAATCGAACTTTCGGAACTGGCCAATTCCGAACAGGCCCAGCAGTGGCGACATGAGCTGCAGAAAGAACGTGAGCAGGCCGAGCATCGTCGTGACCAGCAGCACGAGAGCGTCAAAGCCGCGTGGGCCCGGGCGCGGGAAGCTCGCAACCAGAAACGCGATGACAGCTGGGAAGGCATTCTGCATGAGCAGAAGATGGAAGGCGTCCGAGCGGAACTGGAAGTCACCAAAGCCGAACGACAAAGCCGAGTGGCTCTGATTCAGGTCGATCTTGAATCACGGCTGGCTGCCGAAAAGCTGGAAGTTGAGAAGCGTCAAAAGGATTGGGAGCTGGAACACAAGGAAAAGCGTTCCTCCAGCCAGATGGAACGCATGCAGAAGCTGCAGGACATGAACGCTCAGTTCGCAGAGCGGCAGCAGCGAATGCGGGTGGAAATGGAGAATCTGAAAGCGGACAGCGCCAGCAACAGGGAGCTCAACCGGATTCAGGCGATGAGCAATCTGAGCACTGAAGCACTGGTGGCGACGGCCGGCGCCAACAACGCGGCACTGCTCGCTGATCTCAAGAAACACGAATCCACTCAGGATGCCGCCAAAGCTCAGGCCGCTGCCAATCCTGCGGCAGAGCTCAATGAAGAACGGCTCCGCATGTATGAGAAGATGAACGAGGCGGAGAAATCGAAAGCAGATGCCATTGCGGATGCTTACAAGATGGCGATGCAGTCTCAGCAGGGCAACGTGCAGCAGATGATTGGTGGATTAGCTCAGGCGGCGACACCTGCTCCACAACCACCGGCCGGCTTTCCACCTCCCGTAGCACCGGCCGCAGCTCCTCCGCCCATGCCTGGGGCGGAAACCTGGCATGTTTCATTGAACGGTCAGCAGTTGCCGGGTCTACAACTGGCTCAGGTGCAGCAGTACATTCTGTCCGGACAGCTGACTCGCGAATCGATGGTCTGGAAAACGGGGATGCCAGCCTGGGCTCCGGCCGGGCAGTTTCCGGAACTGGCGCATCTGTTTAATGCCCCCGGTCCGCCTCCAATGCCCGGCACTCCGCCGGCTGACGGAGCACCTCCCATGCCGCAGTAGCATCGGTTCAGTGAAGTTATATTTTTGTCCTGCAACGTGTTAAGGCAGTACCGTGGAGACTTCGGATCCGACTGACATTCTCTATCAACTCGTTAATTCGCAGGTGACGCCAGAGTCGTCGCTTGATCAAATCTGCCAGCAGGTTCAGGCAGCCGGTGTGGCAGCCAGCATCCCTGAAGAAATCGTCGGTCAGGTTGTGGCTCGCTTTGAGTCTGAACGAGGTGCGGCTGCAGTCGCTACGCCCCGACTGTTAGTAGACTGGGGAGAATCGCCGCAGGTCGGTCATCAGGTCCGACCGGAATTCAGTCTCCTTTGTCCCGGCTATGAAAACAGTCGTCCCGAAGTGCGGGTCAGTATTGATCGCGAACTGGACCACGACGAAGTGTCGCTGCGACGGGTTCAGATTGAAGACCCGGGCCTGTGGTCCTGTCAGGTGCCTTTTCGGATGACGTCGGACGGCATGGATTGTCGCCCCGGACAGTACGTGATTGAAGTGGATCTTTCCTTTCGAGACGTTCCCGCCGGTTTGCCCCGTTTTTATCGCTGTCGCATTCGCCTGAACGTCAAAGACGCGGGTGCCGAGGAAGGTGGCGTGCTGGAGATCGACGGCGATGGCCAGTCCATTGTCAACCTGCAGGGCTACAACCTGAAACAGTTTTCCAAAGTGATCCTGAAAGGAGGCGAGGACAGTGTCATCAATCTGCAGGACGCCATGGGGGCACCGGATGATTCCGCTGAGGCCGTATCAGAGAAGCCTGCCACAACATTTGAATATGAACTGAAGGTTGATACGGAGAAACAGCAACGCCTTCCAGCGGTTCAGGCCACAGCGGCAAAACGAGCATACCTTGATGCCTGTGGTTTCTTTTTTGAAGACGGTCGTCGCACACTGGTGATGACCCGTCCGCGAATCACATTCGGACGCAGTCGCGACAATGACGTGATCATTCGGTTTTTGCCACGCAGCGACGAAAACGACAACCATTCACGCAATATTTCACGCACGCACTGTATCGCTGAGTTGACGTCGGAAGGCATCGAACTGCGGGACGAATCAAATCGTGGCATGGAGGTGAACTACCAGGTCGTGCAGGACCGGGAAATGATCTCCGCCAGGCTTGCCGGAGGATTCGTGCATGTGGAACTGGGTGTCACAGCAACCGTCTCGCAGAAGTTCGAAATGGAGCTGGCACTATTCGGGCCGGATCGGCGGACCAGTCGCGACGAGCTGGAGTATTGGGACGAGATGTTCTGTGAGGTCATCGAAGGTCGACTGTCCCGACTGCATCGCGACGCGTTGGACGTGGGGCTGGACGCAGCTCGCTATGACCGCGTGACCAGCTTACGGGGTGAAGAGTCTTACGTGCATCTGTTTCGTGAAGCACTGATTGGCGGGTCTCCTGCCCAGTCCGCGATTGTCCTGCATGAGAGCGGTGCACAGGTCCAGGCACGTCTGCTGCACCTGGATCGCACGTTCTGGCTGGAACCGCTGACAGGCGGGTTGCCCGTGACTGTCGACAACGTTGTCACGCAGCCGCGGACATTAGTCCCCCTGACTCCGGGAATGGAACTGCAGTTTGGCAGCGAAAAAGTTCGTTTCGATCGACCCTCACAGCTTTATCTTGATTAAACCTTCTGACAACTTTGCAGC
>JAPYTO010000447.1 GCA_029941865.1 Fuerstiella sp. | reverse complement strand
CTGGGCACTTTGCCGTTCTGATAGCTGACGACCTCCCCAAGCCATCGGCGTTCACACACCAGTCGGGACCTCGCCTCCCTTTTTTTTCTCGCCAATTCGCCATTCTAGCACTCTGGCGATGGAGTCGGTTAAGGGCTAGATCAGACGCCGGAGCGGCCTATGCGACACTCGTTGTTCTGTTTTTCGAGCAGTTGCTGTAAGGTGCCCGTTCATATTGACTACCGGAATCTCGACACAGCCCATCCGGTGAGTTGCTTCGGCCTGCGTGCATCCTTGCTCGGCGACTGGCCGAGCGGTTCAATATCTTGGTCGCTTCGGATCTTGGTCGCTTCGGAGCAACATTTGTATGAACCCCGCGTAGTGGTTACATTTAGGTCGAATTTGTTTAAAACTGAATGCACGGCACTTGACGCTTGGTGAGTATTTCGAAATACGTTCGACATTTCCGAAAGAACTAAGCACTTTCAGGCACGGAGTTTCCCATGAACGCGAGACTGCAACACCATCGCTGGTCTGTTTCTGAGACCGAGTTTGCCGTCAAGGTGATCGTTCCGGACCTGAAAGGATTCTTCGACAAGCTTCTAATCATTGGTGGTGCGCCAAAAGCGCGGTCGCTGGTGATTGAACCGGGAACGCGGGCTCTGGTGATTGATGACGGTGTCTTGATCGGTGAGATTCTGGCCGGAGAATACACACTGGAATCGTTCATCGAACGCCTGCAGTTCTGGCGGAATAAACAGACGACGATATTCCTGACCCGGGGTGAGGACGTCCCGGTCGAAAGTTACGCTTACAACGTGCCCTGTCTGGATGGCGTGTGCTTCAATGTATCGTACCGCTGGACCGTGCAGATTGCCGAGATTCTGCCGTTCATGGAAAACTTGATGGGTGCACGGGAGTCGGTGTCCGTTGAAGAACTGGAGGGCCTGCTGGAGCCCGTCGTGGGACAGGCTGTGTATTCCACAATCGGGCAGTGCTCGTTCGATGATGTGCGTAATCCAGATTTCATTACACGTCTGGCGGACGGCATTCGGTCACGGGCGGACGTGAAGCTGCAGCGATACGGCCTGGATTTTGTTGACTTGCAGACCGCAGAGTGCTCATGCGATGACGGCGGCCTCGCCGAGCGAAAGGGAGAACTCTGGCTGCAGTCTCGTGAGACCCAGTTGCAGCAGGCTGCATCCGTTATCGAGAGTGACCAGCTATCGGCAAAGCTGAGTGACATTCGCAGCAAAGTCCCGCTACGCAAAGACCTGCGTAACATCGTGTCGGAAGACCGGCTGAATAAGATTCAGTCGAAGGAAGATTTTAGGAAAGCGGTCTCCGACGTCGACAAGGATCGACTGCTCCGCGTCGAAGAACGCGAAGGCCTGATCGCCGCCTACGAAGAGCGAAAAGAAGACCGGGGCCAGCTCCGGGAACACCTGCTCGCCACGATGGACCTCCACCGTGAACAGGAACTCGAAGAACTGCGTGTCGAAATGGACTATGCCATCCGCATGAAGTCGCTGGGTAAAGAACTGGAACTGTCGCGTCTGTCGCAGACAAAAGAGGCAGAAGAATGGCGTCATGAACTGGAGCGTGAAAAGGAAGAGGCCACGCATCGTCGGCAGCAGAGACACGAAAACGTGAAAGCTCGCTGGGAACGGGTCCGTGAAGCACGGCAACAGAAGCGGGACGATTCCTGGGAAGCCATCCTGCATGACCAGAAGATGGAGGACGTCCGTAGCGACCTGGAAGTGGCGAAGGCCGACCGGGCTCGGAAAGTAGCGTTGATTGAGTCCGAACTGAACTCGCGACTGGAAGCCGAAAAGCTGGTAGTTCAGAAACGGCAGCACGAATGGGAACTGGAGTTCCAGGACAAGAAGTCCACGAGTCAGATGGACAAACTGCAGCGTGTGCAGGAGATGAACGCTGAATTTGCCGAGCGTCAGCAGCGTATGCAGTTGGAGATGGAGAATCTGAAAGCGGACAGCTCCAGTAAACGGGAACTGGACCGCATCAACGCCATGAGCAACCTGAGCACTGAGGCTCTGGTCGCCACAGCGGGTACTGAGAACGCCACTCTGCTGGCAGATCTCAAGAAGCACGAGGCCACACAGGATGCCGCCAAAGCTCAGGCCACGGCCAATCCGGCTGCGGAACTGAATGAAGAGCGGCTTCGCATGTACGAGAAAATGAACGAGACGGAGCGGGCCAAAGCGGACGCCATTGCCGACGCCTATAAAACGGCCATGCAGTCACAACAGGGGAGTGTGCAGCAGATGATCGGCGGGCTGTCTCAGGCCGCGACGCCGGCAGCACCGGCACCAGCCGGCTTCCCACCACCCATGGCCCCGGCAGCCGCTCCGCCGCCCATGCCTGCTGCAGAAACATGGCTCGTGTCGCTCAACGGACAGCAGTCACCCGCGTTGCAGCTGGCTCAGGTCCAGCAGTACATCCAGAGTGGCCAGGTCACGGCTGCAACGATGGTTTGTAAAACGGGAATGTCTGCGTGGGCTCAGGCAGGACAGGTCCCGGAACTGGCGGCCATGTTCAATGCCGTTCCGTCTGCTCCACCACCAATGCCCGGCGTCCCTCCGGGACCTCCACCGGCGTAAATGCTCGTGAGTCCTTTTCGATGCTTCCGTCTTTTCTGACACTGAATACGTGAAAGATTCTAGTGGATGTTTCCAACATTGCCGACATGATGTTTGCGATGATTAAGAGTCAGGTTTCTGAGACTGCGACACTTGAAGAAATCGAACCTCTGGTGCAGACGAGCGGCGCGTCTGACGAAGTCATTGCGGAAATCATGGCCCGTTTCCGTGCCGAAATCGAAAGCAGCCAGCCGCCAGGTTCAGGGCCTCGGTTACTGGTCGACTGGGGCGAGCTTCCCCGTGTCGGATATCAGGTGCGGCCGGAATTCAGCTTGATCTGCCCCGGCTACCCCTCGCGGCCGGATGTGACTGTGCGTGTCGATCAGGAACTGGATCACGATGACACCGATCGTCTCAGACGACCGCAGTCGGAAGATCAGGGACTCTGGACGTTTCACGTCCCATTCAAAATGACAACAGAAGGAATGGACTGCCGTCCCGGGCAATACCTCATCGATGTGGAAGTTTTCTTTCGAGAAGCACCGGCGGCACTGCCTCGCTTCTTCCGCTGCCGCCTGCGTTTGAATGTTCCGGATGCCAACACTGCCGACGGAGGCGTTTTGGAAATCGACGGCGACGGTCAGTCCATTATTAATCTGCAGGGGCATAACCTGAAGCAGTTCTCCAAAGTCGTGCTGAAGGGCGGAGCTGACAGCGTCATCAACCTTCAGGATGCGATGGGCGGAGGAGCCGAGGCGAACGAGGTCAGTGATGAGCCGGAGAAGTCTGCGGCAACGTTTGAATACGATCTGAAGGTCGATACCGAAAAACAGAAGCGTCTGCCGACCGTCAGTGAACAATTCCAGAAACGCTCGTACCTGGACGCAGCGGGATTCTTTTTTGAAGACGGCCGGCGCACGCTGATCTTCACACGACCGCGCCTTTCGTTCGGCAGAAGTCGCGATAACGACGTCACCATCCGGTTCCTGCCTTCCGGTGACGAGAATGACGGCTACTCACGAAACATCTCACGCACGCATTTTTTGCTCGAAGTGACACCGGACGGGCTGGAGTTCATTGACCAGTCGAGCAAAGGAATGCAGGTCGATATCGACGTCGTTCGTGAACGCAAGGTCGTGTCCGTCAGTCACGGCGCAATCCACGTGCACGTCGATCTCGGGCTGCCGGGAACGGTGACCGAAGAGTTTCATCTCGAAATGGCAACCTTCACGCCGGATCGGAACGCGGAGCGGGCGGATCTTGAGTTCTGGGACGAACTTTACTGTGAACTGGTGGGCGGGCATCTGTCCCGGCTGGCTCGCAGCGGCCTCGATCTCGCACTGAATGCGGTGAAGTTCGATCGAATCGACAACCTCGACGGCCAGGAGTCTTATGTCCAGCTCCTGCGCGAGGTCTTCATTGGTGGTGCCCCGGATCAGGCGGGCGTCCTATTGAAAGAGTCCGGACCAGCAATGCAGGCAAAACTTCTGTACATGGACCGCTCGTTCTGGATCGAAGTGCTGCCGGGTGCCGCGGCAGTGAAGATCGACGGCGAGCAGCTCAATCCGGCAACTTTGACGCCGTTGTGTCCGGGAATGACAATCCAGTTCGGTGACGAAACCGTTCGCTTCGACAAACCCACACAGCTCCATCTTGACTGACCGGCATTCAGTGAGGTTTACCTGATGCCACGTGACGACGACCGCACTCCCCGCAGCATCCGCTGTTTCACCACTTTTGGCCGCAGCCCGTAGGGCCAAAAAACTCCGCCTATCGGTAAATGCATGAGATTCTTGCACTTCC
>JAPYTO010000446.1 GCA_029941865.1 Fuerstiella sp. | reverse complement strand
AAAGAACATCTAAAATTCGCTGAAGACTTCTCTGCCAACATGAAGGCTCTGGGCCGGTTCATGGAATCCAACGAAACATACATTCCGTACCTGCTGCGCAAGGCTCAGTTGATTGAGGAGTATATGCAGCAGCAGTAGCGCCGGGGCAGGGCCCTCTCCGGGCCTGACAGCCCGACTCTCCTGGAGGGAGAGTGACATTTCATAGTTCATGTTCACATCGTTTCTGATCGTCTCAATAACCACCGAATCACAAGCACAACACAACTTCAACGACGCGGGTTCGACGGTTTGTTCCAGCTGGTGTTCGGGAACGGCGGCCCACGACCCTGGGTCACTGAAGTCGACACATCCGCCGCATGTTTTCGCCCAGAGGCCGTCCAACGCAGGATCGAATTCGGAATGCCTGAATCTGCCAATGTCAAATCGATTGATGCGGTAAAACGCTTTCATGCGGCTGTCGTCCAGTTTCAGGAAGAAGCACGACTGTGCGTGTCAGCTCTTGAGATGCAGTTGCTGCGAATACTGGGCTGGCTGGAACGTGATCGCCCCGGATACTGGAAGCGGGAAATCGAAGCCTGTTATCGTGAAATGGGTGAAGCTCGCGTGCGGCTGCATC
Organism: Fuerstiella sp.; assembly: GCA_029941865.1. GTDB lineage: Bacteria > Planctomycetota > Planctomycetia > Planctomycetales > Planctomycetaceae > Fuerstiella. The sequence goes on along the minus strand of JAPYTO010000446.1, from coordinate 3,771 downwards.
AGTGTCGCATGCGCAAGTACGCCGACTATAAGCCGACCTGTTTCGAGGAAAAGAAGGATCTGGAGAAAGCCAAACGCGATCTCGAGTTTGCGCAAAAGCAGATTCCGGTGGTTAAGTACTGGAACGTCAACGCCCAACAGGAAGCCAACGAATACCACGGACGTGCGTCTCAGTTGACACAAATGCTGGAACGCGATGTTCCGCGGCTGCTGGCTTTGCTGCATCACGCCGTCGACCGTCTGGAAGCCTACGGCGACGTGCAGCTTCCGGGAACGCGGGCCGAGAACATTTCGTTTCGTCCAGCGGGAAGTCCGGTTGACGAAGCCACATCGTCGGATAAAGCGGAAACGGTCGCCCCGCATACTGAGGAAACGGACACATCGGAGAAAACCACATGAAACACGCTGACTTTATGTCGCCGGCAGCGCGCCTGGATGACGCCCTCAGGAAGCTTGAAAAAGCGTGGCTGGATACGAAAGAAGAATGGGCGGATCCCGTGAGCCAGCGTGTGGAAGATGATTACCTGGTGCCTATCCACGGGCAGGTGCGCGCAATGCTGGACACCGTCGAAAAGCTGTCGGGGGTGATGTCAAAAGCAGAGCGGGCGTGTATGCACCAGCGTGAACACGGTCCAATTCTTTGACAATTCAGGAAAGCTGCTGATTCCTGACGGACGCGGCCACCGTCCTGCCGTTTACAGATTGGCGTATGTCAATACCACAGCGTGGCCTTCACCGACCGTTCCATCATTGGAAGTGACATGGACAACAAGCAGATAACGATCAACTTCCAACTGGAAACGGCCAGCAGACTGGCGACCGAAGGACAGCAGTTCCGATCTCAGTTGCTGACGATTCAGCAACAGTTACGTGAACTGACCGAAGTCCGTGACGAAGACCTGGGCAGACTGGAAAAGTCGGCCCAGGCGGCGTTGCAGACGGAGCTACAGCGAATCAAAGCAGATCTCGACAGCCAACTGGAAACGCTGCACCTGGATTGCACAATACGTGCTGAGTCACTGTGCGAGAGCCATGAACAGGCCCTGCGGCAGCTGACGCAGCGGGTGACCGAAGATGTCGCTCGCCTGGAAGAACAGCGGAAGAGTGAAACGTGGATTCTGCAGTCGGTCCTTGACGAAGACACGAGCGACAGCCCGGTTTCGCAATTCGACCGCGAAGCGGAAACCTTCGTCACACAAAAGGCGTTTCTTGACGAACGATTTGAACAGTTGCAGCAGCAGCTACAGCGGACCGAACAATTTCTGATCAACTGCCACGCCGGCAGTGAAGTCGCCCTGCCTGAAGCGACCGTCACCACCACGTCACGAATTGAACTATGTGACGCGGCCGTCGCACACGGAGATTCCGCACTGGCTGAGGCCGGGCAGATGGAACGATTGCATCTGCCTCACTGGGTGAAGGGATTTCGAATCTGGGGATTCAGCGGGTTACTGTTTGTCCTGCTATGGATTCCGATCACCGTACTTAAGGCCGATGTGCGGACGTTCGTGAATCCGGATCTTGCCAACCCCAACTGGCAGTGGGCGGCCGTTTCGTCGCTGATCTCACTTTCGACAGTTCTACTTGGCAGTTTGATGCTGCTGTTGACCGTACAGAATCGGCTGCGCACCCGATTTCAGTCGATACTGCAGCATATCAGCAACGCAGAATACGCACGGCGAAAGTGGGAACAGAAAAGTCAGAAACATATCGACCGTCTGGAAGAGACTGCCGAGCACTGGCGACGGGAAACTGAGGAACGTCGTGAATCACAGACACGACGTATTCAACGTGAAATCGATGCAAAAGTCGCCGCCGTTCAGTCGCACGCGGCCGACGAACGAAATCGTCTGCGCGACGAACTGCAACGTACAACAACACAGTTGAATACGAACAAGGCCGACTCAGAAGCTTCTCTTGATGGTCGACGACAGAAAGACCTGCGTCAAACACAGAAACAATCCGCCACCGAAGTGCACGCCGCCACGCAGGCCTGCCATGAACGGTTTCGGCAGGCCATCAACAGTCAGACAAAAGCGGCAACGCAGCTACTGGCGTCGTGGAAGCAAAGTGTGGATTCGCTGCGATCACTGACCCAGGCGGCGACAGGAATTGCCGCAAGGACCTTGCGCTGGCCGCAGGCGGATGCTTCAAAATGGTCCCTGCCCGAGACGATGCCGGATTGTATTTCGCCGGGCGACATCCTGGTGACAACACCAAAGGCGCCCGACACAATTGGATCGACTGATATCACCAATCTTTGTGTCGAAATGCCTGCTCTGCTGCGGTTTCCCACGGACACGTCAATTCTGGTGGAACACGATTCTGCCGGACGAGATGCGGCTCTTAGTTTCCTGCGAACACAGCTGCTGAAACTACTGACCGTGATTCCTGCCGGGCGAATTCGACTGACACTGATAGATCCGATCGGCCTGGGCCAGAGTTTTTCGGCCATGATGCACCTGGCAGACTTTGATGAATTACTGATCCACAGCCGCATCTGGACGGACAGTTCTCAGATTCGTGACCAGCTGTTGAAGGTCACTGTCCATATGGAGAACATCTTTCAGACGTATCTTCGCAGCCAGTTTGACACCATCGAAGAATACAACGCTTCCGCCGGCGAGGTGGCGGAAGCGTATCACTTTGTCGTCGTCGCGGGTTTCCCGACCTCCTTTACCGAAGAATCTGCTCGCCACCTGTCGTCGATCCTGACCAGTGGTGCACGCTGTGGCGTGCATGCGATGGTGGCGTGGAACCCGACCGTGAGTGCTCCGCCGGCGTTCGATTTGGACGACCTGACCAACAATTGCATTCGGTTTCATGTCGTCGACGATGTCGTCCAACCGAAACAACAGTTTTGCGAAGCCGTGTTGTTCGAACAGTTCCCGGAACCTGTGGCCGAAAGGTACGTTCAACTGGTTCGCGATGTCGGGGAACAATCCAAGGATGCCCGCCGCGTCGAAGTTTCCTTTACCCGCATCGCACCTCGAACAGAAGCGATCTGGTCCCATTCCTCGGCTGACGGGATTGATCTGCCGATTGGTCGGGCGGGTGCGGCGCGGCTGCAGTTTTTGAGATTGGGGCGAGGCACTTCACAACATATGCTGGTCGCGGGAAAAACGGGATCAGGTAAGTCGACTCTGCTGCATATCCTGATCACGAATCTGGCCATGCATTACAGTCCGGACGAGATTCAGTTCTACCTTGTCGACTTCAAGAAGGGTGTCGAGTTTCGTACCTACGCGGCGAACAGACTGCCGCACGCTCGCGTGGTTGCCATTGAAAGTGATCGCGAATTCGGACTTAGTGTGCTGGAACGACTGGACGAAATCCTGCAGGAACGTGGCGACCTGTTTCGAGACCGCGGGGTGCAGGACGTCCCCTCATATCGCAAACAGTTTCCACAGGAAGCCATGCCACGGCTGCTGCTGCTGGTCGACGAATTCCAGGAATTCTTCGTCGCCGAAGACCGCGTCTCGGCACGAGCGTCGTTGCTGCTGGATCGGCTGGTTCGTCAGGGCCGTGCATTCGGAATTCACGTTCTGCTGGGTTCTCAGACGCTGGGAGGAGCCTACTCACTGGCACGCAGTACGATGGGACAGATCGCCGTGCGGATCGCACTGCAGTGCAGCGAAAACGACGCTCATCTGATTCTCAGCGAAGACAATTCCGCCGCGCGCCTGCTGGCTCGGCCCGGTGAGGCCATTTACAACGATGCGAACGGAATGGTGCAGGGCAATCATCAGTTTCAGATCGCCTGGCTGGATGA
>JAPYTO010000445.1 GCA_029941865.1 Fuerstiella sp. | reverse complement strand
TCGGTTCAGTTTTTTGACCCTACGACCACCGAAACGCTGCGTGAAGCAATTCGGAGCTGCACCAATCGTGATCATTCTGCGGTGCAGGTGCGCGCGCAGTTGAAACAGACACCGATTGACTCGCCTGTGGTCCAATCGTCTCAACCACGTTCGGCCGAAATCGTGACCCATTTCTCTCACTAACACCTGATTGTTAACGTGCTTTTTCTGGCGTCGGAGTTTTTTGACCATTCGGGCTGCGAGAGTCCATGAACGGAGCACTGATGGGTATCGGAAAACGCAACAGGAAACGAAACAAGGCTGCCATCCTCGCGGTAAAAGCGATCGGCCCGGTGGACGTCGATTATGGCGACGACAACAGCTGCGAACCCGTGGACGTACTGAAACACCTGACCAGTGATCACCTGAAGAAAAAGTTCAGCGTGCAGCAAGCGACGACAGAGATTTTCGCTGATCAACCTCTCATCCGTGGCCTGATTTATCAGTTGTCGGTGAGTCTTCAAACGACCAACGATTACACGGTGACTACGAAATCGACCCCACTGCTCCAGACGCCTGGAACGTTGCCCGGCCCAATCGCACTAACCCATGCTCGATAGGTGCCGGGCGCCAGCTGTGTCACCGGTGTGAAAGAGATGCCAGGCAATGCCGTTTCGTTGATGATTCTGTTGGTGCCGGTCGTGACATTGTTGACCCACAGTTCGTAGGCCACAGCGTTTGTGACGGATGTCCACGCAAAGAGGATGTTTGCAGTTGCCGTCGCCGATTTCACCAGTGGAATGACCAGTTCAGCATCTATCGCGGTGGCGATCGTCATGCTGAAATCGGTACTCCACGCCGAGACTGTTCCACCTGAGTCGACGCTGCGGACACGAACTGCGTAAGCTCCGGGAAGCAGTGGGGACGCTGGTCGATAGACCGTTGTCGACAGGCCCTGAGCCGTAATGAACGCGGTCTGGCTGTTTGTTACATCGTCGATTTCAATTTCGTAGGTCGCAGTACCGGCGACTGCCGTCCATGTGATCGCGGGCACGGAATTCGTGGTGTTGGGAGTTGGCGCTGTGACGGACGGGGGCGCTGCGGATTCCGTGACCGTGAATCGGACGCCCGTGCTCCAGTTACCGACAGGAATGCTTCCGTTGAATGCTCGCACCCAGACCTGATAATCGCCGGGCAGCACCGGAGAATCCGGAATCATCATTGTGTCTTGAACGTTGTTTTCCAGCAGGGTGGCATTAACATTGCGAGTTTTGTCATTAACCCATACGAAATAGCGAGTGGCTGTCGCGATGGGTGTCCACGAGAAGGCCGGGCGGGTTCGGTTGGTGGTGGCATCAGGAGAAAACAGTTCGATTGGCCCGGTAGACAGTGTCACCGTAAACGTTCGTTGACTTGTTCCCAGCAGTGTGGCACCGCTCCTTGCGCGGACTGTTGATTGATACGTGCCCGGTGGCAGCAAGGCCTCCAGCTGCAGGTGATTAGTCCCGATCGACTGCTGTGAATGCATCAGCTGTCCGCCCTGAGACACATCCAGTTCATAGCTGGTGGCGCCCAGCACCGAACTCCAAACGAAAGTGGGTACGGTATTCTGACTGCCATCGACCGGGGCCCAGATTGTTGGAACGCCGGATGCCTCTGTCACGCGAACATCAATTGAAGGGCTCCATGTTGCCAGCGGCGTACTTCCGCTGAAGGCTCGAGCCCAGGCACGGTACGTTGCGGGAGCGAGTGGAGTTTGCGCTGCAAATGATGTGTTAGTAATGCTGGAGCTGTGAATAACTCGGGCGACGCCGCTTGTGACATTGTCAACCCACAGCTCATACCGTGTGGCGCCTGTGACCGCCGTCCAGCCAAAGACCGGCAGCGGATTCTCTGAGTTCCCAAACGGTACGCTGAACCGTGTTTGAGCGTTTCCGATCAGTACCTGGAAATCCACCGGCGCACTGTCAGCAGTTCCGTGGCCAGTGATCCATGCTCGATAATTGCCTGGTGGCAGTGCTTCGTGGGCAGTGAACGATGTGCCTGTGAGGTTTTGCTGCAAGATCACGTTGGTGGCACCCGTGCTGATGTTGTCGACTCGCAGCTGGTAACTGGAGACGTTCATGGGCAGCCAGGCAAACGTGGGGATGGTATTCGTCGTGCCCGCAACGGGATCCGTGAGCACGCTGGTGGTACTGTTTAGCAGGTTGATCGAATGAGCCAGACTCCATGTGCCCACGGAAGTTGCGAAGTAAGGTCTGACCCACGCTGTGTAATTTCCTGGTGCCAGCCCGGTCGCAGGTGTGAACGATGTGGCTGTCAGCTTGGGCTGATGAATCACGCGACTGTGATTCGTTCCGTTCACCCACAGCTCGTAATGCTCGGCGTCAACGATGGGTGACCATGCGATCGTGGGCAGGCTGTCGACCGACAGTGTGACAGGATCGGTAATGATGGGTTGACCGGATTTTTCAAAGATCGCAAAGCTGACCAAAGCACTCCACGGCAGCGCCCCGGTGCTGTTGTACGGGCGATAACGCCAGCTGTACGTCGCCGCAGGCATTGCCCAATGTGGTCGGAAGGACGTCGTCGTCAGATGGGTCTGATGAAGGACCTGTGTCTGTCCGGTCGTGACGTTGTTCACTTCCAGCTCGTATCGCACGGCGCCGGTTATGGGGGGCCAGTTGAAAGATGGAAGACTGTCGTACGCAGTTTGCTCGGCCAGAATCGTGACCTGATGATCCTCTACTTCACCGTCCGAGACCGTTCCGGTAGGGCCGGTCAGGCCGACGTCCGTACTGAGTCGAAATCTACTGAAGGTTATGCCGGCTGTGTTCTGAGGGACTTCGGGAAAGACCAATTGTACGGCTGCATTGTTTGTCTGGCCTCCGACGATCACCGTCGCCATTTCTGTCTGGTTCTCAAAAACGCCGTTCTGATTAAAGTCGATCCAGCCAAACAGGGTGCCTGTGCGACCCGTCGTGTTGGTCACATTGACGGACACCGTCGGCGTGACACCTTCAATTATTGTCAATGGCAGCGTAAGTCCGTCTTCGTCGCTGACGCCGAGGGCATCGTCTGCGGTGGCATCGCTGTTCTGAAGATTTCCATCGTCACTATCAACCGAATTTCCGATCCGCAGCCCGGTGACGATCTGGTGACTCGGTCCTGAGTCGGTAGTACGCGTGTTATAGTTTCCGGCAGCCACACCAGCCAGGGCGTCTGGGGCGTCACCATAGTCAAGCGGCGCGGACACCGCAGTGACGTCCCAACCCAGATCGTTCAACCCTGCCCAGTCCAGATTCGTAAATACCTTTCGCAAACCGGTGGTGATTTGCGGGTCCAGTGCAGCTTCCTGACTCGTTGTCGTGCCGGGCAGCGTGCTCATCGTATCGCTGGCCCAGTGACCGTGGTCCGGATTGCCGAAGGCATCTGAATTCATTGGCACTGGTGCGCCAAACGAGGTGACAGCTTCCTGGCCAGTGAACTGATTGGATCCGTTGATCTGGTTGCGGAATGAGTTAGCAGTTCCCAGTCCCAGGACGTGGCCTATTTCGTGCAGTGCGACAGAAAAGAAATCATTCTGACCAGCATTCGGCGGATTCAGACTGAAGTTCCAGGCCACTTGGCTGTCGAAAGAAATCGCCCCTCCCCACAGTGAGAAGTCGGTGTCGGTATTCCCGGCGACGTCAACGCCCGATTCACCTCGCGTCTGCAGCGCCGTGTTGAACGCCGGTGACCCACTGGACTGGAACCCTCCGGATCCACCCAGAGCCAGTCCCGATGGTAGATCTCGTGCACCTGCGTAGACGATGATCGTGTCTTCAGGAATTGTCAGGTTGTTCAGCGCCACGGGAGTCCCCGTTGACGGACTGCTGAACTCCGCGATCCACGTGTTTAGACCACCGGGGGTGATGGCAGTCAGGTCGTCGGTGATCCGTGACTCGAAAATGGTTGCCACTTCTTCCAGCACGTCCCGACGGGATTGATCGTTGAAGAAGCGACTGGAATCCAGCGAATAGTTGTAGGTGATGTTCAACGTCAGCAGCAGACGGTTTTCCAGAGTCTGTACTTCAGAACTGCTTGCCTTGTGACGATGGCGAGATTTCCGAATCCGTCCCGTCTTCCTTCGAAAAAACAATTTCGTCAGCCACTGCATTTCTAGCTGCCTTGTCGCGATCGCCGGGCGGTGTTCGTTGTCTCGGAACAGAAGACGTCCCTGATTCTATTTGCATTCTCGCAGAATTTAGCGGATCGGGAATAGATGAGTTTTCGTCCGGAGTGCGTCCTTCCGTTGCCGGAAGTCGAATGGTCAAAAAAATGTGCGCCAGAAAAAGCACGTTAACAATCAGGTGTTAGTGAGAGAAATGGGTCACGATTTCGGCCGAACGTGGTTGAGACGATTGGACCACAGGCGAGTAAATCG
>JAPYTO010000444.1 GCA_029941865.1 Fuerstiella sp. | reverse complement strand
ACTCTTAAGCCGCTCTGTGACATCCTTCATCTGTTTCAGTTCCACGATCTGCAGCGGCGTCGCTTGCGGAGCGACTTCCTTCACTGATTTTTCCTCGGTGTTGCCCACGACGGCCGATGCGGGACGATCGGCTACCGGCGTCGCCTTACCACCGAAGCCCCCGCCCCCCTGCTGGCTCGACTGGCCCACCTGCTTCGAACCTGATTGCGGCTGAGATACTGTTGTTCTTGAAGTGCCCGGGACGATTCTCCCGGATTCGAATTCGCGAAGAAGTTGTGAGCGATCATTACCAACACCTGACATCTGGCCAGGACTGTCAGTCGCTTTGTCGCCGGCTCCGCCAAGACCAAAACCCATGCCCTCTTTAGCCGCCCCTTCCATCACACCGTCGTCCATAGCCGCTTCGGAAGAATAATCTTCGTCCGCAAACTCGTCGGCGGCAGGCGTCCTGGTGAACTCGTTTGCGGTCGGTGCGCTAACTCCACCGCAACCGACAAAAGTCAGGCAGACAAACGGGATCAGTGTCGCCACCAGAATCCAGCGGGCATCGAAGCGTGCAAATTTCATGTCATTCACCTTTCGGTCAGGATCGCGATTTGTTTTCTATTTGTGACTGCAAAATGCCGACTTCGCCATGAAGTCATGGCACCCCCGCTACAGCGTATTACGCTGACTTGTGGCCGCGGCGAACGTCTTTCTCCTTGCGAAAGTCGCTTTCCCACGAGCCCCACGACCACATCTTTTTGAAAACTGTTCTAAGCCTTTGCCTTCGCGATCGACAACTCGGCCGGAACCGGTTTCCCATCAGTCGTTGCCGAAACACTCAGTTTCGTCTCGTATTCCTTTACGCCAGGCCCCTTCAGCTGAACGTGAATCCGTGCCACTCGACAGCGACCCGCCGGAAGATTCTCGCCCGTCGTGAACGCCGCTATGATCACCCGGTTATTATTCATCGCTTTCGAATCGTAGTACGGAGGTTCTGCAAACGCGGCATGTTCACCGCCTTCAATCCCCACGATCTCGACGCCCGGTGTTTTGCTGGCCAGTTCAACCTGATAAGCGGCCAGAGGCTGGTTACCGGAATCGACAAACACGTCAATGGCCTCAAACCGCACAGCATCTGCTTTGACTTCGTTGGGGCCTTCCAGCTGAACCACTAAGAAACCCTCAGCATTGTCACGCCCTGCGGCAACAGGTCGGTCGTCCTGAGCCGCCACAGGAGGTTGGGACGCGGGCGCCTGATTTTCGATCACGACGTCCACCGTTTTCGACTTATCAATCGCCCTGCCCACGTCATCCTGAGCACAAACCAGCGCCACCAGACACAGATCGAAGATGATCAGCACCATCCACGCCAGCGGCAATCGCCACCGTCGTTCGCACCTGTTTCGATTATCAATTGCAACGTTCATTGTTCGTCGCCTTTCGTTTTTCACAGCACATTGTCACAACATCACCGCACTCATAGCGATCCATTCCACATCCGCTTCATTAATGACGCCATCACCGTTTTGATCCCCCGACACCAGGTCGGTATCAGACCGACGCACCCGCCGAGCCAACGCAAAGGCGTCCAGGATATCCACATTGCCATTTCGATCGACATCTTCCCTCTGAAACACAGTAGAACCGAACGAATCGGCGTCGCTCATCGTGTATTTGTCGATGGATCGCGCCGGCTGCGACTGAAGGTCCGGAACGTTCCACTGAGACATCACGGCAATCAGCAAAGCTGCGGCCAGACTGCCGACTGACACCAGTCCGATCGTCCAGCTCCGTCGTCGAGGCTGTACGTGTTTCGGTCTCACTACGTCGTGCAGAACTGACCGGGCGTCAGCCAGAATAGCCTCGTCCATTGTCGTCGGCACGGAAATTGGTGTCACAGACCGCCCACACAGTTTAGCCACAACTTCTTGTGGTAATTGATCTTCCGGCATCTGCGACGTACTTGTTTCCGACATATCTCGTAACCTCCGACAACTTCAGTCCCGTGTGGGTCGATTTCGTTCAATCAATTCTGCAGACGCTGAATCTGGTGGCCGGAGGTGCTGCCGCAGCAACAAACAACGGCCGAGGCTGACATGTTCCTCCAACATCAATGGACGTTTGGTTCTGTGGCCATTGGTCGGGCCATTCTACCCGTCCACAGTCTTCGCCGAACCACGAAAATCGCGATCAATGCAACACCCATTAGCGGCCACAACACCGTCAGACCGATGACAAATTCGATAACGCCCAGCCAGCCCAACCTCTTTGCTGTCCAGGTCAGTGCCGGGCGCAGCCTGCAGGGCGACCGCATACGCTTCAGGTTCGATCGAACCCGAAGTCAATTCGGACAGAATCTCCTTCTGCCCGCAGCCCATCAGCAACAAAAACAAAAAACTGCAGAAAACAATTGAACGATTCGAGTTCATTGCGCGCTCCGCAATGGGACACATTCGAAGGTTGTTATGCCCGTGTGATTCCATCACACAACAGAAATTATTCACTGTCCACTGTCTGAAGTTGTGTTCAGCATCGAACAGTTCAAACAAATCCGGAACTTCTTCCAACGGTAGCCGTCCAATCGGCGTGAGGTCAGCAAGCAGGGCGCGTGAATGAACAACGACCCGGACAATCAGACGGATCTTCAGTTAGTCGCTGCGATTAACATCGGCGATCACGATGCGTTCGCTGTTTTGTACCACCGCTACAAAGACTGGGTCGTGGGGCTGGCGTTCCGCTTCACCGGCCATCACGATGATGCCCTGGACGTCATGCAGGAAACCTTTGCCTATCTGGTCAGAAAGTTTCCCGGCTTCGAACTGACCGCTCAGATGACGACGTTTCTGTATCCCGCTGTACGCAACCTTTCGATTGCCTCACGAAAGAAACGACAACGGTCCACCAGCCACGACAAAGACCTCGATCTGTTTCCCGCCGCCGATCCGGGCCACTCACTGGAACGCGACGACTTCACTGTGATGCTGGCAGCTCTGTCGGATGCACACCGCGAAATCCTGCTGATGCGTTTCGTCGACGACATGACTCAACCGGAAATCGCTGAAGCTCTGCAACTGCCGCTCGGCACAGTCAAATCCCGACTCCACCACGCCGTGCAGGCCGTGAAGAACTCACCGGTCGTGGTTGAGTTGCTGTCAAGCGGTTGAGAGGGTCGGGAGTCTTTTTCGGATGACCATCCTGGGGCTGGCTCCGGCTCCAGCCGAAAAAGACTCCCGACCCTGTGCCCTCCCCTGCCCACGGCTTTCGCAGTGTGTTGCGCCTTGCCGTGTTGTTATCATGCACAGCATGCATAGAATTCACGTTCAACAGGTTATTTGTTACCTCATCGCATCTGCCGGAATCGCCGCCACTGCGTTTCCCGCAGACGTTGACTACCTGCGCGACATCAAGCCTGTCTTGAAGGCGAAGTGTTATTCCTGCCACGGAGCAATCCGACAGGAAGCCAATCTGCGGCTCGATACAGTCGAATTCATGCGAACCGGTGGCGACACCGGACCAGCCGTGAAGATTGGGGACGAACTGCACAGCGACCTGCTGTTTCGTGTCACGGCAACCGACGAACCGGAGCGGATGCCGCCTGAAGGTGAACCGCTTTCGTTGGAACAGATTGCTCGATTCAGAGTGTGGCTGGCAGGCGGAGCGACAGCTCCCGCGGACGAACAACCGCAGGCGAATCCGAAGACACACTGGGCGTTTCAACCGCTGCCACATGTCGTGCTGCCAGCGGGCGACCATCCGATCGACGCGTTCATCGACCGCAGACTCGAAGGGGCCGGACTTCGACGCTCGCCACCGGCGAACGTCGTATCGTTGATCCGCCGCATGTTTATGGACCTGCACGGCCTGCCGCCAACGCCGCAGCAAATTGCAGAATGGACACAGCGAATCTCTGAATCCAGACGAACAACAGAACAGGCAAACGCTGCAGCCGGTCAAGGACGTGCGTTGATCGACGAATTGCTGGACAGTCCTCGATACGGAGAACGATGGGCTCAGCATTGGCTCGACATCGTGCGGTACGCGGACACTCATGGCTTCGAAGTCAATACTCCACGACCTAACGCATGGCCCTACCGCGACTACGTCATCGAAGCGTTCAACGAAGACAAACCCTACGACCGCTTCGTCCTTGAACAACTGGCCGGCGACAGCGTTGGTGAAGATGCGGCCACGGGATTCATGGTCGCCGCGGCAGCCCTGCTGCCAGGACAGATCGGCAAGGACGAAGAATCCAAACGGCTGGCTCGGCAGGACGAACTGGATGAAATCATCGTCGGCACGACGGCCACATTTCTGGGCATGACGGTGGGCTGCGCTCGCTGTCACGATCACAAATTCGATCCGATTTCGCAAACGGACTACTACGCCATGCAGGCGTTCTTCGCGGGTGTCGACTACGGTGACC
>JAPYTO010000443.1 GCA_029941865.1 Fuerstiella sp. | reverse complement strand
GGTTCGTTCACTTCGTCTCCGTTCGCGTACAACGGGCATCTGTTTCTGTTGAGCGAAGACGGACTGACTTACGTCGTGAAGGCCGGACCGGAATTCGAAATCGTGGAAAGAAATCCACTTGATGAACTCACCATGGCCTGTCCCGCCATCAGCGGAGACAAGCTGCTGATTCGAACAGCGTCGAAACTGTACTGCATGACACATGGAGCCAAACTGGACGCCGCGACCGCCGCCCGTATGCAACCACGTCGCCCTGCGTCGTCAGCGACGGACCTGTGGACGGCCGCTCGTGAGGGAAACCAAAAGGAAATCAGGCGGCTGCTGGACGCCGGCGCGAAGGTGAATGCACGACAAGGCGGCAGCGGTCTGACAGCACTCAACACCGCAGCCATCTACGGCCAGACAGCAGCTGCAAAACTGCTAATCAACAGCGGAGCCGACGTCAGCCTCGCCAGCAACGACGGCAACACGGCGTTGCACATTGCGTCGTTCTTTGCTCATCCAGAACTTGTGGAACTACTGTTGCAAAACGGCGCTTCGGTGACGGCCAAAAGTAAACGCGGCGAAACTTCGGTCGATATCGTGTCTGCGGCATGGAACCCTCAACTTGAACTGACGTACACGACCATCGGCAACCTGGTCGGAGTGAAACTCAACTTCGACAGGATCCGGGAAGCTCGCCCAAAGATCGCCGAACGGCTGCGTCAGTAGTAACGACTGGCGTTCGTGAAGAAGATGTTGTAGCGGCGCGATGAGGTGGGACCGACGCTCGTTCGCGTAATGGGCGTACGCTGCGAGATTCCCGGCGTTACAGACCGTCGTTCACGTCCGGGCGAGTCATTTGAATCCTGATCAGAAGACAAAGACATGAAAACAAAGCTGTATGCCCTTCTCACGGTTACCATGGTCACGCTGATTTTGGGTTGCGGCAGTGAATCGCCAAATTCTCCACACCGCACAGCGCACAGCAACAGCAGTTCAGACTCTTCCCGAAGCGATTCCACGGATTCCCTTCCACCCTCTGCTGTTGACATCTGGAGGGCGGCCAGCAGCGGAGACCTTGTCGTCGTAAAACAGTACATCACTTCCGGCAGAGACATTAATGCCCGGCAGGATGGTGGCAGCACGCCACTGAATGCGGCCTGCGTATATGGCAGGACTGAAGTCGCGATCGCACTGCTCGACGCTGGAGCAGACGCGGACATCAAGAACAAGGAGGGAACATCAGCACTCTTCAATGCGGCTTTCTTCTCCCACCTCGAAATCGTCGAAGCGATTCTAAAAAAGGGAGCCGACGTGAACACCACGGACAAGAATGGGACGCCTCTTCCGGCGATCATGGAGGCTCCATGGGAAGCTGAGCTGGAAGGCATTCATAAATTCGTTTACGGACTGGTCGGTGTCCCGTTTGATGCAGAGCAGGTCAGGAGCAATCGTCCAAAGATCGCGAAAATGCTGAGAGGAAGCGCCAACGACACCTCGGGCAACGGCCTCACACCGGATTCCGCTTCCGCAACGCCCACGACTTCCGCGACAAAGACCGTCCGAATGGGTCGCATGGCCCCCGTGACGGCAGGAGACTGGGCCACGTACAACTGCAATTCTGCCGGTTGGCGATTCAACCAACACGAAAGCATTTTGAGCCCCGAAAACATCGGACAACTTGAACTCAAATGGCGTTTCCCTCCTCAAGGAAGCGACACGAAGGTCGGCGTCATTCATGCGACGCCGTCCGTCGTTGATGGCTATGTTTACTTCGGCACGTCAACCTACGGTGCGGTTTATTGCCTCAGTCCCAACGGCAAAGTGGTCTGGAAGTACGACGTCGGCGATGCCGGGCGTCAGGCCTACCGAAAATACGCGGAAACGCGTGGGCTGAGTCCTCAGGATGGTGTCTACACCTCGGCACTTGTCACTGACGACAGCGTTTACTTTGCCGATGTTGCAGGAATCATGTATTGCCTGGAACGCGAAACGGGAAAGGAAGTGTGGCAGGTCAATTCCAAAGCCCGTTCCTTTCCAGGAGCCCACCCCGCCAACCTCGTGATGGCATCGCCGATTCCGGCAGACGGAAACGTAGTTTTCGGCGGCGGCGGTTATGAACACGCACAACCGGCTGCCGACAGAAACTACAAGTGCTGCAGCGGTCGCGGATTTGTCATTGCCCTGGACCCGCAGTCGGGTGATGTTGTCTGGAAGTACGACGTTGGTCCGCCACCGGAAGAATTCGATTCGCCGCTCGTGATGGAAGATGAATACGGCAAGCACGTTTTTCACAATGGTCCGTCAACAAGCAGCGTCTGGTGCACTCCGTCGTGGGACGAAGAATCGAATACCGTGTTCTTCGGTACCGATACTCACAACGCGCCTCGCAGTCCAACCAAAAACGATCCCCGCAATTACACGCCACATTCGTGCGCGGTGATCGCAGTTGATGCGAAAAATGGTGCCGAACGCTGGGTGTCTCAGATCTCTCCGGGTGACGTCTGGAATCACAGCATGCCGGCGTACGACACAAAGACGAAGCGGTACAAGGATCTGTCGATTGGCGACACCCCCAAGGTCTACACGATCGAAGTCGACGGAAAGCAGACGCCTGTGGTTGGTGCAGGTTGCAAGAATGGCGGATTCTATGTCCTGCATCGAGCAACCGGGAAACTTCTGGCGCATACACCGGTCTACACAGACCCACCGTCCAGCAACCCCACAACCGATCCGCGAATGCTGGCCCTGCCGGGACCGATTGGCGGTCTGCAAACGGGTTGTGCCACCGACGGTGAACGAGTCTTCACCAATGGCATCGACCGCCTGCCCCACGCTCCACTTGACTACCTGAAACCGAATCCCCCGACCGGCGGGCGAGTCACCGCAATCTCCGCCGACACGAAAAACGAATTCTGGCGTCACGAACGACCGAAGCTGGAATGGATCGGCGGGACCAAAGAAAAGCCAGGGTTTCGCAACTGCGGTGATCCGATTGCCAGTGGGATCGCGGTGGCGAACGGCCTGATTTTTTGCACGACATTCAGCAGTAACAAGCTGCTGTGCATCAACGCGAAAACGGGCGATCTGATGAAAGACTTCCCGTTGGGGCCGGTCCTGTGTGGTCCCTCGGTTTCGCGAGGCCAGGTTTACGTGGGAACCGGCAACACACAGTTTTCCAACACGCCCGGCGAGGCCTACTTTCCCAAGAAGTTCACCGGTGAGCTACTCGTCTTTGGTCTGCCGGACCTAAACGAAGAATAGAATTAACAGGGGCAACAGAATGTTCTGATTGGTGACGACTCGCGGTTGATCCTGTTAATCATGTTCATCCTGTCCCCACATCCGCAACTCACTGGTATCTACACAAATCCCAGGACTACGATCGAAGTGTCTGCAATCCGTTCGGTTCACGTATTTACTCGCTCGTGAAAACTGGAAGGCAAAGACAAGTAGATTCCAATCCTCCTTTGCTTCCTTGCCGTCCTTCTGTTCATAAACCTTGTCCTTAATCGGTAAGTCTGCGTGAACACTGACGGAAGTCAAAATCCAACAGAAGCTCGCGAAGGAAGCAAAGAGAAACAACCATGAAAACACCCGTTCTTCAAATCCTGTTGGCGCTGTGTCTGGCTTCATCTTCCGACGCTCAGGACACCGCTGACTTTAAGACTCCTGATGACATTCAATTTCGTACTGCCAACATCATCAGCGAAGGAACCCGGATGGCGGCGGAGGTATTCTCTCCGAAGACTGCCGATAGCAAGCTGCCGACGATCATAATGAGTCACGGCTGGGGCGGGACGGCTCAGGCGCTGCGGCCGGACGCAATCGTTTTTGCCCGGGCCGGCTTTCTTGTCGTCGCGTTTGACTATCGAGGTTGGGGCAACAGTGACGCAAGATTGACTGCCTCAAAGAAGCCGACGAAAGAAGACGGAAAACTGACCGCCGAAGTCGTGGAGGTCCGTGGCGTCGTGGACCCGATCGATCAGACGACTGACATCATGAACACCATCCACTGGGTTCAGGGGGAGCAGCTGTGCGACAAAGGCCGCATCGGAATCTGGGGCTCGTCATTTTCCGGCGGTCACGTTGTTTACGTGGCCGCTCGTGATCCCCGAGTCAAAGCGTTCGTCAGCCAGGTCGGTTCCATGGACGCGCGGTGGGCCACTGAAGCCAGCCCACAACTGCGACAGCACGTCTTCCAGCAGAGCACTGCCAGAACTCGGGGAGAAATTGGCTATCCCGAACCCTTCGCGAAATTCAGCGGCATGACAGGACAACCGGTCTGGGAAAAGCTGATGCGATACGCGCCGATCGAAGACATTGGTCGGTGCGAGAACTGCGCCAAGTTATTCATCATCGCGGAAAATGAAGAACTCTTCGACAACAAGGATCATGCCATCGCTGCTTTTGAACGATCGAACGGCGT
>JAPYTO010000442.1 GCA_029941865.1 Fuerstiella sp. | reverse complement strand
GGGCCAGTGTCCTTCGTTGTTCGCGGACTTGTCTGGCTGCTGGTCCTTTCTGCGCTGGCACGTCCTCAGTGGCTGGAACGCCCCATCGAACGCGTCGTTCCCACGCGTGACCTGCTGCTGCTGGTTGATCTGTCGGGGTCGATGGAGCACAAGGATTTCACCAACGCGACCGGACAGCCGGTTAACCGCCTCGACGCCGTTAAGGAAGTCCTGGGCGACTTTTTTCTGGCTATGAACCGCGACGAGCTGAGCGGCATTTACAAGCGGCTCGACGAAATCGACACTCGTGAAGTCAAGACCGTAAGCCATCGACCGCGACGCGATTTGTACTTCTGGCCGCTGGCTGCCGCGCTGCTGGTATCGTTGGCGACGCATTCGTGGAAACTGCTGACCGGCAGAGCCGCAGCTGTGCCGTCGGGAAAATCGGCTCGATTGAGGGTCAATACGCAGACGTTTGAATTGGAAACACTCGAGTAGAAAGAACGATCAGAACAGAAAGGCGCGAAGGAAGCAAAGAAGATATTTTGGTGATCATTTTTCTTCGCGTCCTGTGCGATCTTCTGTTCAACCCGCTCATCGAAACATGGCTTTTATCGACGACTTTCATTTCCTCCGTCCTGCGTGGCTGCTGCTTACGCCGCTGATCCTGTGGATCTGGTGGCTGGCACGCACAGCAGAGGATCCGCTGCGCGGCTGGCGGGCGGTTAGTCGCCCTGATATCGCTGGCCGGTTTCCGACGATCCGAAAACAGCACACCGCAGGAGGCGACGTCATGAAAGCGATCACATGTGCGACAGTCGTTTTCACAGCCGCTGTGACGTGGACAGGGTTGTGGTTCACGCCCGATCAGCAGGGACAGCGTTTAATGAAGGGTGGTGATTTTCAGGCTGCGGCTGTGATATTCCGTGATCCTATTAGGCAGGGAGTTGCCTGGTTTCGGGCGGGGGAATTCGAAAAGGCGGAACAGGCATTTGCCCGCATGGCGACACCGGAAGCCGAATTCACTCGCGGCAACTGCCTGGTGATGCGTGGAAAGTATGAAGCTGCAATTGAACGTTTCGACCGTGCGCTGGAGCTACGCCCCGGATGGGAAGATGCGAGGATCAACCGATCAGTCGCCGTGGCCCGGGCAAAGCTGATCGACAGGTCGGGCGGTGACATGGGTGATCAACAGATCGGCGCCGACGAAATCAGGTTCGACGGCAAAAAGGATTCGGGCGGACAGGACACGGAGGTGGACAGCAGCCAGGCAATGTCTGATTCGGCGATGCAGGCACTGTGGCTGCGGCGCGTCCAGACGAAACCGGCTGATTTCCTGAAAGCCAAATTCGCGTATCAACTCGCGACCGGTGATCAGCAAGGGGGCGAACCGGTGTCGTTGATCATCACGCTGTATTCGCCCGGCCCATTCAGCGGCACAGCTTCATTTGATCTGCCCGAACTGCCACGCACCGCGATAATCAGAGCGGGCAGTCCGGTTGTCGGCAGCGAAACTGTGGACGAGGACACATGGTTTACGCAGCGGCACGAACTAAAACTCTACACGCAGCGATCAGGGACGATCGAAATCCCGTCATTCCGTGTTCAGTTTTCCGGGAAGAAGACGTTTACGTCCGCCCCCGAACCGATGGCGGGCTCGACCCCGAAACTTCAATTTCAATCGAATCGTCCGCCGGGAACGGACGGCATGGGTCTGGTCACTGCCGCGACTCAGATCACCATGACACAGTCCTGGTCACCGGCCGCAGTGGAAGTGATGCAGTCAGGCGACGTCATTCAGCGAACGCTGACGCGACAGGCGACGGGCACGACCGCCATGATGATGTCGCCCGTTCCGCATCAGGCGCCAGATGGCGTGCGCATATATGCCGGCGAACCCATCGTGCAGGACAAGACGGATCGAGGCCAGTCGAGCGCTGAACGTACAGAGACGATCAAGTACCAATTTGAACGGGCGGGAACCTACGATTTGCCGGACGTCGTATTCGTCTGGTGGGACACTCAGTCTGGACAGCTAAAACGCGAAAGCGCAGCTGGGAGAACGATCAGCGTCGCGGGATCGGCCGCGGAGGTGGTTGTGGCGGAGCAAAAGGAGCCTGCGTGGCCCTTTGCGATGTTGATTTTTCCCGTTGCGGTCGTCGGATGGTTTTGCCGCAAACCCGTGCGGAGATTTCTTGTGGAATCGTACGCACGCCGACACACGCCGGAATCGCGCGCGGCGCGGCAAGTGCTGTTGACCTGCCGAGCCGATCAGCCGCATGCCGCCTGCGCCGCACTTCTTCATTGGAAACGTGCTGTGATCGCCGACGGCAAGGGAGTACTGCTGGATCGCTTGCTGAATGACGACGGTGTTGAGCTTCAGCAGCAGTCGGACAGCCTGTCACGCCACGTATTCGGCGACGATGCAACTCTGCCAACGTGGTCAGGAGAACGATTGGCAGCGGCGTTCAGGCAAACGTGCCGCGCACTCCGTCAGTCGCAACAGGCCCGCAGTTCAAACTCGGTTCTACCCGCATTGAATCCATCTCGCCGCCCAGCCACCGCAACGAATCTCTGGAACTAAGTGTTTTTTTGACGACAGGCCCTGAAATTGCAAACACCATAATCATTGTCTTACCTGGCGTTTGTCTCAGGCAGATGCTTCGAATTCGCGTTCCCTGCTGACCCTCTGTCTTTGGAGTTGCAAATGACGTCACGTGAAACCAGTCGTTATCTGGGCATTTCTCTTCTCGCAACGGGAGTTCTGATTGGCTACTCAATTGCCCGCGTTCAACCTGTAACGCCGGTCAGCGCCAGCGAGTCCTCGTCGAACACAGTGTCCCCGGCAAATGTGCCAGTTGTACGCGGCCGCCCCTGGCCAAACGCCTTCACCCACCAGGGCTAATGCTAATCGGGATATTTATTTTCCCGGGACCGAAGACCTGAAGCCCGACGAGATGCGAATCACGGCGCTGGGAACGGGGATGCCGAGTGCTCGCCCGAAACAGGCGGCGGCGTGTTTCCTTGTAGAGCTGGGGAATGGTGACAAATTCCTGTTTGATATTGGCAGCGGATCACATGAACGAATCGCCGCACAGAAGATTCCCTACGACTACCTGAACAAGGTCTTCATTGGCCACCTGCATGTCGACCACTTCGGCAATCTGCCGAAGTTCTGGCTGGGGGGGGGACAACGATGAATCGACTGGTTCCGCTTCGCATCTGGGGGCCGAGTGGTTCGGTGCCTGAACTCGGAACAAAGTACTGCATGGAAAAGATGCAGGAAATGTACAAGTGGGACATCGGCACGCGTTCCGGGGTCATTGACTTTCGCGGAGGCGCTCTGGAGGTTAACGAGTTTCCGTTTGATGGCATCAACGAGATCATCTACGACGAAAACGGGGTGGTCATTCGCAGCTTGCTGACCATTCCGTTGACTGTCGCCGGTGTACAGGACAACGCAAGGCCCACCAAGCCTCGCGAAAAAGTGCAATCCGTTCGTCATCACTACTTTTCCACAGGCACGCACAAACACGAGGCCGAATGGAGTTACGCAGGAAAACATGGGCCCGATTTCTGGGGCACACTAAGTCCCAGTTACCATCTGGCAACAGACGGCCAGAAGCAGTCACCCATCGACATTCGAACAGATGATGAAGTCGTCGACGAGGACCTGCCGCCACTGATGTTTCTCTATCGCACCGAGCAGCTGTCGGTCGTGAACAACGGACACACGATCCAGCACAACGAACAACCAGGTAGTTTTTTACAGGTTGGCGATAAGGTCTATACGCTGGAACAGTTTCATGCGCACGTGCCGAGCGAACACACGATTAATGGAAAGCACGCAGACATGGAAATTCATTTTGTTCACAAGTCGCCGAAAGGCCAGGTAGCGGTCGTGGCCGTGCTGGCCAACGCCGACACCGAAAAATCCATCAGCTTGCCAGTACACATGCGACTTCCGCAGATCGGCGATGCTGCGGTCGAACCGAATCGTTCACGCAACCCGACCGATTTCATTCCGAAAGACCATCACTATTTCACCTATTCCGGTTCGTTCACAACGCCGCCGTGCACTGAAGGCGTGCGTTGGATTGTGATGACTTCGCCAATACAGATCGCTCCCTCGACCCTGGCGCACTTTCGTCAGACACTGGGTCGAAACGTTCGTCCGGTCCAGCCGCTGCATGGGCGTCAAGTTGCGATCTCTCGTTAGAGGGGCTTCACTCTGACGGTACGCCCAGCGCAAAAACCAATAGGCACATGATGGCCAGAAACGAAAACGTGACCAATCGAGTGGTCCGTTTCGGAAGATCTTTTATCTGCCGGGCGACGATAAATGCGACGACGCACTGCAACATGTAGAACAGGGCGAATGCGCGTGAGGCCCACGTGATGATTCCGTTGACATCCGTTTCCCACGTAATGGCCA
>JAPYTO010000441.1 GCA_029941865.1 Fuerstiella sp. | reverse complement strand
TGTTAGGAGAGTTGGGACGCCTTTGTCCCGATCTCGTTGTTTGAAATACTTGGGGGCCACATTTGTCTGTGGTCCGAATTAAAACACGAACGAACAAGCACCACCTGGACTACAGCGACTCACATCAGCATGCTCGATTGACGAGTTACTGACATCAGCTGTGCTTCCGGTGAAGACACCGTCATCGGTGTTACGTCGAACGCCCGCAAGGAACCTCTTATTCAACTGACAGAATGCTGACTCAACCTGGTCTGCAGCCGCGCGCATCAACGGTAAGCGGTGTTGACTGGTTGCTGCCGCGCCGCATGAACACACTGATCTCATGGCATTGTGGTAGTCAGAAAACGTCGGTTGACCAAAGTTGTTGCACGTGATGGTTCAGGTTCGACGATGCTGTTCGTTCTCAGGAACGAAAGCGAAGTCATGAAGAAAGAAATGTTGATCAATGTGCTGCAACCGGAAGAAAGCCGGATTGCAATTGTTGAAGACGGCAGCCTTGAAGAACTGTACGTGGAACGCAGCAGCGCTGAAAACTACGTTGGTAATATCTACAAGGGAAAAGTGGTCAACATCGAACCCAGCATCCAGGCTGCGTTCATCGATTTCGGTGTTGGTCGTAATGGGTTCCTCCACGTCAGCGACGTTGAATTCCAATACTTCAAGCACCTGATGAAGGATGGCCGAAATGATGGCGGTGACGACGACGATGACCGACCGCAGCGCGGCGGACCTCCGAAGCGTCTGAATGAACGGAACGCCCGCAACAAGCCTCCGATTCAGGAGATTCTTCAACGCGGCAGCGAAGTCCTTGTGCAGGTCATCAAAGAAGGCATTGGCAACAAGGGGCCGACACTTTCCACGTACATTTCCATCCCAGGCCGCTACATTGTCCTGATGCCCGGGCTCGCGCGAGTCGGAATCAGCCGGAAGATCAATGACGAGCGGGCGCGGCGGCAACTGCGTCAGGCGATGCGAAATATTCGTCCGCCGGAAGGCCTGGGCTTTATTGTTCGCACGGCCGGCGTTGACCGGGACGAAGCCGACCTGAAACGCGACCTGAACTACCTGCTGCGATTATGGGAGACCATCGTTGGCAAGATCAAGGAGAAGACCGGGCCGGTTGATATCTATCAAGAGAGCGACATGATGATCCGCACGATGCGGGACATCTACACAGGCGAGATCGACGCGGTCTGGATTGACGAAGATTCAGCCTATGAACGTGCTCGCGAGTTTATGAAAATCGTGATGCCTGCCCACGTCGATCGCGTTAAACGTTTCAACAAGCCCGAGCCGCTGTTCGGCTATTACGGAATCGAAGACGAGATTGCTCAGATTCAGGACCGACACGTTCCTCTTGATGGCGGCGGCTCACTGGTCATCGACCAGACCGAGGCCCTGGTGGCCATTGATGTGAACAGCGGCAACTTTCGGGTCGCCAACGATCCGGAGGAAACAGCTTACCGAATGAACATGCGTGCCGCCGAAGCGATTGCTCGTCAGATTCGTCTGCGGGACCTCGGCGGCGTGATCGTCAACGACTTCATTGATATGCGGGACGAAAAACACCGTCGGGCCGTCGAACGTACGCTTGGAAAAGCTGTCCGCCGTGACCGGGCACGAACCCGCGTCATGCGAATCAGCCCGTTTGGCCTGATTGAGATGACACGGCAGCGGATACGGCCGTCATTAAGACGCAGCATTTACCAGGACTGTCCGTGCTGCAACGGCGTCGGGCAGGTCAAAACATCGGAAAGCCTGACGATTGAAGTCATGCGACTGGTCATGTCGGCGGCCAGCAATGACGACGTGGCTAAGATCGTCATCGAGACTCACGACCGAGTGGCCAATGACCTGAATAACCGTAAACGCAAGGAAATCATCAATCTGGAAGATGATCGAGACGTGGTCGTCAGCATTGTTTCCCGTTCGGACGTCGCTCCGGAACACCTGAAGGTCAGTTGCGAGGATGATGACGGGCGAGCGGTATCCATGGGCAGCTGACCGTAGGGTCCTGTCGCGTCAGCATTCCCGTCCCCGGAAAATCTGACTGAGAACTTCGCTGAGGGTCAGATTTCCCACTCGAAGTATCCGAAAGTCACGTTATACTCCGCGGTTCGTTAGTTTCCAGAGTTCAAAACCCTGCTATTTGCTCCTGTTGGCCGTGACGGCCCGAGCTATCGCCAAGTCAGTGTCTCACCGAGGTAAGTTCCCAATGTTTGCCGTTATCGAAGATGGAAATCGCCAACATCGTATTCAGGAAGGCGATGTGCTGTCTGTGGACTACCGCGTCGGAGCGGAAGTCGGCTCCAGCCTGACATTCGAACGAATTCTGATCGCGAACGGCGGTGGCCCCAGTATTATCGGTTCGCCGATGATTGAAGGAGCCTCTGTCGAAGCTGAAGTGCTCATCGGAGAAGACAAGGGACCGAAGCTGGAAGTACAGAAAATTCGTCGCCGCAAGAACAGCCGTCGACACACGGGACATCGTCAGAAGTACACGCGAGTAAAGATCACGTCGATCTCAGTGCCAAATCTTGAGATCGCGGAAGAAGCCGCAGCTCCCAAAGAAGAAGCCGCAACCGAAGCAGCCGAATAATCCGCTGGCCTCAGCAAGCAAAACAGCAAACGACCGGTGGTCCTCACGACAACCGGTCGTTTTTTGCGCGCCAAGCTCCGGAAGATTTCCGGACTGACACAGAACTGACGCCCTGAACGCATCAAATCGCTTCGTCGATGACGGGATTTGTCAGAGTGCCGATCTTTTCGATTTCAATGCTGACCGTGTCCCCATCCTTCAAAAACACGGGTGGCGTGCGCGCCGCGCCGACTCCGTGAGGAGTACCGGTCAGGATGACAGTGCCTGGCGCAAGTATGGTGCTGCCGCTGAGGAACTCAATCAACGTTGGCACATCAAAAATCATATCGTTCGTGTTCCAGTCCTGCATCACTTCGCCGTTCAGCACGGTGCGGATGGACAGCGTGTTTGGATCCGGAATCTCGTCCGCTGTCACGAGGTGTGGTCCCAGCGGGCAAAACGTGGCAAACGTCTTTCCACGGCACCACTGACCGCCACCCCCTTCTTTCTGCCAGTCTCGTGCACTAACGTCGTTGGCACAGGTATACCCAAGTACATAGTCCAGGGCATCGTCCTTTGACACGTTGTGGCACGTCCGGCCAATGATAACGGCCAGCTCGCATTCGTAATCAACTTTGTGACTCTTGAGCTTTCCTGGCAGAACAATTGGGTCAGCAGGATTCTGCACCGCCGTGCTGGTCTTCATGAATAGCACGGGGTGTTCTGGAATTGCGGCCTTGCCTTCTTCCGCGTGCCTGCGGTAATTCAAACCGATGCAAAGAATGTCAACCGGATGCAGAGGGGCAAGCAGTTTTCCGGAAACCTGCTCGTCAGTGGGTGTTAACCCCGAGTACAGATCGCCGGTCAATCGAGTAAACGAGTCATCGCCCTGCAGTGCGGCAAAACAAATTGATTCGTCGGTAAGTTTCAGGCGAACGATTTTCATTCTGACAACGGTCTTTTCTGAAGGGAAAGAGAGAAGGTCAAATCTCGCGTCACAAAACAACGACTCAAGACGTGGCTTTCAGGCTGAGAGCTGTTTTTGAATAAAATGTGGGCGTGGGGCTCGTGGGAAAGCGACCCTCGCAAGGAAAAAGACGCTCGCCGTGGCCACAAGTCAGCGTAACACGATGCAGTCGACGCCGTGTGCTGACTGACGATTGGGCAATGCTTCATGACCGCGTTGAATCAGGAACACCGAGTAAAACGTGTCATCGCCACATGGTAAACAAAAACACCTTATCTTCCAGGCCTGGAAGATAAGGTGTTTGTTGCACTCATGGATTTTCGGCCGCAGAGCGGCGAATAACGCTATCGGTTGAGAGCTCCCGACGGGTAGACGTGTACGGACGGCTCAAGCTGCGTTGGTGCTGCCGAATTGTAATGAGGCGAGCTCGTCTGTGTCGTCAGAGCCGGCAGGCGAACAAGCGGCTGTGCCTGTGGAAAGCCCACCGCAGAATACGGAGGGCGCTGTGGCACATACGCAGCATTACCGGCCGGAGCAAATCCGCCGTTTTCGTAGTCATGGGAATGGAGTTTCTGGTTCATATAGCCTTCGCGATATCGGTTCCAGAACTGTTGCGAATATGTCATTCCAGCTGCCACACCAAGACTCGCAGCGATCTGCGATTGCGAGGCCACGTGTCGATAATTATACGGACGAAAACTGCTGTAGCCTCCGTAGGATGGGACACGTTTGTGTTGACCATGGAGCCACGGGTCCTGCTGATCAAACGGATAAAGCTGTCCGCTACCGTGACCATAGCCGCCGTAGAAACCAGCATCGGTGTGCCAGCCACCAGCATTAAAGCCACCAGTGTTGCAGGCTCCTGTATTGCAGGCTCCTGT
>JAPYTO010000440.1 GCA_029941865.1 Fuerstiella sp. | reverse complement strand
ATTGACAACGAAAAGCCGCCGTCTTTGTCGACTGGGAACGGTCCCGAATCCCAGGTGGCGGACAGATCCTCGTTGCCGAATTGAAATCGAACAATCGCCTTTGCGACTGCTTTGCCGTCGTTGTCAACCAGCCGCCCCTTGATTCTTCGGCCGGCAAGCATTTCGACGCGTGGCAACGCCCCCTTGAACACAGTTTTCTCATCGTCGTCCGTCAGTACATCGGCGAAACCTTTCGCAATAACTTTGATTCGCACTTCATCGTGGTTCGGCCTGATTGTGCCGCTCGGAGCAATCGAATACTGCCCCGTGGCATCAGTGATGGCCGACCATGGCTCCGGCCCCTGATATAACCCGTCTTGCTCTTGCAAAAAGCGTCTGACCAGGACTGTTACTGTCGCATTTGCAACAGGCCGTTCGGCGGAATCAACGACGCCGCCGAATACCCGCCCGGGCAGAGGCAACGGATCATCGAGAAATTCTGCTCCTGTACCTCCAGAGAAACTTCCTGTGCCACTGCCACTGTCGCTGGAGTCCGAAATGGTGGCAACCCAATCAGCAGGAGGATCGGCACCGGACAAATTGTCGGTCTGCATTTGCCAGCGCGCCTTTCGAAGTTCCTGCGCGTAAGCCTCGTCCGTTATCTTGTCAAACGATGTGAACTGGACGACGTTTTCGTCCATTGACCGTGCGATCAACAGTGAACCGGTTTCTGCAAAGACACTGCTAACCAGTTGCATGTCAATTCTTGCTTTGGCGATCACCTCTTCCAGAGTCGACTTGTCAGCATGACCGATCGGCACGTCCAGTTCGATACTCGTATGGAGTTGCACGTCTCCGGAACCACGGCGATCGGGGTGAATGTGACCAGCGCCAAGCGGTACACGGAGTTTTCCGGGCTCAGCGCCGTGCGTCTGTGAAGCGTTGTGGGGCCAGTAAACCAGTCGCCACAGATACTCCACACCCTGCCATTCCATTTTGAACATCAGCAGCTGAGTGGCGCTGCCAGCCGAACCATGTGATCCCAGCTGCCATGCGACGTCGAAAGCCGTGTGATTCAGATTCAGTCGCCGCTTTACGGGCGGATACTTCTGCAGATACTCGGGTGTGCCGCGTACCGACGAGACGACGTACCAGGTGCCATCATCGATCGGAATCAGATCGTGAACGGCAAACATCAAACCGTTCTTTTCCTGAGTCGCGGCGGCTTCAGTCAAAGGGAATCGCCCCTTCAGGGCCGATTGAACATTCACGACCGTCGCATCCGGGGGATAGTCCGGTTCAAACACGGCTGCACCAATGGGCCGTTCGTAGTCCACAGTGATCCGCGTCTGCTGTTCCCATCCGCCGCGAACAAGCCGCTGCCTAATCATCAGCCGCGGACGCGTTTGGTGATCCACCAAAGCAACCAGTCGTGCGTCCAGAGCTTCGCCTTCTGAATTCGCCTTTCGGCCCAGCACGAAGGCCTGGCACTGATCACCGTCAACTTCCTGGTCAAGTTGTGGCTGACGTTGTTTCTTCCAGTCCGAGGGAATGTTCGACAAGTCGCACATCTCAGAAACCACCGCGACGCCGTCCATACTCGGTCTTAGCAACACCGGCGAATCATCGCCAGTCCGTGACCACGTGTAGCTTTGGGTGCCATTATCAACTGTCACCTGGCCCTTCAATTCCGTTCTGAATCCATGATCGCGGTGAAACCAGACTTCCCCTCGCATGACGTCACCATTGTCAAATCCCTCAAACGTCATATGCCAGCTGTTGGACTCCTGCAAACTCTGTCGCAACGCAGCCTGAAGTGTTTGCGGCATACGAAGCCAGAAGCCCAGGGCAACAACAGCGATTGTCGCCGCCAGGACGCCAATCGCACGATAAAGGAGGGGCGTTGGCAATCGGTGAGACCTGATGGACGGAGCAGTTCCCTGCAGGCGTTCTGCAACGCGATCAGCCACGGATTGGCCCGGCCATGTCTGCCCCAGACGCTCAAGCTGGTGTTCGATTTCGCTGCCTGACATTGGTCATTCCTTTTCACACGGAGAAACGGTCGCGTTGGGACGTTGGTTGCTGAGAAACTCCTGCAGCCGTTTGATGGCTCTCGAGAGTTGCTTCGTGACTGTGCTCACCGGACGTCCCGACAGGTGGGCCACTTCAGCGACGGTATGATCGTTTAGATAACGCAGCACAACGACCACCCGTTGGTGCTCAGGAAGTCTGCCAACGGCTTCAATCAGCGTTTGGTATTGTAATCAAGACCGTTGGCGCCGTAACCGGCAGATCCACGTCGTCCATCCGTAGAGTGTCTACACCGGAGTTTTTTGTACGTAGTGCTTCTCGCCGAGCGATCCGGCACAACCAGATTCCGACAGCATCGGGCTCCCTCAGTTCATTCAGATGTTCGTGCGCCTTCAGAAACGTTTCCTGAGTTACGTCCTGTGTGGCGTGATAGTCACGCAGGACAGGCCAGACGCTGGCCCACACAAGTTTTTCGTAACGCAGCACGAGGCATGAAAACGCCTGATGGTCATGGCCGGCCAGAATGGACCGGATCAGTTCGGAATTCGTCTGCACGTTTAGCTTTCAGTGACACCGTCGTTGCTCAATAACCAGAGACGTCGAGGTCACGATTTGCGGCAACAAAACGCAAAGTTTCAAGGATTCTCTGCCAAAATGCTGATGGAGCCCCCGGCCGGCGAGTCGTGTCAGCCATTGGGAGGCATGACGCGACACTGCAACGTCAGCTTCCAGCAAGTCTGGATCGCCACAACTCCACAGGGGTCGTTCCTCACCTCCAGACAATCTTTCGATTGCAATTTCGGCAGCGACCACGATGAGGATTGTTCGGGCAAACCGGGCTTCCCGTTACGGCAACAGCCGACGATAGATCGCCCCGTAATGTGCCGGAACGTGGCCGGCATGCCAGTTGCCGGTGGCGGCGACATTGATTGTCGGCTGAGCGGACGCCGCCCCGTCGATCATCTCCACCCACTCACGGGCATGGGGAAATGGAGCCCAGCAGTCCGCGCCGGTATCGGAGAAATTCAGGAATACGAGCAGTGATTCACCAGGAGTCGCTCCTTCCGGCTGAGCTTCGCGCTGAAAAGGGCGGAAGCGGTACTACAAGTGCGCCCGGACGACGAAGCCCAGTGACGGCGTGTGCGGTCACACGTGGACGGCGGACGCACCGTTGGACGCTGTTCAGGTGGAGCATCGACCGGCGAACTTTGACGCTCGGCGGGACGATCTTTCGCAGCGGTAATCAAGACTCCAACACCACCACAAAGCCGCGAAACCGGCAGGGGCTGTAAATGAAACAAAAGAAACGAGCACCTTGGATCCAGGCTGAGCTGAAGGCGCTAACAATTGAACGGCAGCGCGTGAGACTCCTCCTGAGCCTCGAGACGGCGCGGGGCATGCGGCTGAAAAACGCCAGGCTTGAACGCAGTTTGATTCGAAAAGAAGACGTGCAGAAATACCGAGCGGAATGCGTCGCACAGGTCCTGGATCGTCTGAGCAGTCTGCCCGAGGAAATCGCGGACGGTTGCCCGGCGGAAATTCACGAACCCGTGAGAAAAACCGTCGCGGAGTATGTGCATCGTGCCAAGGCGGAGCTCATCGTCGAAAACTGAGGCATGGAATCGACGGCATTGTTGTCGTCATGCCCTGCTGTGTCCTTGGTTGGCACGGCGGGGTCCATTTGGATTGCCAGCGCATAAGAACGCACGACAGAGAAGTCCTGCTAGAACCCTCTCCCGTGAATTCAACCAAGCCGTTCAATTCGCCAGTACACAGGATTGCACATCACATGGCAACCAGGGGAGTGAGCGAGACTTCCCGACAGACGATTGCATGCCTCCGGAAGAATCGTCACGCTATGCCCAGGAGCAATCCAATGGCAGCGAAGAAATGCAAATGCGGGCGCAGGCTCGTTCTGGAAATAGACAAGGTGCGTGGCAGGTGTTTCGAGTGCGTCCGGGAAGAAGGACGGGAGCGGACCAGGCCGAGGAAGGATGGTGGTAAACGTGACAGGTAATTCAAACAGAGGCCCATACATGAAACTGTTTCTTCTCTTGCTGTCTTTGATGGTTCTGGTTGGATGTGGTTCTGAGTCACCACCCTCGCCAGACCGGGGAAGCCTCGTTGCCACGATCAAAGATCCTGAGCCTGCACCTGGCGCACCAGCTACATCACCGACAGCACAGGCTGACGCTGCTGCCGCCACTCAGGAAACACCGGCAGCAGCACTGGCTGAGCCTGATGCCGCCACTGAGGAAACGTCGCCGGATGCACAGTCAGACGCGATTGCTGCGATCAAGGAGCTAGGGGGCGAAGTCGTACTCGATCCAAAGTCTGGCGAGGCAGTCTCAGTTTCTCTCACGGGCACGCAAATCACGGGTGCGGGGCTGGTGCACCTGAAAGGACTGACCAGCCTGAGAACACTCTACCTCACC